>JAUZRY010000104.1 GCA_030949995.1 Ardenticatenia bacterium
GCTCTGCCCGCCGGCCATCAGTACTGACCACGAGATCATCAACGTGGACGGCGATCGGGCGGCCTCGGCCGTGGCCGCCGCGCTCGGAGCTGACACCCTAGTCCTGCTCACCGGCGCGCCCGGCCTGCTGCGCCGGCCCGATGATCCCGCCAGCGTGATTCCCCGTCTTCACCGCCAGGAGATCGAAGACGCCATTGAGCAGTACGCCCGGGGCAGGATGCGCCTCAAGCTAGTAGCCGCCCGCGAGGCTCTCAACGGCGGCGTGTCCCGGGTCATCATCGGGCCCAGCGCGGCCGAAGCGCCCGTGCGCGCTGCCCTGAACGGCCGGGGCACCACGATCACGCCGTAACCTGATCCGTGTGCTCTCGGTGAGAAATCCAGAAAGGGAGCAGCGACCCAACCAACGCCCCCAGCCGGGCAAACTGCGCGAAGGGGACATCAGGGACGGTGAACATGGCTGACCAGGACCCATTGACCGTTGAGATCGGACACAGCGCCGGTGTCTACACCTTGCGCGGCCTCACCATTGTGCGGGGCCAGGGCGGGCGCGTCTGGGATGACCGGGGACGCGCCTACATTGACTGCATCGCCGGGCACGGGGCCGCGATTTTAGGCCACGCCCACCCGGCCGTGGCGCGGGCCCTGGCAGATCAGGCCGGGCGTTTGATAAGCTGTCCGGGCACGTTCGCCAACGACGTGCGCGCGGCCTTGCTCGCCCGCTTGGCCCGTGTGACGGGGTTCCCCCGCTTCTTCCTCTGCAACAGCGGCGCCGAGGCGGTGGAGGCTGCCGCCAAATTTGCCCGTCTCGCCACAGGACGCCCTGGGTTCGTGGCCGCGATGCGGGGTTTTCACGGGCGCACGGTGGGTGCCCTCAGCCTCACGTGGGAGCCTAAGTACCGCCGCCCCTTCGAGCCCCTCATGCCCGAGGTCACCCACGTGCCCTTCAACGACTTGGAAGCTGCCGCCCACGCCGTCTCCGAGCAAACGGCGGCCATCATCGTGGAGCCGGTCCAAGGTGAGGGGGGGCGTGCGCCCGGCCTCCCCGAGCTATTTGGCCGGCCTGAGGGCCCTGTGTGAGGAACGGGGGGCGCTGCTCATCTTCGACGAGGTGCAAACGGGCTTCGGCCGCACCGGGCGCCTCTTCGCCTTTCAGCACTTCGGCGTGGTGCCCGACATGGTGGCTTTGGCTAAGGGGATGGCCGCCGGCGTGCCCGCCGGCGCCGTGGCCATTGGCCCCCGTGTGGGCACGCTGCCCTCCGGAAGCCACGGCTCCACGTTCGGCGGCAACCCGCTGGCCTGTGCGGCTGCCCTGGCCACGCTCGATGTGCTCGAACGGGAGGCACTGGCAGCCCGCGCCGAGCGCTTGGGCGCTTGGGCAATGGACCGGCTACGCCAGGCACTGGCCGACGTGCCGGCTGTGCGCGAGGTGCGCGGCTTGGGCCTCATGATCGGCGTGGAGCTGCGGCGGCGGGTTACCCCCCTGCTGCGCGCGCTTCAGGAAGCCGGTGTCTTGGCCCTGCCCGCGGGGCCGACTGTGCTCCGACTGCTTCCCCCCCTTAACTATAGATGAAGCTGATTGGCACCATGCTGTGGAAGCCGTTGTCGAACACATTCACCAGGTGAATTGAGCCGGGGAGGAACTCCATGGACGAGATTGCTCTGCTTCAGGGACTCGTCGCCATTCCCAGTCCCAGCGGCCAGGAAGCCGAGGCCGTGACCTGGCTTGTTGACCGCATGGAGTCGTTGGGCTTGAACGCCCACGTGGACGAGGTCGGCAACGCGGTGGGCACTGTGGGCACCGGACCACGCCAAATCATGCTCTTGGGCCACATCGACACCGTGCCCGGCGGGCCGCACCCCAAAATCCGTGACGGCCGGCTCTACGGGCGGGGCGCGGTAGACGCCAAGGGCCCCTTGGCCGCCTTTGTCATGGCCGTGGCCGGACTCGCCCCGGCCGAGGGTTGGCAGTTCGTGGTCGTGGGCGCGGTGGAAGAAGAAGCGGCCACCTCGCGCGGTGCTCGCCACGTGGCTCAAACATATCGTCCCGACTTCTGTATCGTGGGGGAGCCCAGCGGGTGGGATGCCATCACACTGGGGTACAAAGGACGCCTGTTGCTCGACTACGAGTGCCGCCAGCCCACCGCCCACACGGCCGGGCCTGCGCGGGCCGTGGCCGAACACGCTGTCAGCTACTGGAACGCCGTCGTGGCCTACGCGGAGCGTTTTAACCAAGGACGCCAGGGCACCTTCCACAGGCTCCAGCCCAGCTTACGTCACATTGAAACCTGCCGCGAGGGGGATGAGGACGTGGTGCGGGCCACCTTCGCGTTTCGCCTGCCCCCGGGCCTCTCACCCACCACGCTGAGACGCGACCTTCAGGCCCTCAATCCCAACGGTGGTTGTCTCAGCTTCCGCGGCGCCGAACCAGCTTTCGTGGCCGACCGTCGCACCCCGCTGACCAGAGCGTTCCTGCACGCCATTCGCCGCGCCGGAGGCACGCCTCGTTTCAAGGTCAAGACGGGCACCAGCGACATGAACGTGGTGGGGCCGGCGTGGCAATGTCCTATTGTAGCCTACGGCCCGGGCGACTCCCGGCTCGATCACACGCCCGACGAGTACATCGAGCTGGATGAGTACCGCCGGGGCATCGCTGTCCTGCGAGCAGCCCTCGAACACCTCATCGCCGGCGAGCTCAGCCGGCCGGCACCGGCCGCGGCCCGGTGCGGTGAGGGCGCCTAGACGCCCGTTTCGCCAAACCAACTCAGGTGGAGGTGAACGCCATGCCCATCCAGCAGTACGCCATCATTGAGTCTACCCTCCGAGAGGGAGAACAATTTGTCAACGCCTTCTTCACCACCGACCAGAAAATTGAAATTGCCCGTCTGCTCGACGAATTCGGCGTCGAATACCTCGAGCTGACATCGCCGTGCGCCTCCCCCCAGAGCGAGGCCGACATCCGTGCCATTGTCAAGCTGGGGCTGCGCGCCAAGATCCTCACCCACACCCGCTGCACGCTGGCCGACGCCAAGCGGGCTGTGGACACGGGCGTGGACGGGGTGGACGTGGTAATCGGCACCTCCTCGTACCTGCGCCAGTTCAGCCACGGCAAGTCGGTGGACGAGATCATCGACATGGCCCGGGAAGTGGTGGCCTACCTGAAGGCCCAAAATGTCGAGGTGCGCTTCAGCACTGAGGACACCTTCAGGTCGGAGCCCGAGGACCTGTTCCGGGTCTACGAGGCGGTGGACGCCTTGGGCGTGAACCGGGTGGGCATTGCGGACACGGTGGGCGTGGCCACGCCGTTTCAGGTCTACGAGCTGGTGCGCGGCCTGCGCGCGCGCGTCTCGTGTGACATCGAGTTCCACGGCCACAACGACAGTGGCTGTGCCGTTGCCAACGCCTACATGGCTCTGGAGGCCGGCGCCACCCACGTGGACACCAGCGTGTTGGGCATTGGCGAGCGCAACGGCATCACGCCCTTAGGCGGGCTCATCGCGCGGCTGTACGCCGTGGACCCCGCGCTGGTGGCCAAGTACAAGCTGGAGCTCCTGCCCAAAATCGACCGCTTGGTGGCCGACCTGGTGGGCGTGGACATCCCCTTCAACAACTACATCACCGGCTTTGCCGCCTTCACCCACAAGGCCGGCATTCACGCCAAGGCGATCCTCAACAACCCCTCCACCTACGAGATCCTGCGGCCCGAGGACTTCGGCCTGACACGCTACATTCACATCGCCCACCGGCTGACCGGCTGGAACGCCGTGCGCCACCGGGCCGAGCAACTGGGGCTCCAGCTAGACGAGGCCACGGTCAAGCAGATCACGGCTCACATTAAAGCCTTGGCCGACCGTCGGGCCCTCACGCTGGAGGACGTGGACGCCTTGCTCTACCACTGGGCCCAGAACGGCGCCTACGAGCCGGCCATCGCCGTGGACAACGGCCAGGATCACGAGTAAGCCGCGGACGGCACGGCGGGCGTGACCCTGGTTCCCGCCGTGCCGTCCAACGGCCAAGCCTGGCTCCAAGGCCGGGAACACGCTGCCCACTTCTACCCGCCGGCATCGCTTCCGCCTTGTCGGCGTGGACTTGGCGGCCGTGGACGGATCAGTGTCTCCCTTGCTCCTGGCCGGGCCTGGCCCCTTGTGGTGACATCTCCGGCAGCAAGGGGCTCCGTCCCTGCACTCTCAAAACCAACCATCGCGCCGTCAGGCTTTCCTCCAGGCCGTTGTTGCCGTCCGTCACCCCGCGCTGACTGTGCCTTTGGCGCCTTCTATCGCTGAGGAAAGCCTCCAACTCGGCCCTATGCAGGCCCTCTTCCACCTCACCACTGCTCACAAGATCGCCTGCACCGTCTACTCGCTGTTCAACAAGCAAGTCCTCTACGGCGACATCGGCACCCGGCATTACGAGGGACAATGCCGTGAGAGGGAGCGCCGTGCCTTGCAGTGCAAGGCGGCCAAACTGGATTCGGGGTGGTCCCCGGGACCACCCCGCTAGGTAGGCGAGTTCTCCGACCGACGATCTCTTCCTTTCGCCCGCTGAAGGCCTCTTGAGTGCAGAGAGCAGCCTATAGGGTCGGAAATGGGTCCGGCGTGGCGGCTGGGAAAAGGCCGCCGCGCGTCACCTGCTCTACATCGTTCTTGGCGGGGCTGTTTTCATTGGGAGCACATCCCGATGGTTACCGTATGACAACAAACGGGACGAAGAGCGCATACGTGTAGGCCCGTATGTTGCTGGGCATGACTACCGTTGGCTCTTCGCGTGGAGGTGTGCGCCGAGGAGCGCTGTCGTCGACACGCAGAAGGATAGCAGCAGTCACATTGATTTCATCTTCTTGTGCTTCATGCGCTTGACTCTGTTGTCGGCGTCTTGTGGAGTCGCTTGACACTGTGTTGGTACTTGCCTGAACAGTATAGTAACCCTGTTGCACTGTCTCTTCAATTTGGAGGTTGACGAAAAACTGTCCTGTGCGGTTCGTCCGGACTGTTGTCAGTGGTGAGCCATTGACATCGACAGAGACGGGCGTTTCGGGTGGATAGTTGACGCCGGCCAAGGTGATGGTGCTTCCTGGTGCGGCCGTCGTATCTGAGAGCAGGAGTTGTGGCCCACCACCGCCACCGTCGAGCAGGTCAGTGACGGTCGCTGATTTCGGCGGAAGACCACTGGCCGATGCTGTCGCCGTGTTGACAATGGAATCCGTGTACACAATCGCATCGGAGTCTACGGTGACATCGAAGAAAATCTCGACAATACTTCCTGGTCCAAGGGTATCTACATAGCCGTAGATGGTGTTTCCTATCATCTGTACTTGTGTGCATCCGTAACAGGCCAAGCTTCCCGCTATGTACGTCGTGTAGGCAGGTACTGTGTCAGTGATGTAGACATTATGTATTGGGAGGCTGCCGGTGTTTGTCACGACGATAGAGTACCCTAACTCCTCACCGCCAGCGACCATCGGCATCACGTTGACCTGTGTCCTGGCTGATTGACGCCTTTCGGCAGCGGGCACCATTAATGGATAGGACTCTTTCTCGATAGTGAAGGCCATTGGCATCGGCATGGTGGTTGGCGTGGCCGTCGGTCGGCGTGGTGGTTGGCGTGGCCGTTGGCGTGGTGGTTGGCGTGGCCGTTGGCGTGATGGTTGGCGTGGCCGTCGGCGTGATGGTTGGCGTGGCCGTCGGCGTGATGGTTGGCGTGGCCGTCGGCGTGGTGGTTGGCGTGGCCGTCGGCGTGATGGTTGGCGTGGCCGTCGGCGTCGGGGTGGTGGTGGTGCCAGGGAGACAGCCTGCGAAGGGAACGTGGTTGGATTGGCCTGCGCCGGTCAGGCTCTGAGCAATGAGGGTGCCCCAAATGACGCCCGATGGAAATGAAACGTCGGCCCAAGGTGCAAGAATTGTGCCTTCCACGCCGATATTTTGCAGAGTAAGTGTATTGGCCTGGTAGAAATTGAACAGAATATGGTCACGCTGGACTCCACCTCTCAGGGAAAATCCAAACCCATCCATCTGGGCGTTCAAGCCATCCACGTTGATGAGCACGGTAGAAGAAGCAGGCGCATCAATGATCAGTGTGTGGGCACGGGCCAAATCAGCTCCTGCTAAACTGAATATATTGAGGTCCTCATCGCTTCCTGTCAGTGTGATTTGGGCACGTGGTTGGCCCCAATCTTGCACCGTCGTCGCGCCATTGGGTGGCAGTGCTGCCCAAGCCGTAGAGCGGCTGCGCAGCCAAGCTGCTTCGGCAGCGAAATCGATCGGTGTATCCTGCCGCACGGTGCCGCCGACGGAGACGCTGGTCAGTGTGATGGCGGTACCGTACACAATATTGCCGTTATCCACACTCCCCCCGTTAAAAACGAGCGTTTGACCAACGACAAGGTCGTCACGTGTGCCATTGGAGTTGGGCAACACGGCGCCCACTGAATATGCACTAAGTGATGCATGGCCGCCGACAGCCATGCGCCCTTCCGTATCGGAACTAGATTGTGTCACATCGCCGAAGATGAAAACGTTGAAGTCGCCGGCGAGACCTAAGGAGGAAAGAGCGGGACAGGCCACAGTAAGTGGAATGGGTACAGAAGGATCAGGATTCGCAGGGACGACCAACATTTCCGAGGGGCTTTTATTGAACGATACGCTTGTCTGAGCGAAGATCCAACTCGCTGTTCCGAACATAACAGCCAGCGCCATATTGATACCAACAATTATGAAAAACCATCGCTGCTTTTTCATAGGACGTATTCCCCATGCAATGTGGCTACTGCCCTCTAACGAGAGATTTGGTGTGTAGAAAGGGTAACCATATCTGCCCACCCTACAAATATTAATAACACACTTGCAGCGATAAGTCAAAAAGTGGCAAACGGTGCTGCACGAGAGCATCTGGGGCGAGGGCGTTACTACCGCCAAGCCTGATATCACGTTTTGGGGCCATCCCAGGGTTGTAGGTGCTCCGAGACCATCTCTTCCGGACAGCACTGTCTTCACAGTGGGCTATGAGCGGGGGAGTTTCCCATGCTGACCACTTCGCCTTTGGGGTAACCGAGAACTAAGCCAGGGCCAGTGTCTCGGTCCTAGGATCGTTAGGGGAGCTCTCTTTACCAAAAACGACGTGCTCCCAGACCGCCATGGCTCGGTGTATCTCCAGAGCTTTAGAGGAGCCTAGCGTCTTCGCATCAAACGCCCGTTGAAGAGAGCATTGGGTGAAATGGGTGTGCGTCACATAGGACGGCTCGACCCCAGAAGTTTCGGCACGTCTGCTTCCTGGCCGTACGCACTGAGATTTGGCGTTGGCCTACCAAGCTCGCTCTTTTATTGGCGCAGGCGCGACCACATGCGTTTCTCCAAGCGGTCTAGGGGGTCCCAAAGAGGGCAGGATTCCACTTTCGGCTGGTGATCCGGCTGGCCCGCCCGGAGCCAGTTGCGCAGCGCCGTTTGCTCTCAGCCAGGGTTGGCGATGAGCCCGGCGAATATGTGTGCAAAGGCACCAGCGTATGCCAACGTGACGATAATGATCGAGGACATGAGAGCTGCGAGGGGAAGAGCCCACCAATCCCGGACGAGCAGATAGTCGAGGCCAACAACCGCGAGGAATCCCACACCGGCTCCCACGAACCGCCGGCGACGAGTGCCCAAGGGCAACCAATACAGGCTGAGGAGGGTCAGCGTGTAGAAGGCCACGTTCCCCTTCTGCACTACGTTGTGTACATCACTTGGTGAAGGGAGATCTCATTCTGCTGGAGAGCCGTGGTCCATCCGGCAATGAAGCGGATCGTGTACCACCCCACCAATCCACCGAAGAGGATTCGCCCTATCCTGCCAACGGGTCCGGGCTTCTCCGGACGTGAAGCCTGTGCATTCTACATATTTGGCTCACCTCTCTTACCTCAACAATTCTCACCACGGCCTGAGAAGACGAGTCCGGGTATCCTCGGAGCACCAGCGGAGATAGTGATCGAAAATTTGGACAACATGGACAGCAGATTTGAGCGCTGGCAAAGGAACCGGTGGAGCTAGCTGTCTGGTCGGAGTACAGCCCAATGAGAGATCGAGCCACGTTATCTCCACCGGAGGACCACTGCACACCTTCCTGCCTGCACTACATTGTACACCCGTTTGCCTTTGGTGGGCAAAGACTGTACGTCCATCGTGGCTTGTGCTCCCATGTCCGTTGCCTTCTGCTGGGCCAAGCTCCGCCCGGACACTGGCGGAGAGATCAACGCCGCTGGTGTTCCCAGAGGAAGAAGGCACGTTGGACGTGGTTGACGTTGGCATTTTCCCTCATGGCGAGGAAGCGGGGCTTTTCCAATTCTCCACCAAAGCCCACCTATGGTACAATGAGGCACACTTACCAACAATACTGCTGTATCTGGCCGCAGCTTTCTTTGAGGTGGTGTGGCTCAGGGGAAGTTCTCGTGATAAGAATGCGAACTATATAGATGGCTATCCACAGACACGCTTGCGCATCACTCCAGCGTGACTGGAAAGGGCACACAACAAGTCACGCTGTCTCCAAGGCCGACACCACCCGGCGCAGCACATGGCGCGTCCACCTGCCAATACCTGGTGCGTTCAGAGGATGTCAAGGTAGCTTTGACAGCACTTTGTCAAGTGGAGCTGGCAGATGATCAGAAGATCGCTCTCCATCAAGTGGTCAAGTGTACTGGGGCAGGCGAAACAAGGCCGCCTAGCTTGTTCGTCCCCGGGAAGTCGGGAGCGGCCGCACACGGGATATCCCGCGTCCTCCTCGTGCCAACGGCACCTGTGGGCCTTTGTCTGGGCCCTGTTGCTCCTGATCGGCTGTCAGGCCACCCCGCGAGCTTCGGCCGTGCCCACCACACCCACGATGTTCAGCCCGTCCCCGCGGCGGAGCTCTCCGCGTCTCCCACCACAGGAGAGCCACCTGCACCCTCCCCGGGGCGCTTCTTCAGCCCAACGAGCCCTTTCAACTCACCCATTGGTCCCCACCCTCCCTTGGACCCACGCTCGGAGGAGTTGGTGCGTGTGTTCGCAGACGCGGCCCTCCACGAGGGGTTCAGCGTGAGTGTGCGCAGTTACGCCGTGCCCGTCTACTTCGCTGATAAGGAGACGCCTGTCTACGACGTGCGCTTGACGGCCGACTGGGCACCCTGGCAGCTTTTCGGGCCGGTTCCCATTCCTGACGGCGCTCTTCCAGATCCTCAGGACGACGGTCACATGGTGATTGTAGACCGGCAGGGAGGGTGTACCTATGAGTTCTGGCAAGCCCGCCGTGTGGGCAAACGCTGGGCGGCCAGTTGGGCAAACGCTATCAGCCTGGAGAGTGACGGCTTCTATCCCCGTGGTGGGGGCGCTCGTGCTGGAGGCAGCGCGCTCTTGGCCGGGCTGGTGTGGCCGGATGCGTTGGAAGCGGGCCGCATCGATCACGCACTGGCTTTTGCCTATGGCCTGACGCGGGCCGGTGGCCCGGTGCCGCCGGCCACCGCGTCCGATGGCTGGTCAGATGATCCCAGGGCCCTGCCCTTGGGAGCCCGTTTACAGCTCGATCCCGCTTTCAACATCTCGACGTTACCAGCCTGGCAGCAGCCCATTGCACGGGCTCTTCAGGAATACGGTATGTACCTGGTGGACACCACCGGAGGAGATGTGAGCCTTTTCGCCGTCCACCCGTACAGCTTTGACAGCGAGGACCCCTACGACCGGCTCATCCCTCCCGAGGCGTGGTTTGGGGACACGCCCGGCGCCCAAGAGTGGGCCCGACTGGATATTCCTCCTGAGCGGTTTCGCGTGCTTCGCATGCCCGCCCAACGTCCGAACCCGGAGACTCTCTCCCCACCCGCCTGTGGTCGCACAGCAGGGGAGTGGATGCGCGGCGTGTGGGATGTGGCTGTTGATGGGTCCTACCTCTTCCTGGCAGCCGGCGTGGACGGATTGCTTGTGGTCGATGCTGCTCGCCCGGATGCCCTCTCCCTCGTTGCAGCCTTTCCCGGGGACGAGGATGAGGAGATGGAACCCGCCATCTCCGTGGCCGTGGCCGATGGGCGTGCCTACGTGGGCACTGACGGCTCCGGGCTGTGGACGGTAGATGTGAGCACGCCTGATGCTCCGCGCTTGGCAGGACGCTTTGGGGAGGAGGAAGAACTCGCCGTTCTCGGGCTTCTGGCTGACGGCCCGTTTCTGTACGTGGCGGCTGAACAGGCCCTCTACACGCTCGAACGCACCCCCACCGGTGTCCCGCGGCCAGTAGGAGCCCTAGAAGCTCCTGAGGTGCTGGATGCCCCCCGTCACATGGCCCGGCTGGGCGCTTATCTCCTGGTGGCTGATCCGGCCTTGGGGTTAACGGCCATCGATGTTTCCACTCCCCAACGCCCTCTCGTTGCCGGTCAATGGGAAGCTTTTGTGGAAGGAGTCACCGTGCTGGAAGATCGCGTCTACGTCACCGAACACGCGCTTGGGCTGACATCGTTGGACGCTCAGCTCCCTGGCGACTTTCAAATCATCGGCGCCCAAGCGTTGCCCGATCTGGGCTTCGGGCTGACCGCACGAGATGGGATTGTCTATGTGGCCAACGGTTTGGCCGGACTCCACGTGGCGGCGATTCCTCCCTCAGGACAACCCGCCCTGCGGGCAACGCTGGACCTCGGCGAAGGATATGCCCGGGACGTGGCCCTCGACGCGCGCGGATATGTGTACGTTGCCATGCAAGATGGTGGCTTAGCCGCTGTGGACGTGACTATTCCGTCCACGCCGCGTGTGGTGGACCACTTTATGCCGGAGGTGCCGTAGCACATGTGGGCTAACGCGATTACGTTGAGCCGTCTAGGCGTGTTGGGGGGCTGTGTGCTGCTGCTCTACACACCAGGTGTGTTTCCCAAAGTGGCAGCGTTCGCGTTGATCCTCTTGCTCATCGGGCTTGACGGCGTGGACGGGTGGGTAGCCCGTCGGCGGGGCGAAGTGAGCGACCTTGGGGCCGTCATGGACATCGCCATTGACCGTGTCGTCGAGAACGTCTTCTGGATCGTGTACGCCGATCTCAACCTGGTTCCCGTAGCCGTTCCCCTGCTTGTCATCAGCCGTGGCATCGTGACCGATGCGATCCGAGCTTACGCGCTGGCCAAGGGGGAAACGGCCTTCGCCATGATGCGCACGCCGTGGGCCCGGTGGTTGGTGAGCGGCCGGCCCATGCGGGCGTTCTACGGCCTGTTGAAGGCCTTTGTCTTCGCGGCTTTGGCATTGCTGATGGCCTTGGAGACGTGGACGCCGGAAGCAGCGTGGCTGTCCCCACTCCGCCTGGGGCTCGGGAGCTTAGTAGTGCTCACAGTGGTGGTTACATTTGTGCGCGGTGCGCCGGTCGTGTACGAAAGCCGTCGTTTCTTCTTCGGCGAGCCGATGTGATTCCCCTTCGTTCCCCCTTACGGGGCCACCTGGAGAGCGCCCAAGCGCACAGTATCGCCGGCCAGCTCACCTTCCAAGGTGACGGGAAGTCGCTGGAGAGAGCGTTCGTCGTAGAGGCCCGCCAAGAATGTGTAAGTTCCGGGTGCCGTCTCCGCGGGCACGGTGAGGATGTACTCGTCCACCACCGTGAGCCCCTCCCGCCAGAGGGGCGTGGGAAGGAAGCCTTCCTGGGGCTGCTGGTCATCTTGGGCACCAACGTGCCATCTGGGGCCAGCAGGTGCACAAATCCCTTGTAAGGCACTGTGCTCTCCTGAAGGGCCTGCCAGTGAAGCCGCACGCGCACGCTCTCCCCGGGGCGCAGCGAGCTTACAGGGGCCCCATCGTCTGAGACGAGATCCCAGCCCACCAGTACGGCAACTTCTCCGAGGCGCGGCTTGGGCATGAGCGGCCGTTGGGGCGCGGGCAACGAGCCAACTTGGAGGAGGTCTACCACCAGTGTGTCCCCGATGGGCGCCCCTGTGTTCACATCCACGGCCGGCAGGCGTTCGAGGGTCTGGGGATCGTAGAAGGTAAGCTCCACCCTGTAGATGCCTGGGGGGGCTTCCGCAGGCACTGTGAACGTGTGGCCGTCGGGCCAGACATCGCGCAGGCGCCATGTGGACGTGGGGGAGCCCCACGGCCACCCCTCGTCGCGTAGCAACTCGCGCCCCCCCGGCCCAACGACGCGCACCAGCACGTTCAAGTTCCGTTCGATGGGAGCAATGCTCTGGAGGTAAAATGTGGCCACAAATGTCTCGCCTGGCATCACACGGGCCGGCAGCCGGTAGGCCACTAGGCGAATTTGTCCTCCCCAGTCGGTGAAGCGGGGGCGGCCTACGGCCAAGTAGTCTGGTGGGGGCACGCCTCGTACATCGTAGATGCGGGCATACTCTAGCCCGTTTATGGTGATCACCTTCTCGGGTACCTGTTGCTCGAAGTACTCCAGCAGCTCCCGCGTCGGAAGGCCGCGTTGCCATTGGTTGGCGTAGGTCACGACGTAGTCGGTGCTCAACCATTGGATGACATTGGTCATTGTGGCCCTGAAGCGGATGGGCATGGCTTCGCCCGTGAAGTAATAGGAGAACGGTCCGTCCATGTACCAAGTGGTCACGCGGAGTTGTTCCGCACCTGGCTTCGCGTTGAGGTATCTGGCTGCCACGTCCAATCCCTCTCCCCACCCTATCAGCATGACCCGTGGTGCCCGCCGTGCACCGCCCAGCACCGGGTTGTAATAACTGAGGTAGTACGGAAAGGTGGTCAACGTGCCAACTCCTTGGCCACACATCACCACGCCCACGAGGAGCCACGCTGTGGCCACCTGCCACCGGCGTGCACGTTCCACAAGGGCCCACCACCCCTGCGCGGCCACCAAGGCCAAGAGGGGAAAGGCGGGCAACAGGTACCGATCGAACTTCTTGGCCCCCAAGCTCATCACGAGGCCAAAGGCCAGGGCAGCTGCTACCAGCCAGCCCGCCACAGCCCGCGCGCGCGTATCGGCGAACAGACCGTGCCGGCGGCTCCAAGCGACAGCAGCGAGGATGAGACCGGCCAACACTACAGGGGTCTCCCGCCAGAGATAGTTCACAGGGTAGAAAAGCCAGCCAGGATCGGCCTCATAGACTCGTCCCATAAAGAAGGTGGGATTCAAGTGCCCCACCTCGGCATACGTGGTAGCGGTGGCCAGCACTTGTGCGACGCTCTGCCATGGCGTCACCCACATGGCCGGCCAAGCTCCTACGAAGGCCGTCATCCCCACCAGGCCCCAAAGCCCTCCTGTCTGGAGCCCCTGTGGCCATGCCCCTTGACGCCGGGCATCCCAGAGCAACATCGCCCCCACCAGTGGCACCAAGAAGAGGCCCGGCGACTTGGTCAACCACGCCAGGCCGGCGGCCACCCCTGAAATGATGAGATCGCGCTGTCGGCGGCCGTCGAACATGTAGGCCATCAATGCTGAGAGGGAGGCCAACACCAGGGCAGAGAGCAGTGCATCCAAGTGGAGCAAGCGGGACAGGCCCACGTGAAAGGGGGAGAGAGCCACGAGGGCCACGCCAAGCGCAGCCGGCCCATCCCCGAGGACCCGTCGTGCAAAGGCGAAGGCAACCAGCAACGCACCCGCCACAAAGAACACGATGAACAGGCGACCTGCCACCAGCACGCTGAGGGGGGTAGCCCCTTCTGGCGCAGAAATGGCTCGATCTCCTCATCTTTCCAACCAAAGTACCCGGGCGCTTCGCGGACATACGCTGGATACTTGATCAACACCCCCAAAGCTCCGGCCCACATGACTGTCACGCCCGGGTGCTCCCGTTGAAAGGTGCGAGCAAAGTCGGCGTGGGCCAGAGGAAGCGGGCATAGGCGAAGTTGGCCGAACGGGCCAGCCACTTGCGCTCATCAGGGGTGACAAATTGGCCTAGCTTGGGCAAACGCGGGGCCAGAATGAGCACGAGGAGCAAGAGCATCAGGGCTGTTGAGCGAAATCGCACAGCGGTCATGGAGGCTCAATGGTGATTGTGGTCAGCTCGAGTTGGTTACCCAAGGGACGACCGTCGGCCGAGAAGATCTCCAACCGGTAGCCCTGTTCGCGCTGGTACATGCCCGTGATGAGGGGATATGTGCCAGCCTTGGCGTCAGGGAAGATAGGAATGCGATACGGGTCCACCACGAGCTCGTTGACCTTCCACTTCGAGGTGGGCAAGCGATCACAGCCAGGCTCCCCGTCACGCTGGCCGTACATGGCCACGCCCGGCTCCAGGATTTGGTTGAAAACGCTGTAGCGCTCGAAGATGTTGGCCGTGGTCGTCCAGTAGAGCGTGAGCAGAATCGTATCGCCAGGCTTTACTGTGGTGCGGTCGATCGTGTATCCCTTCAGCCAGATGCTCTCACCAAGCCGCACGTTGAGGGGATGTTGAATGGTGGGCAGAACGGTCGGGTAATCGAGCGGGAAATCAGGAGATGAGAGCATCTCGTCGAACCACGGCTCATACGCCTCCACGTAGAAGGTGCGAGGCGTGAGGGGGTGATCCCCCTTGCGGTAGATCTCCATGCGTGGCTGGCCGTTGATGATCACTGCCGAAGAGCTGGTATTCCCGCCGGAGCTTTTCCTGGAGCAAGCGACGCTCCTCTTCTCCCTCCGGCTCCAAGTTGTCAATGAAGAAGAAGAGCGTGTGGTCCCGGAGGCAACGCTCTTGACCACGAGTGTACCAGTCAGGCACCCACGCCTCCTTCTCGTTGGTCTCGTAAATACCGCTCAACACGCCTTGGGCGTAGAGCGCCCCCACCACCTTCCAGCCATTGCGCAGCGGAAAACCGAAGATGGCCTTGTCCTCGGGCTCATCGTATACGACCCAGTATCCGGGCAAGCGGTTCTGCTGCCACGTGCGCAGGATTTCAACTCGATTGTACACAAAGTAGAAGTAGATGTAGGTGCCAAAGAGCACGAGTCCGAGCAGGGCGCCCACCGTGCTCACAGCCACGGCGCGCCCCAAGCCCAAACGCCCGCGGAGCGCGTCGAAGCCCCGCCCGATGACTAGGCCGCTCAGCAGAGCCCACGGCATGAAGAAGATGTAGACGTGAGAGCGCGGTTTCTCGGTCAGAAAGAGGGCCAGCAAGGCTGTGCTCCCGAACCAAGCCCATATTGTGCGTTCCTCATGGGCCATGCGGGGCGCGAACCACGCCAGGGCAAAGAGCCCGAGGAAGACGAGGACTGTGAAATCGCGGCCACTCACCGTGAGCCACGAGGGGTTCAGCGCCGTGATGCTCAATCCCGCTACAGATGCTACGGCAAGCGGCCATGCCAGTCGACCTCCTCCCCGACGGCATGCTTGGATGAGCCCAATGGTGGCAAGCCCTATCATGGTCACCAGGTAATACGTGGAGCTGTACACCGTGGTGCGCAGGAAGAAGTCGGTCAAGTTGTTGTAGGGGAACTGGCCTCCGATGCGACGTTGTGTGAGGTAGGCGTAGGTGGCAGCAAAGTTCGGGTGGAGCACGAAGGGCACGTAGAAGAGCGCCAACAGCGCCCCTCCGAGCAACAGAGCCGGCACAAGGTCCAAGATCAGGCGAGACCAAGGCTCCCGCTGACGCCACGCTCCCCACACCATGAAGAGGAGCGCCGGCAAGGCCACAACAATGGCCTCGTAGTGGGCAAACAGGCCGGCCGTCAACACCAAAGCAGCCAGAACCCAGTAGCGCTTGCGACCCGCTGGCCACCGGGCGGTACGATACAGGATCAGTACAACCACCACATTGGTGAGAAAGACGACACTTTGGTATTGAACGATGCGGGAAAAGCCAACAAGGTATCCGTCCACGGCCAACAGCATGGCCGCCGCCCAGCCGGCCACGGGCCCGAAGAGGCGCCACCCGAGCACGAAGGTGGCAACGAGCCCCACTACGTTCGCGAGGGCAAAAGGAACCCGAGCACCTGTCTCGTTGAGCCGGCCCGTGAGAGCGTAGAGATTCGTGGGCAGCAGGATCTCAGTAGGGCCTTTCTTGTGAATGAGCAAGACTTCTTCACGCCCTTGGATCACACCTGCTGCCCGCAGGGCCGCACGGGCTTCGTCGCCTTGGAACTCGGAGTAGCCCAAGTTGGGCAACCGGAAGAAGGCGCCCACCAGCAGGAGAACAGCGAGCCCCAAAAGTCCCCAACGCCGTTTGCCTTCCCGCCAGAGGGAAGGCCATTCCGGGGAGGAGCCATGTCGCCGAATGTCCAACCCATCCTCGCGCCGCCAGACGAGCCAAAGGAGCACCCCTGCCACGAGCCCATACGCAACCACCATGTGGAAGGCACTTAAGCCGCCAGGCAGGTAGCTCAGCATCAGAGTGACAACAACGGCCACGCCATACCCAGCAGAGATACTGTACAGAAGATGCTCCAACGGCTCGGGGCGGTGTGCATTGCCTCCAACAAGCCATTCGACGAGGAGAAAACCGGGCACATAAGCCGTTACCACGAATACAGCCAGCGATCGGAGGGTCAAAGGAAGAGGGAGGAAGATGGAAAGCAAGGCCCCTGTCAGCAGGGTAATCGTCCACACGGCGATTCGTTTACGTTCCATATCCTCATATCTTTTCGGGGACCAGGTGCGGCGGTCTCATCACACGGGCCTCCACTGAGGGCAAATAGTAACACGGAGCCAGCAGGTGGGCAAATAGTCCGCCATTCTCCCCTCGGACAATTGGCCGGGAGGGGTGATTTTGCCAAAGCACATAAAACCCGTTATTATTGGAAAAGTGTTCCACCGGAGGCATTGTGTCCGGCCGTTGTTTTGTGTTTTACGTTGGTTGTCGCCCATTCACCCCCTGTTCTGTCCCTAATCTCGTTCTGTGAAGGCGCAATCGAAAACCCAACGGAGGTTTCAGTTATGCGCTATCTCATCGCGTTTACACGCGTTGTTGATGCCATCTCCGAGCGAATGGGCCAACTGGCTATGTACATCACGATCTTGACCATCATCGTTGGTTTCTACAATGTGGTTGCCAGATACCTTGGTAGGTTTATTGAGGTAAAGCTTTCATCGAATTTCTTTATTGAGCTTCAGTGGTATCTGTATACCCTTGTTTTCTTTTTCGGCTTTGCTTATATCATGAAGCACGGCATTAACGTGCGCGTGGACTTCTTCTACGGCCAGTGGAGCAACAAGCGTAAGGCCATGTTGGACTTCTGGGGCCACCTTCTCCTCCTGACTCCCTTCCTCATCCTCGCCCTCTATGTGACGATTGACCCCGTATTGCGCTCTTGGGGACGCCTGCCCAATGGTACATGGGGGCCTTGGGAAATGTCCCCCGACCCCAGTGGCCTGCCTCGCGCGCCCATCAAAAGCATGATTCTGGTGGCCTTCTTCACGCTCCTGCTCCAGACGGTGGCCGAGCTCATTAAAATGTACGCCGTGATCACCGACCGCGAGGACATCCTGGAGCAAGTTAGACCGTACATCATAGAGGAGATTGAGCGCGAGGAGCCACTGCGCATCGAGTAGGACCTGTGCCAGATCGATGGGGATGACATTCTGCTATGTCCCGCTGTCCAGGAAGTCAATGTATCCCTGCCACATGAGGAGCTAAGGCTATGGAATACGGATGGCTTGCGCTGGTGATGTTCATTCCTTTCACCATCTTGTTGGTCTACGGGTACCCGGTGGCTTTCTGCTTCGCCGGCACAGCCTCGATGTTCGTCATCATCGGGCTGTTGCTGGGCACCTTTGACATGAACCTATTGCGGTTGTTGCCCAATCGCTGGTTTGGCACCATGTCCAACTTTACCCTTCTGGCCATCATCTACTTCGTCTTCATGGGGGCCATCTTCGAGAAATCAGGCCTTGCAGAAATGTTATTGGAAACCATTGGGCTCCTGCTCGGTCCTATACGGGGTGGCTTGGCCTTGGCTGTAATCGTGGTGGGCACCCTGCTGGCCGCGGCCACGGGAGTTGTGGCTGCCACGGTGATCGTGATGGGCCTCCTCTCCCTGCCAATCATGATCCGCTACGGGTACGACCACAAGCTCGCCACAGGGGTCATCGCGGCCTCGGGAACCATGGCTCAGCTTCTGCCTCCGAGCCTCGTGTTGGTCGTCTTGGCAGATCAAATCGGCGTTTCCGTCGGCGACCTCTTCTTGGGGGCGCTGGTGCCAGGCCTCATCCTCTCAGGGCTCTATATGCTCTATGTGGTCTACGTGGCCATTACCAACCCTGAGGCCGCTCCAGCATTGCCTCCGGAGGCGCGCACGTTGCGAGGCATGGCCCTCCTGCGCCGTGTGATGGTCGCCCTCGTGCCGCCCGTGCTGCTCATCTTCGCCGTGTTGGGCAGCATCTTTTTCGGCATTGCTACTCCCACTGAGGCTGGTGCCGTGGGTTCCATCGGCGCTTGTGTGTTGGCAGCAGCCAACCGACGCCTGAATTGGAAACTGATCAAGGATGCTGCCCGGTCAACAGCCAACATCACTGCGCTGGTGATCATGATTCTCTTCTGCTCCACCTTCTTTGGCCTCGTCTTCGACGGCTTAGGAGGACAGCGGTATGTGACCGAATTGCTCACCAATCTGCCCGGCGGATATTGGGGGTTCATTATTGTGGCCAACATCGCGGTTTTCCTGCTGGGTATCAACCTGGAGTTCTTGGAGATCAGCTTTATCGTGATGCCCCTCTTCGTGCCGGCCGCTCGCGCTCTGGGTATCGATCTGGTCTGGTTCGGCGTGATGATGGCCATCAACTTGAACATGGCCTTCATTTCCCCTCCTGTGGGCTTCTCCCTCTTCTATCTCCAGAGCGTGGCACCTGAAGAAGTAGAAACTATCGACATTCACAAGGGAGCTATTCCCTTCATGGTGTTACAGGGGATAGCGCTCATTGCGGTGATCCTCTTCCCCGAGACTGTGCAGTGGCTGGTGCAACTCTCGGCCGGATAAGCGTCCACGAGTCAGGCAGTCTGTTGCAAAAGCAAACATGTTCGAGCGCGGGCTCTACTAGCCCGCGCTCCTCTGATGAAAAAGCATGAGACCATCGACGAAAAGAGCTAGTCGCTCTTGAACATGTTGCCATTGTGCCCGTCACGTTGAGCGATCAGTGGGTTGATCGGGTGGCACCACGTGGCCGTTCACTACACGCCAAACACCCTTATCGCGGGCGTACTCATCAATGAGAGGATCAATGCGTCGGCCGGCCACAGCTGGTATGACAGGTATCTCCACAACGCGCTGTAATATCTGGGCACGTCTCACCGCCCGGTCTACGTCTTCCTGGCCAATACCCAAAGAGACCTCGGCCATTACATAGAGCGGCGTGTTATCGTCACGGCTGCGTCCGCGCATGACCACATCGCACAGCAACACCTCTTCGCGCTCATTCCAAGCAATCTCGCCCCGATCATAGGCCTGATCCAACAAGTCGGCCAGTTGCTGTGAAGAAAGAACTCGAACTTTCCGAATGATCCGGCCGAAATACGCTGATGCATTACGCCGATACTGTTCCTCCAGAAGCGTCCCCTGAATATCTCCTACTGCTATGGTAAGAACAGCCACCTGGTCAATGACCATCTCCATCTGTTCCTCTAAGCGTGCAAGTCGTGCTTCCGCTCGCGCTAGCCGCTTCTCCGAATACCGGTGGGCTTCCACTAGCTCGGCCACGGTGGCTTCCAGCCGTCCAGCCGCTCCTCAGCGCGCCGGTGGGCTTCCAGCAGTGCCTGCTGGTTCCGTGCCAGCTCGGCCACGGTGGCTTCCAGCCGGTCCAGCCGCTCCTCAGCGCGCCGGTGGGCTTCCACTAGCTCGGCCACGGTGGCTTCCAGCCGGTCCAATCGCTCTGCCGCCCGTTCATGGGCACGTAGGAGCTCCCGTGCTAAATCAGGCAAAGCGAGAATTTCTTCGCTTAAGAGGAGATGGCGCAGTTCCGCCTGCCACTCAGGATACGCTTTCAGAAGGCGAACCAGATCATGAAAATCATGAACGGTAAAGGCCATGTGCTTCCCCCTTGACGCTTAAGATTGTACCCCATGAGCAAGGGTTCTCCAAATCCACGGGGAGATCATAAGGGGTTTGTCCAAGGACGCAACGCTGCCATCAACTGTGGAGTGGGGAAAGGCCGGATGTCCAAGCGGACACCCGGCCAAATTAGGCAGTGGGGTTATTGTTGGCCGCGCAATTGGGAATAGTAGCGGGCAAAGCTGGCTTCATTCAGGCTATGCCAGGAGTACACCCGGTCACGGAAGGCCAACCACTGGTCGAAGATCTCACGGAAATCCGCGTCCTGCGCGGCCATTTCCTCAAAGAGGTCGAAGGAAGCTTGCTCGGCGGCCTGGAGAATTTCATCGCTGTAAGGGCGCAGTTCGATGCCACTCTCGAACAACCGCTGAAGAGCTTCACCGTTGCGGGCATCATAGCGGGCCAGCATAGTCATATTAGCCTGATAGGCAGCCGTGCGGATGACCTCCTGGTACTCTTCTGGGAGCTTGTTCCACTCGTCCAAGTTAATCTGAACTTCTAGAGAGGGACCGGGCTCCCACCAGCCGGGGTAATAGTAGTACTTGGTTGCCTTGTGGAGGCCTAATTTTTCGTCATCGTAGGGGCCCACCCACTCGGCCGCGTCAATAGCCCCTGTCTGAAGGGCCTGGAAAATTTCGCCGCCGGGCAACACTTGCACTGTAGCCCCTAAGCGGCTCATGACCTGGCCACCTAAGCCGGGAATGCGCATCTTCAAGCCCTGCAAGTCCTTAGCCGTCTCAATTTCCTTGCGGAACCAGCCGCCCATCTGAACGCCCGTGTTGCCGGCCGGGAACTGGATCACGTTGAAGCGTTCCGCGTAGAAGTTCTGGAGCCACTCCAGGCCACCCCCTTCATATAGCCAAGCGTTCTGTTGCTGGGCCGTCAGGCCAAAGGGCAACGCCGTGCCAAACGCCATCACCGGACTTTTACCAATGTAATAGTAAGAAGCAGTGTGGCCAATTGGCACGGCCCCTTGGGCCACTACATCGAGCACCTGGAGCCCCGGAGCCAACTCGCCGGCCGCACGTGGTGAGATGCGGAACTTGTTGCCCGTCATGGCCGCCACCCGCTCGGCGAAGACCTGAGCGCCACCGAAAATGGTGTCCAAGCCCAAGGGCCAACTCGTGGCCATCTGCCACTCGACCTCGGGCAATCCTGTATCCTGGGCGATGACTTCGGTCAATTCCTGCTCGCGCTCCTCCACGGGTGTTTGCGGGGCACCCGTCTCAGCCGTTGGTGCTGCCTGCTGGCGACAGCCAACGAGCCCCACCGTCACCACTGTTGCCGCCGTTCCCTGAGCTGCCAACCTGAGAAAATCGCGCCGCTTCATCCCTTCCTCCTCCTTGAACTTGTGGGTTTGTGGGACCGGTGCTGCCTATTATACAGGAAAGGAGAAAATGCTGTCAACCTGATGTTCGGACATGAGCTGATGTTTGGACATGAGTTAGGACAAAAAAGGAACCTCCTGGTTAAAGTAAATTGGGAAGCACATCCCGACAATCAAGAGACGCCCTTATGTTCAAGGAGAAGTGGAAAGGAATTTCTCTGCTCCGGTTCACCCAATTTTGTTCGATAACCTGTGGAAGGCCCGCCAGGTGGCTGAAATCCTCGCTGTCATCTGGTGGGCCCGCTCCGTCCGTTTGACCGAAATTGCGGCTCTGTTGCCGGGTCGAGGAGGTTCCTTGGGACGCGGCTTCCAAGCACTTGCAACGCTTCCTGCAGCGCACGGCCTCTCGCTCTTATGTGTTGTCCGATAAAGTGCCATTGCCCAAGGAAATGCCCCCCGGCATCTGGTGTGTCAACGGGCTTTCATTGCTGGGTTAGACCATTGTGAGAGCGGCCTTTGGTGTTGGACTGAAAGCTCAGTTGTTTGGGTGTACTCGTCTTCGTAGTCGCCGGCAACCATTTCGTCATCCCGTTGCGCCGAGGCGCCTGCCCGTCCAAATTCTATGAGAGCGACCTATAAGAGCGACGGACGTGCAGACCAACTCACCATTGCCCGAATACCAAGGATCTGGCTCCTGGCAAAAGGTGCCGCCTGCGCCAAAAGTGTCCCAACTTTGATCCAAACTCGGTTTAGGGGCTTGACAAGGAATGCAAACGTGTGTATGATGTACAAACAATGGCCCCGCCCGTTAGCAGAGAGGCCCACAGCGGACCGGTGGGAGATGTTCCCCCGCTGGCCGTGGAGGCATTCAGTAGCGAACCGTCATGATGAAGCCCCAAAGGAGGAGGAAGTATGTGGCGATCACGACCCCTCTGGCTGTTTGTTGGATTGCTGACGCTCCTGTGGTTTGTCTCCGCCTGTGCCCAGCAGCAACAAGAGCCCCAAGTTGTTGAGCGAACTGTGGTGGTCCGGGAGACTGTTCCCGTCGAACAGACTGTCGTTGTGGAACGAACGGTCGAAGTGCCCGCCGGAGGCGAGCTCATCACGCTGGTCGCGCGCTGTAAGGCCGGCTCGGTCGAACAGGGCCGCTGTAACAACCTGATCTCTGCCATCGGCGCAGCCAACGCTTGGCTGGAGGAACAAGGCGACGACCGGCGCATTCAAGTGAAGACGATCCAAGACAACAAGGATTGGGGCGAGTACAAGACTGAATTCGAGCTGGCCTTCCAAGCCGGTGAGGCCCCCGACATTATCGTTTCCGGTCACGAGCACATTGGCGATTGGGCGCCGGCCGGGATGATCGTAGACATCACCGACATGATCGGGCAGCATCCCGAGTTCGAGGACGTGATCGATTCCCTCTGGGAGTCCACCACGTGGAACGGCCGCATTTGGGGAGTCCCCCAAGACGCTGAAGCACGCCCCATGTACTTCAGCAAGCCCCTCTTGAGGGAGCTCGGTTGGTCGGACGATGAGATCGAGTCCCTTCGTGACCGAGTCTTCGCCTGTGAATTCTCCTGGGAGGACATGATCGAAGTGGCCACCCAAGCCGTTCAGCAGGGTGTCGTTGAAGAGGGGAATGGCTGGTGGCATCGTCCCAAGAACGGCCCTGACTTCCTCTACTACTACTATGCTGCAGGCGGTGTGATCCAAGATGAGCAGTCGGGCGACAAGCTCATCATGGAGAAGGATGCCCTCCTGAAGGTCTACCAGCTTCTCTACGACGCCTCCCAAGAGCGCAAGATCCTTTCGCCCAACCTGTTGGGCACGGAGTGGCCTGATTGGCATACGGCGGTCTCCTCGGCCGAAAATGTGCTCTTCTGGTTTGGAGGCTCGTGGAACTGGCCCGAGTGGGCGGTCAACTACGTGGCCGACCGGGGCGGCGAGGACTACCTCTGGGAGAACGTGGGCTTCTCGGCAATCCCCTGCTTGAAGAGCGGCACGGGCAAGCCGATCACGCTCACACACCCGTTGGTCTACATGATCAGCACCCAGTCCGAGTACCCCGACTTGGCCCTGTTGCTCATCGCCAAGGCCACCACCAAGGAACTCAACACCACATACGCGGTGGAGAGCGGTCACTTGGGCATTCTCAAGTCCCAAGCTGACTATCCGCCCTACAAGGCTGCCGAGTTCCTCTCAGAAGTGTTGCCACTTCTGGAGTACACCACCTTCTTGCCCAACAGCCCCTATTGGAGCCAGTGGTCTGAGGCCTACTTCTTGGGCATCCAGTCAGTGGAATCGGGCGACCTGACACCGGAAGAAGCCGTCCAAGTGGTTATCGACCAGGTCCAAAACGAGCTGGGGGACAATGTGATCATCCGCTAAGCGTGGCGGTAAGGGCGGGTGCCGTGGGCGAGACATGTCCACGGCACCCGCAATATCTGAACGTGTGTGAGGAGGCTCGTTATGGAGGCTGTGGTGCGAGAACAGCCGGTCGAAGTTGTCGCCCGCCGACGGTCCCTGCGCGTGTCCTTAGAGGCCCTCACGTTCATGTCACCCACCATGCTCTTGGTCACCCTGTTCTTCTTCGTGCCTGTTCTCCTGCTCCTGTGGATTAGCCTGACCAACCTGTCAAGCAACACATTTGGCAATCCCCTCTGCGTGGGCGGTGTGCGCGATGTGTGTGAGTCCCTCGGCATTCGCGCAGGCGGGGTGGAGTTCGTAGGGCTCAGCAATTATAGGCGTCTCTTCTCAGACCGGTTCTTCCCCAAAATTTTGCGCAACACCCTCTTTTACGTCTTCAGCACGCTGACGCTCTTCAATGTGGGATTGGCCCTGGTGTTGGCGCTGTTGACCACACACATTGAGCGACGCGCGGGGTTCCTCTTCAGGGCTATCTGGCTGCTGCCACGCATTACGCCGTCCGTCATCTACATCATGATGTGGAAGCGGATTGCCGCTGATGCACCCTTTGGCATCCTCAACCAATTCCTCACACCTGTAGGCGTCGAGCCGAGATTCTGGCTCCGGGAAGCCCCTTGGCTCTTCGTCATCGTGACCAACGGGTTTGTGGGCGCCTCCTTTGGCATGTTGATCTTCAGCTCCGCTATCGAATCCATTCCGCGGGACTACATCATGGCAGCCAAAGTGGACGGTGCCACGACGCTGCAAATTATTCGCACTATCATCATCCCGCTCATCAAGTGGCCACTGCTCTTCGTCACCACATACCAAACCCTCTCGCTGTTGGCCTCCTTTGAGTATATCCTGCTCCTCACCAACGGAGGGCCCGGCCTTTACCGTACCGAGGTGTGGTCGCTCACTGCCTATCACCGGGCTCTGCAGACGTACTTTGGCAACAACCAGTGGGGCTACGGTGCCGCGTGGGGGTTCGTGCTGGTGGTGATCGGCATTATCTTCTCCATCATCTACTTGCGGGTTTTCCGCTTCAATGAGCTGGTGCAGGAACCGAAGATCGATGCCCTGTAGGCACCACAGGAGGCATTTTGCATGGCCATCTGGGTGGAAACCGAACGCACGGGTGGGTTGAGCAGACAATTGCGCAGTTCCATGGCCTATGTGCTGCTCATTGTCAGCATTATTCCCATTCTGGTCGGTTACGCCTGGTTGCTAATCGCGACCTTTTCCTACCGCACCGAGGGCCTGTTGCCCAAGGATGCCGAAGGCCATGTGGGCGGGTGGACATTGGCCAACTGGGCATTCGTCACCGACCCGCTCATTTGGCGCGTGACCCTGAACTCGCTGCTCATTGCCCTCGCGATGGTGGTGGGTGTGGGCTTAGCCTCCTCGCTGGCCGGATACGCCCTCTCGCGCATGAACTTCGTCGGCCGGCGCGGCTTTCTCTCCATGACCCTCATCCTGCACGCCTTTCCCAGCGTCACGCTGCTCATCTCCATCTTTTTTGTCCTTCAAGCCATTTCGGCCCTTCCGGGCTTTGGCAATATCTTCGGGTACAACACCGTTGGTGGCGTGGCCTTGGTCATGGTGAGCTTGGATTTGCCCTTGGGCATTTGGCTCATGAAGGGCTTTTTCGACAACATCTCATGGGACATGGAGCGCGCTGCCCTGATTGACGGAGCCTCCCGGTTTCGGGTCTGGTGGGAGATTATTATGCCCCAAATTCGGCCTGGCTTGGCCGCCTTGGCCATCTTCACCTTCCTCACCGGCTGGTCGGCGTACCTGATCCCGGCTACCTTTACCATCGGCACCAAGGTCTCCAACTTGCCTGTCTACATCAACTACCTGATGAGCGAAACCTCGCCCACGAACTGGAACCAGATTGCTGCGGTGGGCCTCTTCCAGATGATACCCATTCTGGTCTTCTTCTTCTTCACCCAGGAGAAACTCCTCAACATCTACAGCGGTGGCACGAAGGGGGGCGTCTGAACACTCTGGGGGGGAACCCGGTATGCGTGTGGAGCTACGAAACCTGTGCAAACGTTGGGGGAACGTGGTGGGCGTGGACAACATTTCCTTGGAGATCAAGGACAGTGAATTTGTGGCGCTGTTAGGCCCCTCCGGATGCGGCAAGACCACCACGCTGCTAATGATTGCGGGCATCTACAAGCCCACGTCGGGCGAGATTCTCTTCGACGGCCGAATTGTGAACCACATTCCTCCCAAGGACCGCAACATCGGTATGGTCTTCCAGAGCTATGCTCTCTACCCCCACATGACCGTCTTCGAGAACATGGCCTATCCTCTGAAGCTCCAGAAAGTCCCCAAGGACGAACAACGCCGTCGAGTTCAACATGTGGCGGACATGATGGGCATCGGCCACCTGTTGGACCGCAAGCCGGGCCAGCTCTCCGGTGGGCAACAGCAGCGCGTGGCCTTGGGGCGGGCCCTTGTGAAGGACCCTGAGCTGTTGCTCTTCGACGAGCCGCTGAGCAACTTGGATGCCCGCCTCCGCCTCACCATGCGCGGCGAGATCAAACGGCGCCAGATGGAGCTAGGCATTACTTCCATCTACGTCACCCACGATCAGGTCGAAGCCATGACCATGGCGGACCGGATCGCCGTCATCAAGGATGGCAAGCTCCAAGCGTATGACACGCCAGATGAGCTCTACGAGCGCCCAAGAACACTCTTCATTGCCGGCTTCATAGGCAACCCGCCCATGAACCTCATCAACGGCGTGGAGGTCGTGCGTGATGGGGAGGAGTACTTGGCGCGTCACCAGGCCTTCTGTCTGCGCGTTCCGGCTGAACGGGGGAAGCATGTGGCGGCCAAAGGCGAAGTCATTCTCGGCATCCGGCCGGAGGACATCTCCTTGGCCGACGACGGGCAGGACGGCATGCGCGGCGAGGTCTACGTGGTCGAGCCGTTGGGGCGCGATGACCTGGTGAACGTGGAACTTCCTGGGAATACATTCATCCATTTCCTGGCCGATCCGGCCTTGAGGTTGAAGCCGGGCACGCCGGTGGCGTTGTGCTTCAACACCGAAAAAGTACAGTTCTTCGACCCGCGCACCGAACGATCACTGCTCTGGCACTGAAGCCCACGGGCTAACGAGCACCCGAGGCGCCGAAGGCGCCTTTTTTTCTTGCCCCTTGCACCACCGTGCCTTTCGCCGGTAAACGGGAGTGGTGTATCCTCCCTGAGACGTTATACGGGAAGGAGAGACAAACAGATGCTCGCAACTTTGAGGAGGTGATCATTCATGCCCGCCCGCAGGACACGTCGCAGGAACTGGATGGCCGAGCTGGCCGACCACTATGAGCGGATTCGGTCGCGCTACCCCGACGACAACCTGATGATCGTCTTCGACCTGGACGGCACCATTTTCGACATGCGGTACATGGTCCTCTACGTTCTCCACCTGTACGACCGTGTTCACCAGACGGACTACTTCAGACACCTCAACGCCGAGGCCATCGACGTTCACGAGAACCACGTGGACCCCCTCATCCGGCGCCTGTTCATTCCCCCCCAGGAGCAAGCGGCCGTCTTGAAATGGTACTATGCCCACCGTCGGACGCCGGCGGCCATTCTGGAAGCCCACCGTCCCTTCCGGGGAGTGATGGAGGTGATCCGCTGGTTCCAGATTCAACCCCACACCTTTGTGGGCCTGAACACCGGGCGCCCAGAACACGTCCGCCAGGACACGCTCTACTGCCTCAACGAACTGGGCAAAGCCTACCGGGTTCACTTCGACGAGGAGCTGCTCTACATGAACCCCAACGACTGGGAGGAACAGGTCATCGAATCAAAAGTGGCCGGCATTCGCCACTTTCAGTCGAAGGGATTCCGGGTGTTCGCCGTGGTGGACAATGAGCCGGCCGTGCTCCAGGCTATTTCCGCCATTGACCCTGATGAGGAGATCCTGCTGCTTCACGCGGCCACGATCTTTGAGTCCAAACGGGTGACCCTGCCATCCCAAGTCGTGCGCGGCCACGAGTACGACATCACGGAGCTCATTCCCGAACGGGCGCTGCCACAGAACATTCAACTCGTCTGGCACGGCATCAATGACCGGGCCAACTTGCGCCAATTTCTGGCCACATCCCGGGTGCGGTGGGGCGAATGCGACGTGATCTTCGATCCGACCCGTCGGGAACTCATCCTGCGCCATGACACGTTTGAGGAAACTCCGCCCCGGGAGGACGAGGAGTGGTTGACCCTCGACGAAGCTTTAGCCGCCTACCGCCAGTGGGGCAAAGCGGCCAAGCTTGACCTCAAGGAGGACAGCGGGCTGATCGAGCACGTGCTGGCTCTCGTCAACAAACACGGCTTCGCGGATGAGGAACTCTGGTTCAACGGCGAGGTGCATGTCTTCCAGGAGCAGGATTTTCGCCGGCTGGCCGAGGTTTACCCCGGTGCCATTATCCAATGCTCGATCGATTTCCTGGCCCCCCTCGTGGTGAGCGCCCCTGAGAAGGCCAAGGAAGTGTTGGACATGTTTCGGGAATGGGGCATCAACCGGTTCTCGATTAACTGGCTGGTGCCCAAGGCACGCGAGTTTTTCAACCAGATGGATGCCTGGGGATTTGAGGTGAACATCTACAATGTGCCCGACCTGGAGGGCTTCCTGCAGGCCGTGTTGCTGATGCCCCGCTCCATCACCACGGACTTCAATTTTCCCAAGTGGCACTACTTCGGGCGGGGGGCGGGCCAGCGTGGACGGTACATTGAATACCAGATGCGCAAGTCCCGCCGGTGAGTGAGCAGGACCTCGGCTCAACGAACGAGCGCCGACCCTCGCAGAGGGCGGCGCGTTTATGCGTATCGAATGTGTGTGGTCCGTCTCGTCCTGATCCGGCCTAGTAGGGAAGTTACATGGCCGCTTTGATCATCTCGTGAAATTCGCGAATATGTTCTTGGAGGAGCTGCTCGGCCAGCTCGCCGTTCCTCTCTTTGATGGCCCGGCAGATGGCTCGGTGTTTTCCCAGCGCCGGCACCACATCTCCCATGTGGTTAAGAAATTGGTACCAGATGCGCTGGCTCAGGGCGTACAAAGTGGTCAGGGTATCCTGGAGAAAGCTGTTGTCGCTGGCCTCGTAGATGAGATTGTGAAAGGCACGGTCGAGCCGCACGAGTTGCTCGTAATCATAAGGCGGCTTGGCCTCGTGAGGCAACTCGGCCAAGGTGGTCTCCATGCGGTGCAGGTGGTCATCAGTGGCCCGTTCGGCGGCCAAGCGGGCAGCGAAGCCCTCGAGCACGACACGCAACTCGAAGAGGCGCTGTAAGTCGGTGATGCTGGTCTGGCTGACGAAAATGCCCCTGCGGGGCACGATCTCGATGAGTCGGTCCCGGGCCAGCCTGTGGAGCGCCTCTCGGATGGGCGTGCGCCCCATGCTCAGCTCCTCCATCAGATCACCTTCTCGCACGACAGCGCCGGGCGGGAGCTCTAAGGTGATGATCTTGTGGCGGATTTTCCAGTACGCCTGCTCGCTGAGCGGCGTGTACGGCTTTCGGGCCATGGATGTCTTTTCCTTGGGCGTGCAAAGAGCACCGCTGTAAGCTGCCACGGGGATATCTGCCTCTAAGAGAGGCCAGGAGCAAGCGATAAGTTGGCGTGTGCGCTCAAATATATGGGTGATATACTGATACAGTCAGTGTATCATGACTTGATTTTTCCTGTCAAAGTGTACGTCCGTGGACGAACCAGGGGGTGAGGACGCGGTTCACCGGGGCACCCGCCCATACGTTTCCGTGATCATGGCCAGCTCCTCGAGTGCCGGCTGGCCGATCATGTCGGGGGGAAGGCGCCACTGCCAGTTCCCCTCGACGCGGCCTGGCACGTTCATGCGCGCCTCGGATCCCAGCCCGAGAACGTCCTGAACGGGGAAGATTGTGAGCCGGGCCACTGAGGAGGCCGCCAGACGGATGAGAGCCCAGGAGATGTGTTCTGGCCTGTAGCCCAGGTAGCGCAAGCAGAAATCGCGCTCGGCTTGGGAGGCGCTTTGGAACCAGCCCACAGTGGTGTCGTTATCGTGGGTGCCCGTGTAGACCACGCAATCGGCGTCGTAGTTGTGGGGCAAGTAGGGGTTTGTGGTATCCCCTCCGAAGGCGAACTGCAGCACTTTCATGCCAGGAAACCCCAAGCGGCGGCGTAGGTGTTCGACCTCCTGGGTGATCATGCCCAAGTCTTCGGCCACGATGGGAAACGTGCCCAATTCCTGGAAGATGACCTGGAAAAAGGCTTCCCCGGGGCCTTGTACCCAGCGCCCTTGGGTGGCGGTCTGAGCGCCTGCTGGAATTTCATAGTAGGCCTGAAAGGCACGGAAGTGGTCTAAGCGCACAATATCCACCAGGTGTCGAACGGCACGAAAGCGTTCTACCCACCAGCGGTAGTCCTCATCTGCCATGCGGTCCCACCGGTAGATGGGATTGCCCCACAGCTGGCCTGTGGCGCTGAAGTAATCGGGGGGCACGCCGGCCACTACTGTGGGGCGTCCCTCCCCGTCCAAGTGGAAAAGGTGTTGGTGCGCCCACACATCGGCGCTGTCGTAGGCCACGTAGATGGGCACGTCGCCAAGGATCAAGATGCCGCGTCCGTTGGCGTATGCTTTCAACGCCTCCCATTGTTGGAAGAAGAGGAATTGGACGAACTTGTAGGCCATGATGCGGGGAGCCAGCCGCACACTCCAGTGGGCCAAGGCGGCGAATTCACGCTGGCGGATCTGCGCTGGCCACTGGTCCCACGGTGCCCCTCCGAAGTGTTCCTTGAGCGCCATGAAGAGGGCGTAGTCGTGGAGCCACGTGGCGTCATGGGCAGTGCAGAACGCCTCAAACGCCTTCTGCTCCTCAGGGGGGGCTAAGCGTTCAAAGCGCTCGTGGGCGTTCAAGAGGAGAGGCAGCTTCCAGCGGATCACTTGGCCGTAGTCCACTCGGTCGGCGGGGAAGGCAGGGGCATCTTTCAGGGCATCACAGGGAATGTAGCCCTGCCGGGCCAAGTGTTCCATGTCGAGGAGCAGCGGATTGCCCCCGAAAGCCGAGTGGGTTTGATAGGGCGAATCCCCGTAGCCGGTAGGGCCCAAGGGGAGCACTTGCCAGACGCGCTGGCGGGCCTCAACGAGCATCTCCACCCAGCGATAGGCGGCAGGACCTAAGTCGCCGATGCCGTGTGTTCCGGGCAGCGAGGTGGGGTGCAGCAGGAGGCCGGACGCCCGTTGCTCGAGTCCTTGCATCAGCCCATCACCTGTCCCACGTCTGGTCGGAGTATCATGCCGTCCTGACCTGCCACCACATTGGGGCCGAAGGCAGCTTGGGCGTCGGCCACGAGGCGGCGGACGGTTGCCTCGTCGCCTGGTAGGTGAACCAGCACCAAGTGACGCACGCCAGCGTCGCGGGCGATGCGACCGGCCTCTCCTCCGTCGGTGTGGACGCCCGGATATGGCCCGGTGGCCTCGTGGATCAACAGGTCAGCGCCCCCTGCGAGGTGGACGAGCTCGTCGGAAGGGGCTGTGTCGGCGCTGTAGACGACTGACGGCCCCCCGTTGGCCTCAAAGCGAAGGGCGAGGGTGGGCACGCTGTGGCGCGCTGGCGCCGTGAGGATGCGCCCCCACGTGGTCTGCGCCAATTCGGCCGGGCCACGCGGGTGCACGGCGTGATAGCGTATCTCGAACAGACCCTGCCAGCTCGAGGTCGTGTACTGGGCCAGTAGGCGGGCTCCCACGTCAATAGCCGGAGGAGGACCGTACACCGGCAGCGGAGCCTGTCGGCCGGCCAACCAAAGCTGCTGTGCCAACAGGGGAAAGCCGGCCGTGTGATCAGGGTGCTCGTGGGTGAGAATGAGGCGGCTCACCCCTGTGGGGTCAAGACGAGCCCTGATCAAGGCCGCGACCACGTTGCTGCCACAGTCCACCAAGGTCAGGTCGTTGTCGACAAGGACGGCCAAGGCCGTGGTCAGCCGGCCGGTCAGGTTCAACGAGGCACCGGTGCCGAGCAGGTAGACGTGCATCATGTGTAGAGCCACACCACTACGAGAGGAGTCACGTACACCTCCACCAGAGCAGCGATGAGGAGCAAGGGGATCACGACGAAGAGCAGCACCTTGACATAATCAGCCGTGGCCAACAGGAGGGCTTCCCCGGCCGAGAAATCCTGGGGAGGGGCCAGCATGATCGCACCGAGGCGCACGGCAAAGGCGGTGCTGAGAAGGACTGCCGGGATCTCTAGGGAGCCGTGGGGGAGAATGAAGGCGGCCAGAAATTGGAGCCAGTTTTGTCCTTGAGCGGCTAAGGCCCCGGCCAGGAAGCCCACAATGGTCATGGGAGCCAACAGCAGGAGCAGGGCCACGACCCCGAAGGAGAAGAGGCTCAGGAAGGCGCCGCCCACGAGTACGCGCAAGTTGTGCACGAAGATGGCGCCGATGGCGAATGGGGGCAGCAGGGTGGTTGCTGATCCTGGTATGCCTTGCATCAGCGTTGCTCGAAAGGCACGGGCGTCGAACGTGTTCAAGTTGAAGAAGTCAATGGGGAGATTCCACCACCTAATGAGTCCCCATCCCAGGAGGAACCCCATTGCTGTCGTGACACACGCTGTTGCCACGCCCCACCGGTTGGCGGCCAGCAGGCGGGGCACATCGTGCCTGTAAACACGCGCCAGTTGAAAGCGGGGAACTGCTTCGCCCGACTGCTGGCGGACACGAGGAGCGGCCTCGGGCGGGGCCTTCAGGAAGTACCAGAAGAGGCGCACTGCCCGTTCGATGTTCAAGAAGTCGATTTCGCGTGCGAGAATGGCCTCGCGGTTAAAGGTGCGAATGCCTGCTCGCACCAGGGCCACGTCCAACACCAACAGGCCGGCCATGATCCACCAGAGCGCTTCTTCCCGTCCCCAGAAGATGATCAAGCTCTCGATCTGAACGAGGAACGCCATGGGCACGATGATAAAACTGGCCAACAGGTTGGCGGCACGCACGCTGGTGGTGTGGCTGCTCACAATGACGGCGGCTGTGACCATGACCAAGCCTTCGACCGTGGTCAGGGCGAGAATTTGCAGGAAAAGCGTGGCAGGCAGGTTCCAGAGCCGGCCCCACACCACACTGATTCCGTAGATGGCGATGCCCACGTAGCTGGCCACCAGGGGAAGCAACAGCGAGGCCAATAGCTTTCCCAAGTAGAGCTCCACATCTCCGGCCGGGGTGGCCAGCAGGGCTTCTAGGCTGTTGCGCTCCCGTTCGCCCACGAAGCTCTCCAGGGCAATAACCAAGGAAAAACTCATGGGGAAGAAGCCGACGGCTAGGAGGCCGAAGGGAATGAAGCGCTCGCCAATGATGGTGGCGTCATACCGCTCCAGAAAGTCGAACACCACATCGGCCATCACGTTCATCACCAGGGGAAAGAGCAGGGTGAGCAGGCCGATGGGAATAACGATGCGCCAGTCCCGCAGGCTGTCCCGGACCTCTCGGCGCACCAGCGTCCACAGAATATTCCAGTTGATACCCGGCTGTACCGGGGTCACATCGGTCAGGGCAGGGAGTTCCAGCGTGCGTTCGCTCATACTACCACTCCGGTTTCCACTACCCACTTGCGGGCGGCCAACAAGAAGAGGACGCCCGTGGGGAAGAAGGGCAAGTTCACCGCGTAGGTGGCCAGGACGGCAGGGCGCCACGGGACCATTGTCGAGGTGGCCGAGGCCACCAGTCGGACACCCTCCCAGATGGCCAGCCCCACGGGGGTAAGCAGGAAGAAAAGGCCCACTGTCCAGAGCACGAAGGTAACGCCCACCCGCACGACGGGGTAGAGGCGGGTACGCAGGTACGGGCGTCGGCGGGGTTGGAGCAAGTAACCGGCCACCAAGAGACAAAGGGCTGAGGGAAACACCCACCGCGTCAGCACAAAGCGCATCACGACAACAGTGGGTTCGTCCACGGGCACTAGGTGCCAACGTAGCACACTGTACGGCAGAGGCCAGGTCAGGGCCACAATGGCCCCCGCACTGCCAACACCTTGGGCAACCAGCGAGCGCAAGGAACGACCGGTGTTCATGGTACAGCTCCCATCAGGCGCAAGTAGACGTCCTCCAGCCGGCGAGGTTCCTCCACAAGGGTGACAATGTGGCCGCCAGCCGCCTGGAGGCGGCTGATGACGGCCGGATTGGTCTGGGTTGGCGTGCGCGTGCGGTACGATATCCAGTCTGGACCCCACTCCAAGGGCGATACTACGTCCCCGAGCAGGTCGGGTAGCCCCTCAAGAGGCTGAGCGAGCTGCACGCGGAAGACCGGATCGCCCAACACGTGAGCTTTGAGCTCTTCGATGGTACCCCGTGCCAGGATGCGGCCCCGATGGATGATGAGCAAGCGATCGGCCAAGGTCTCGGCTTCGACAAGATTGTGCGTGCAGAGCAGAATAGTATGCCCCCGTCGGCGCAGGTCCGCAATGGCCTGGCGCACTTGATATGCCCCTTCGGGGTCCAATGCGGCCGTAGGCTCATCGAGGAAGAGCACCTTGGGGGCGTGCAGGAGCGCGCGCACGAGGGCCATCTTCTGGCGCATGCCCTTGCTGAACTGTCCCAGCCGTTGGCGGCGGGCGTGCCACAGGTTGAACTGTTTGAGCAGCGTCTCAGCCCGGGCGCGACGGGTGTGGGCATCCAACCCCTGCATGGCGCCGAAAAAGTCCAAGTATTCTAAGGGCTTCATGCGGCCGTAGAGGCCCGGGAATTCGGTGAGCAGGCCCACGAGGTGGCGGACGCGGCGTGGCGCCGTGCGCGTATCGTGGCCGGCCACGAGCGCGTAGCCCGACGTTGGCCGCAGGATGGCTGCCAAGCAGCGCACTGTGGTGGTCTTGCCAGCCCCGTTAGGTCCCAAGAGGGCCAGTACTTCCCCCTCGCGCACGTGGAAGGAGACGTTCTCCACAGCGGTGATGGTGCCGAACCGTTTGGTCAGTCCTACAGCTTCGACAACAGCCATGTGTGCTTACACGTGTGTTGTAATGTTCTGCGCAACTGATGCGAGGACACATCTTTTTCCATTATACTCTGAGTGCTTTGTTCTGCCAATAGCCCAAAAGGTTCACGTCCCACTGTTCCGTTCTTCCTTACCTGGTTAACGCGGTGCTCACATCGAAAGTGCGGGGCATTCGGGCACGGTGAACCGACTTCTTGGCCGGACGCCAAGGTTAGCCCTGCTCTTGGGTCTTGGATAGAGGCTGCCTATCGGCGTCGCACCACGATGTGTCCGGCTGGTCCCCTCACAATGCGGCCGATCACGGCCCGTGTGGAGACCTCTCTGTGGGCGAGCTCATCCAACAGCCGGGGGAGCCGCTGTTCGGGCACGGCGATGAGGAGACCACCCGACGTTTGAGCGTCGCAGAGCACTATTTGTTGGGGCCATGTGAGGGTGTCATCCCACGTAATGGCCTCTCGTGTGTTGGTGAGATAGGCGTGGTTGTTGATGCTCCCGCCTGGCACAATCTCGTCGGCCGCGTAGGTCCAAGCGTCGGGCAGCACCGGGACTGCCTCAAAGACGATTTCGGCTGCCGTGCCGCTTGCCAAGAGCATCTCGTGCAGGTGGCCCAGCAGGCCATATCCGGTGATGTCCGTGGCCGCGTGGGCTCCGGCGGCCAGCATGGCCTCGGAGGCTGCTCGGTTCAAGCACGCCATGACCTCCACAGCCCGGTGCACAGCCTCTTCGGAGGCCACGTCACGCTTGTGTGCTGTGGTGATGATGCCTGTCCCCAAGGGCTTCGTGAGCACGAGCACATCACCTGGCCGCCCCCCCCGATTGTCCACCAGCCGGCGTGGGTGGACTACGCCGGTGACGGCCAACCCGTACAGGGGTTCGGGACCCTGCACAGTGTGGCCTCCGACAATGGCCACCCCAGCTTGAGCTGCCACCTCGGCGCCACCCTGCAGGATCGCTACCACTACATCTAGCGAAAGCGATTTGGGCACGCTCACCACGTTGAGCGCTGTACAGGGTGTGGCCCCCATCGCGTAAATGTCGCTGAGGCTGTTGGCAGCCGCGATGCGCCCGTAATCGTAAGGATCGTCCACGACGGGCGTGAAGACATCCACGCTCTGGACCAAGGCCAGATCGTCGCGGAGACGGTACACCCCGGCATCGGCAGGCACCTGCGTGCCGATAATCACGTTAGGGTCTTCTGTTGAAGGAAGCCGGTGCAGCACCTGCACCAAGTCAGCCAAGCTGACTTTGCTGGCTCAACCGGCGCATGCCACCATCTGGGTGAGACGCACCGTGTCCATTCCATATCCTCCTTCACTTCGGCCTCAGCCCGGCTGGCCCTCATCGCGACGCGCATCGGGCAGGCGTTGCCTTTCATCTTAGCGGAGATGCCCCGCTTGGTCAACTTCTCCGCCAGAAAATAGCATATGAATTTGTTGAAACCGAAGAGGGCAAAATGCCCATTGTCCGTGGACGCGCAGGGAGGGGAAGATAACAAATAGGTCTCACACGCGGGAGATGACTTGGCGGAACTTGAAAATACGTCCTGACACGTCCGGGAGACTTGCAGGGGGAGGCAGACCGGTGTTATAATGTGGCACACGTGGGCGATGGAGGGAAAGATGCGGTGAACGTTCCAGCCGGATTGCCCAACTGTCGGTCTCATGTGGACGTGATGGGAGCCGTCGTGCGAGAAGGCCAGTCGTTCAAGATCTATTGGGGGAACAAACAGTGGGGGAGCGAACAGAAGGACCAATGCACCAAAACCTCCGACGCATCCCGTTTTTCCAGGGCCTTTCCGACGACGTGTTGCAGGCCATTCAATCCCGCATGAAGCTGCGCCGCTACAAGAAGGGAGATGTGGTCTTTGTCGAGGGCGCTCCCGCGGATTCAATGTACATCATTGAATCGGGCCAGGTTCAAATTGTGGCCGAAGGGAAAGGGGACCAGCCGGGAACCGTTCTGGCCCACTTGGGGCCCGGCTTCTTCTTCGGCGAGATGGCCTTGCTCACAGGTGACCGGCGCTCGGCCACCGTACGTGTGGTCATCGACGCCGAGTTGTGGGAGCTTCACAAAAACGACTTGGACGAACTCCTGCGGGAACACCCGCACATTGCCCTCACCATCAGCCGAGAGCTGAGCCGCCGGTTGAGCCGCACCATCCATCAGCTGACAGAAGTGGATGAGATCAACCTCATTGCCGTCGTGGGCGAACAGGTCCCCCTCTTCATCGAGCGCCTCAAGGCAGCCACTGGAGATCGCCTGCTGGTGGTGGATTTGGGCGGCCTCCGGCCAGAGCACCCTGATCTCCCCGAAGGGGTTGATGTGGTCGTGGAATTGGCGGAGGGCACTCCTGAGGATCTGGCCGAATATCTGGGCGATCACGTCAACGAGTACGGCCGTATTGTCATGGTGATCACTCCCCATGAGACTCCTCTGACCCGCAAGGCCGCTGAGCTGGCCGAGGTGGTTGTGGAAATCGGGAAGCGCAGCACACCTTGGCTCAAGCGCTTCGGCCGCGAGAACTACTGGTTTACACCCGGTGATTGGCGGCGCGTGGATCGAGTTGCTCGCCGCATTGCTCGCAAGCTCGTCGGCCTGGCCTTGAGCGCGGGCAACGCCCGTGGCTTGGCTCACATTGGCGTCCTGCGGGTACTGGAAGAGGCCAATGTGCCGGTCGACGTGATCGCCGGCACCAGCATGGGCGCGCTGATCGGCAGCCTCTACGCCGTGGGGCACTCCATCAAGACCTTGGAGGAGTTCGCCTCCCAACTCCCCAAGCTGACCAGCTTCTTCAGCGGCCTGTGGGACCTCCAGGTTCCGCCGCGCAGCGGCATTATCAAGGGGGAGAAGGCCCGTCGCTACCTGGCCGAACGGTGGTTTGCCCACAAGGCGTTTGAGGACTTGGACACCCCCCTCTACGTCGTGGCGGCTGACGTGGTCACCGGCGAGGAGGTGGTCTTCGAGAGTGGCCCCATTGCCGACGCCGTGCGGGCCAGCATCAGCATCATGGGGGTTTTCCAACCGGCGCACGTGAACGGCCGCTACTTGATCGACGGCGGCACGGTGAACCCTGTGCCCGTCAGCGTGGTGAGCGGCAAGGCCAACATTGTCGTGGCCTCCAGCGTGATTGTGAGTTTGGCCGACCGAGCGCATCGCAAGGCCCTTATGAAGAGTGGCCGCTTGCCGAGCATCTTGGGCATTGTGCTGGGCGCCCAAGAGATCATGGAAGCCGGCATTGTGGAGAGCCGCATGGGCCACGTCGACGTGCTCATCCAACCCGACGTGGCCGATCTGGGCGGCATGGAATATGACCGGTGGGAGGTGTTTGTCCAACGCGGCTACAAGGCTGCCCAGCGCTACGTGGAGGACATTCAACGCCTTCTCTCGGCCCCTCGGGGGCGGAGGGCACCTCTCTCGGTGCTCCGGGAACTGGAGAGCCAATCGGCATGACCCGTGTGCTCTTCGTGGATGACGAGCGCAATATCTTCGAGCTCGCTCGCCTGTACTTGGAACAGGAAGGCTTCACCGTTACCTACGCTCCTGATGGGGAGCAGGCCCTCCGCCACATCCGCCACGATCATCCTGACTTGGTCATCCTGGATATTATGTTGCCCGGCCGGGACGGGTGGAGCGTGTGCAAGGAAGTCCGCCAGGCCGGCAACCAGGTGCCCATCATCATGTTGACGGCCAAGGACGAGGATGTGGACAAGATCCTGGGGCTCGAGCTGGGCGCTGACGATTACATGACGAAGCCCTTCAACCCGAGGGAGTTGGTGGCCAGGGTCAAGGCCGTGTTACGCCGTGCAGCAGCGGCCCAAGCATCAGCCCAACGGGTCTACCGCGTTGGCAACGTCTGCCTTGACGTGGAACGCCGTGAGGTTTGGGTGGGCGCCGAGCGGATCAGCGTGCGCCCCAAGGAGTTCGACTTGCTCTTGGCCTTCCTGGAGTACCCCGGCCGTGCTTGGAGCCGTGAGCAATTGCTGGACCGCGTTTGGGGCTACAGCTACGTGGGTGACACCCGCACTGTGGATGTCCACGTGGCCGGCTTGCGTGAGAAGTTGAGGGGGAGCAGCGTTCAGATCGAGACGGTGTGGGGATACGGGTACAAACTTGTGGAGTCTGAACCCTCATGAAGAAGTCTGGATTGCACGTCAAACTGATGCTGACCTCGATGGTCGTGGCCTTGGTGGCCTTGCTCTTGGCCAGCACGGCTGCGGCTGTCCTCCTCCGCAACCAACAGGTCCGCGCGGCCGAACGTTCCCTTGCCCTCTTAGCCCAGAATGTGGCAGCCCGGTACCGGCTGGTCGTGCGGGAGGGCGAGAACCCCAATCAACTCCTGCGCCGGTTTGCCGCCCAAGAAGGGATCCGGTTCCTCGTTGTCGGCCCCCAAGGCTCCATCCTGCATGACAGCGAGGACCGCTTGGTCGGTGAGCGGATCCCGGATGTGGAACGTCTGCTCGGCCGGCCACAGGGGCGGGACGGCCAAGGCCAATTTCGCACAGTACGCCTGCAGGTGGGAGGAGAAGACCTTCTCGTGGCACCCTTGCCCGTGCCCCCCGGCCTGCGTCCCCAAGTGAGCGGTGAGCTGGCGCTCATCCTGCTGGCCGTGCCGACCGCGTCGTTGTTGAGTACGTGGGTTCAGCTCCTCCCGCCATTGGTCGTGGTAGCCCTGCTCGCCTTGGGCGTGGCGGCTGGTGTGGCCTGGTATATGGCACGGCGTATCAGCCGGCCGTTGGTGGAGATGACTGAGGCCGCACGCCGCATGGCCAAGGGGGACTACGACATCCGCGTGACTGTGGAGGACGGCGATGAGCTGGCCGATTTGTGTGAGGCCTTCAATACCATGGCCGAGGAAACGAAGGTTGCCCGCCACACCCAGCGCAACTTTCTGGCCAGTGTGAGCCATGATCTGCGCACCCCCCTGACGAGCATTCAGGGCTTCTCCCAAGCGCTGATTGACGGCACTGTGCGCACGGCGGAACAGCGCCAGCGGGTTGCTCAAATTATTCACGACGAGGCCAGCCGGCTGGCGCGCTTGGTACAACATTTGCTCGACCTAGCTCGCATCGAGTCCGGCCGGTTCGCCATGGCCCATGAGGAGGTGGACCTGAACGCTATGCTTGCTCAGGTCCAAGAGCGGTACACGGCCTTGGCCGAAGCCCAAGGCGTAAATTTCGTGGTGCGCCGGCCGAGAAAATCTCTCCCCATGATTGGGGACGCCGCCCGGCTGGAACAAGTCCTGACCAACTTGCTCGATAACGCCTTCCACTACGCGCGCATGGGCAACTCTGGCCAGCCCAAAGTCCAGCTTATCGGCAAATTGGGCGGGGTGCGCGGTGTGGGCTCAGCCCAAGGCGGTGGCGAGTTGGGGCGATGGTGGATCGAGGTGATCGTGAAGGACAACGGCCCGGGCATCAGCGCCGAGGATTTGCCCCACATCTTCGATCGCTTCTACCGGGGCGATATTTCCCATCCCTCGGGGAGCGTTGGGCTCGGCTTGGCCATTACCCGTGAGATCGTCCAAGCGCACGGCGGCGAGATCCTGGTGGAAAGCGGAGAACACGGCACGACCTTCACCGTGCGCCTGCCCATGAACTTGGGGCACGAGGCCACCGGGCGGGCGGCTCTGTTGCGGATGGGCTTGACCCAATCGACACCGCCTAAGCCCAACGGCCAGCGGCGCGGGCCAAGCACGAAGGCCAAGTAGCGCGAGGGGAAGATTTACCCAAACAACCGCTTCCACCACGGCTTGTGTCGTTCCAACTCCCGCCGGAGGGCGTTCAACTGCTCCTTCAAGCTCAGCCGCTGGTTCCAGTCTTCCTCTTTCAAGCGGGCAACTTCCCGCTCCAGCACGCGGAGACGTTTGCGCAGGCGGGCGTTCTCCTCTTTTAAGGCGATGTTGTCCTGCACGATCAGGCCGAGAAGGTCCCGCATGGCCAATTGGGTGCTGAGGAGAGTCTGCTGGTTCTCGTCGAGGTGTTCGAGCAGGTGGACAATGGCTACCGACGTGGTGCCATTGGGATCGGAGACAGCCGTTTCGTCGTCCTCAGCGCGGGCAAGCACAAATCCTTCCTCCACCTCTTCGTCGTGCCGCCATTGCAGATGACGTTCAATCTCCTCCGCCTCCACACCCCTGGCGTGGAGTTCCCGAATCCGGCGCAGGATGGCCACGTCCTCGTCACTGTAACGGTGGGCCTGCGTGGCTGCTTGGCTCAAGAACGGGGCAAAGCGCTCCGTCCATTGCCTTATGGTCTGAGGGGAGATGTCCAGCTCCACCGAGACTTGTCCAATGCGCTTCATGGGCGCTTTGACTCCTCGTCAACGTAGCGCCATTCCCCGTCGATGACCTCTCCCTGATGGCCTTGGGGCCAAGCCGGCGCACGTCCACCCTGATGGCGAGTCACCAGCTCAGCAGGGCAGAGCCGAATGAAAGAGCTGGAGGGCGGAGAGGAGAATGGCCAAGTCGTCTGCCTGCCCCGCCAGGGGAACCAAGTCGGGCACGATGTCAACGGGCAGAAAAGTGTAGAGCACTGCAGCAATGGGAATGAGCTTGAGCACGGGGGACACATGGCGGTCCCGGAACAGCCGCCAGGCCAAGCGCGCGGTGCTCCACAGTTCCCACGGGTGAGGAGCGCGTTTTGGATCTCTCCTGGGGGCCATGCCGAATCCCTCCCGGTGTTTGAGGGCCATTCCGCGTGTGCTGTTCCCATTGTAGCACAGGGACGAGAGCCGGGCAACGCCCTTCGCGAGGAGCGAGTGCCGGTTCTGTTGGACGTCGGGCGTCTTTGCGCTATACTTCCTTGCGCTGACAGGTGAGGACAGTGGTGCTGGGCATTGGCCGGAGGGAAGCCACATGTCAGGAAAGTGGAGTGAGCAGGTCGAGGAGGCCATCCGGCGAGCTGCCGAGGCCGGTGAGTTCGACCACCTCTCCGGAGCAGGCCGCCCCGCTGCCGCCCGATCACGGCGATTACTACGCGGGCGAGCACGATTTGGCATATCGCCTGTTGGCCAACGCTGGCCTCGCGCCCGATTTTCTGCTCTTGCGGCGGGAGATCCTGTCCGAATTGGCCCAAACCCGTGCGTTCATTCGGGCAGCCGTGCGCCGCCGACAGCGTCTGTTGGAACAACTGGGACGTGCACCCCTCCACGAGATCCCGCGCCTGCACCGTGAGGCGTGGGATGGCTGGTACGCCAGCGTGAGCACCTTTCGCGAGCAGGTGGAGGCCATCAACGTCAAGATCCAAATCTTCAACCTCAAGAACAAAATCCCCAACCTCTACCATCCTCCGGTGAACGCCGACGACGAGATCCGCCAGGCCGAGGCCGAAGCATGAACACACACGACGACAACGTGGTGCTGGCCGCCCACCAGGTCAGCAAAGTCTATCAGATGGGCGTTGTGACCGTCCCACGCGCTGCACCGCGTGGATTTTCGCGTGCGCCGGGGCGAGTTCGTGGCCGTGATGGGGCCCAGTGGCTCCGGGAAGAGCACACTGCTCTACCTCTTGGGTGGCCTCGATCGCCCCACCGACGGTGACATCGTCCTCGACGGTCACTCCCTTTCTCGCCTTGACGATGATGAGATCACGTTGTTGCGCCGGCGGCGGGTGGGGTTTATCTTTCAGTTCTTCAACTTGGTGCCCACTCTCACGGCCGAGGAGAACGTGGTCTTGCCCTTGCTCATCGACGGCCAGGATGTGCGCCGTCACGTCGACCGGGTCACAGCACTGTTGGAACTGGTGGGCCTGGCCGACCGGCGAGACCACAAGCCCGATCAGCTCTCGGGCGGGCAACAGCAACGGGTTTCCATTGCCCGTGCCCTCGTCATGGAGCCGGCCATTCTCCTGGCCGACGAGCCCACCGGCAACTTGGACAGCAAATCCGGCACCGGCATCCTGGAACTCATGCGCCGCTCGTGCGACGAACTGGGCCAGACCATTGTCATGGTGACCCACGATCCCAAGGCGGCCGGCTACGCCGACCGGGTGGTGTTTCTCAAGGACGGGCGCATTGTGGACGAGCTGCGCGGTGACGCTGCTGGGGACACGAGGTTGATTCTGCGCCGTTTCGCGGCTTTGGAGGAAGGCGATGTCCTTGGTTGACACACGGGAATTGACCACGGCTGCGCCGGCCAACGTGTCCAGTCCAAGGCGCCTTGGCCTCACCTCGTTTTACGACTTGGCCCTGAGGAACATGAGCATACGCCTTGTGCGCACTCTTCTCACGGCCTTGGGCATTGTGATCGGCGTGGCCGTTATCCTGGCCGTGGATGTCACCAATGCCACCACGTTGGCCTCCATCCGCAACCTTTTCGACGAGACGTCGGGAAGGGCGAGTTTGCTCGTTGAGCCGGCTGCCACCGGCAGCCAAGGGTTTGACGAACGGGTGGTTGAGACCTTGCGACGGCTAGATGGCGTTGTGGCCGCTGCGCCCATGATCTCTGTTCGTGCTGCTTTGGCCTCGGGCTCCGCCAGAAATGCCTTGCATGCCTTTGACACGGACATCTCCGTGCCCCTGCGCGTGGTGGGCGTGGACCCCTCAACAGACCCCCAAGTTCACATTTACCGCTTGCTCGACGGGCGCCTGCTCCGCCCCGATGACAGCCGCGTCGTGGTGCTCACCTCGTCTTTGGCCGATGACTTGGAACGCGGTGTGGGCGACGAGGTGGAGATCATCACTCCTGATGGCACGGCTGCGTTGGAGATTGTGGGCATCATTGATAAGGAGGGCATCGGCCGCACGAATGACGGCCGTGTGCTCATTGTCCCCCTGAGCACCGCCCAAGATCTCTTCTTCATGCGCAGCCAACTCACCCAGATTGACGTGATGGTGGCGCAGGAGATTGCTGAGGACCCGGGGCGCCTGGAGCGCCTCAAAGTTCAGATGGACGCCCGCCTGCCCCGGGATGTTAACGTGAGTTACCCGGCGGCCCGTGGCAAGCTCATCAGCCAGATGCTCAGAACGTACCAGCTTGGGTTGAGTTTCTTCGGGGCCGTGGCCATCTTCGTGGGCGGCTTCTTGATCTACAACACTTTTTCCATGACCGTATTGGAGCGCACCCGTGAGATCGGGATGTTGCGCTCCATCGGCGCCACACGCCGCCAAATCGTGGGGCTTATTCTGGCCGAGAGCCTGGTGTTGGCTCTGGTGGGTTCGCTCCTGGGCGTAGCAAGTGGCTTGGGATTAGCCCGTGGGCTCATTCAGACCATGACTGGCCTGTTGGGCACGGAGTTGGAGACCTTTGCCCTCTCGCCTTTTAGCCTGATCAAGAGCGTGGCTGTGGGCGTGGGGGTGACTTTGGCCTCCTCCCTCGTGCCGGCGTTCCAGGCTGGCCGGGTGGTGCCTTTGGAGGCGTTGCGCGTCTACGGACAGAGGGCTCGGGATGGGGTGTGGCCCAAGTGGGTGCACGGGTTTGGGTTTGTGCTCTTCGTGGGGTGTGTGTTCCTCTTCTTCTTCCTCGAGGCTCTCATTCCGCCAGCTCTGAAAGTTCAAGTGGGCATCACGAGTGTCTTTGGCTTGCTGTTGGGAGCTGCCCTGCTCGTACCACCCGTGCTTGGCCTTGTGGAGCCGGCAATGCGCCGTGGGCTCGCCTTGTTCTACGGCCCAGAGGGCCAATTGGGAAGTCGCAATGTGGAACGTTCGCCCCTGCGCACAGCCCTCACCGTGGCGGCCCTCATGGTGGGGGTCACCATGATTATTGCGCTGGGCGAAATGAGCAACAGCTTTCGCCAGGACATCTTGGCCTGGGTGGAGACGGCCATCGGCGGGGACCTTTACGTGCGCAGCACGACACCCATGCGTCCGGAGCTGGGCCGCCGGCTCCTCGCCGTCTCAGGGGTCAAGGCTGTCTCGCCCGTGAACTTCTTCCGCGTGCGCACGTGGGTGCCCGGTGACGATGAGCCGAACACCGTGGTGGGCATCGCCATCGATCCGGCCACCTACCTCCAAGTGGCCAGCTTCAAATTTGCCGACCGGCAAGTTGATGTGGCCGCCCGCGTGCAGGAGCTCGCCGAACAGGATGCCCTCTTCATCTCCACCACCTTGGCCGACCGGTATAACCTCAGAGCGGGAGACACCATTGTACTGGAGACACGACGTGGCCGCCGGAGCTTCCGGGTGGCCGCCGTTAGTGTGGATTTCACCGCCCAAGGCAACACGGTGACCATCTCCCGGCGCACCCTCTACCGCTACTTTGGCGAACGCCGTGTCACGTCTTTTACCGTCGACGTGCTCCCCGACGCCGATCCGGAGGCCGTCCGCCAGGCCATCGAGGACCGCTTTGGCAAAGGAGGGCGCATCACTGTGGAATCAAGCCAAGAGTTCCGGGAACGGATCATTCGTCTGATGAACCAGAGCTTTGCCCTCTTGAACACCCTCGTGGCCATAGCTGTTCTGATCTCCTCCTTTGGGCTGATCAACACCTTGCTGATGAACATTTTCGAGCGCACGCGCGAGATCGGCATGTTGCGCAGCTTGGGCGCCACGCGTGGCCAGATTGTGAAGATGGTCCTGGCTGAAAGCGCCACGATGGGGGTCGCCGGCGGCCTCTTGGGGTTGGCATTGGGGCTCCTGCTGGCCCGTTTCATGGTTCAAGGGCTGAACGTCGCCGGTGGCTACCGCTTGGTGTATCATTTCACCCCGCTGCCCGTGCTCATGGGGCTTGCCCTGGCTTTAGTGATCTCCCAAGTGGCGGCCCTCTACCCTGCCCGCAGGGCTGCCGGCGTCAACGTGGTCGAGGCCATCAAACACGAATAGGTGGCAAGGTGGCAACCCGGCACACGTTGCGTTTGCGCCCATCCTGGACCCTTGGAGGAAGACGATGACGCTGCGACGCCTGTTTGTCGCCACGGCCTTGCTGCTGGCGGTGGGCCTCGTGGGCCTGTGGTACTGGCAAGGACGCGCGGAAACAGCTTCCCCCCCTCCTGCAACACCCGTGCCCACGATAGCCGGGGACGTGCCCGACATCGTGACGGCCGAGGGAGTGGTCGTGCCGGCACGCCGGGCTCGTTTGGCATTCGCCGTCGGGGGGCTTCTGGAGGAGCGCCTGGTGGAGGAGGGCGAGCGTGTAGTGGCCGGGACACCTCTGGCCAACCTCGCGTCCCCCCAGTTTGTGCGCCGTGTTGAGGAGGCCCAAGCCGCCCTGGCCGTGGCCCGCGCCCAACTTGCCCAAGCAGAAGCGGGTGCCCGGCCGGAGGAGATCGCGGCGGCCGAGGCGGCCCTGGCAGCGGCTCAGGCCCAACTCGACAGCGCGCGCGCCCAACGTCGCCAGGCCCAAGCCGCCCTGGAAGAGGCGCGCGCACGGCTGCGCCAAGCCGAACGGGGGCCCACGGAGGAAGAACGCCGTATCGCCCTGGCCCGCCTGCGACAGGCCCAAGCCGCCCTCAAGCAAGCTCAGGCCGCATATGACCAAGTGGCTCACCGGGCCGACATCGCCGCCTTGCCACAGAGCCGTGCCCTGGAAGAGGCCACCCTCGCGGTGGAGATTGCCCGAGCCGAGTACGACCGGTTGCTCAAGGGCGCTACCGAGGAAGAGCTCGACCAGCTCCGGGCCGCCGTGGGCCGGGCCGAGGCCGGCGTGGAAGCTGCTGCGGCCAGCGTGCGCGCTGCTGAGGCAGCCGTGGCACAAGCCCAGGCCAGGCTGGAGCAGCTCCGCCAGGGTGCCACTGAGGAGGAATTGGCTGTGTTGCGAAACCGCGTGCGCCAGGCTCAGGTGGCCCTGGACCAAGCTCGCGCCCTCGTGGGCTTCACGCGCCTTGTGGCCCCCTTTGATGGCACGCTCACCCAGTGGCTCGTCAGGAAGGGGGAGGCCGTCGTACCCAATCAGCCCGTGGCCCTCTTTGGCGACGTGGAAAGCCTCCAAGTCGAAACCAGTGACTTGGGCGAACTTGATGTGGTGAACGTCCAGGAAGGACAGCCGGCCGAAGTGACCTTCGACGCTTTACCCGACATACGGGTGCCCGGCCGTGTGCTCGCCGTTCGCCAAGTGGCCGAGGAACAGCGGGGCGAGACTACCTACACCGTTCTTGTGGGGCTCGACAGCGTGCCAGAGGGATTGCGTTGGGGCATGACGGCCGTGGTGGACATCTTTGTGAAGGCGTCGCCGTGAGGAGGGCAACAGGCGAGGGCGAGGCCTTGACCTCACCCCCACCACAATTTGAGGACAAGTTGGACTCCAAAGATGAGCACGGCCAACACGGTGATGCGCATCAGATCATGGCGCACGTGGGCGAACTCGTCTTCCACTGATGTGGGAGCAGAGGCGGCAGCCGGCGCAGGTGCAGGGGACGCAGGCTGTTTAGGTTTGGAGGACGCTTTGGCAGCGTGGGGCGTGGGGCGCGGCGCACCTTTCGGCTGGCTGTAGGGCACTCGCGGCGGCCTCGTTCGGTTGCGGCGCCGCTTCTTTCGGGCCATAGTGTTTCCCTCCTCTGTTGTCCGTTTCACACCCTGAAGCTTCTCCCCCGATCATAAGGGAAACGGGCGAGGCCGCAAGTGGGCTAAGACTGGAGCTCGGCCACCACCACCAGGCGTTGCGTGTCGATCAAGTAGGGGTAACAAGTGATGAGCGTGGCAATGGGCTCGTTGGTCTGGCGTAACACCTCCACGGCTGTGGGTTCCACGATGCGCTTCACGGCCACCACGTAGCGGTACTCGCGGCCGGCCCGATCGTAGATGAAGACTTCATCGCCTTCCTCCAGCTTGTGGAGGTAGCGGAAGATTTCGCCGTAGATGTCATTGTGGGCCGAGAGAGTACGATGTTGCCGCGCTCACCTGGCTTCGCGGAGGCCAAGTACCACCCCACCCCCTTCTTGAGTGATTCCCAATCGTCGCCCAGCACAATAGGGGCATCGACATTGATCTTAGGAATGCGGATGCGGGCTGGCAAACGTTGGGCCTCCACCTCGTCGAGCAGAGGTTCTGGATTCTGCACTGTTGAGGGCACAATGCGGTCGGCGTACAGGGCTGGGTAGATGGGTTGGGTGTCCGCCGGGGGCGGAGGGCGGCCTGGCAGCACACGGGGAAGGGCCTGCGTGGAGGTATGAGATCCAGGATCTGTCTCCTCAACAGCGCTTGCCATAGCACGAAGGCTTTCGGCGTTCAGCTCCTCCCGTTCGGCCATGAAGAGCACCAAGGTGATCACCAGGCCTACTAATGCCAACATCTCCACCAGGAAGAGCACACGGTCTTGCCACGGTGCATTCCGCCGTAGGCCTCGCGCCCAGCGAGCCCGCTTTCGGCGAGCTCGTCCCATGAAGGCCAAGTCGTCATGTCGGCGCACGTCCGGCGGAGGCGGGGGAGGCACTTCGGCGAAGGTGGTGGACTTTCGGCGCAAGCGCCGCTGCCGCTCCTCGCGCCGCTTCAAGAGCACCAAGCGCTCCAGCTCCTCGAGGGAGAGGTCATCAACGCTGCGCTTGTACCGCATGGTTTCCCCCTTCAGAAGATTGACCATGCTGCCGACACTACATCTTTGGGCTTGCTGGGGACGAGTGATCTCTGCTGCCCGCGAATGAAGACATTGTAGGTCAAAACGCCCATCTTGGCAATGCCTTCGCGGGATCGGCGTACAATGCCGGCGGCCTTCAGGGAGCGTTTAGGAGAGCAACGTTGTTCGAATTGTCCCACGGTAGCAGATAGTCTATCATTGGAAACGCGTGATTGCGTGGGATTGTCTGGACCCTAGCAGGAGCACCCGTGCCCGAGCGGACGAACGAGCAGTGGCTCGAAGACTTACGCGGCCCTAGCCCCAGGCGTGATGACGCCCTGGAAGCCTTGCGCGCTTTGCTCGTGCGTGGGCTGCGCGCTGCTTTGGCCGGCTGGAGCCACGTCCGCGACGAAGACATCGAGGACTTCGCACAGGAGACCCTGGTGCGCATTCTGGGCGCGCTGGACACATTCCGTGGCCAGAGCCAATTCACCACGTGGGCCCAGAAGATCGCCGTCCGTGTCGCCTTCACCGAGTTGCGCCGCCGACGCTGGCACGACGTGTCCCTCGACCAGTTGCTTGAAAGCGTCCGGGGGGAATTCACCTTCACGTTTCTGGCCGATAAGGAGGCGACTCCCGAGCAACAAGTCCTTCAGCGCCTGCTTTGGGAGCAGGTTCGACGGGCAGTCGAAGAGGAGCTTACGGAACGACAACGCCAGGCACTCGTGGCCGTGGTCTTCCACGGAGTACCCTTGGAAGAGGTGGCCAAGCGCTTGGGCACCAACCGCAATGCTCTCTACAAACTCCTGCACGATGCCCGCAAGCGGCTCAAAGCACGGCTGTTGGCCGGCGGATTGTCCCACGACGAGGTGTTGGCAGCTTTTGAAAGGCACGAGTAACGAGTCAGGCCACCTGAACACAGCGCGTCGGAAGAACATAGGTACACGAATGGGTGGGCAACAGTTTTTACACATTTGGGAGAAGATACGTGCCCTCTTGCACCGGGGCAGGATGGGTGCCACAGGAGCTGGACGCAACGGCCGACTCGACGCAGCCACGCTGCGTCTCCTGGTCGAAGGCGTGCTGGCCACTGAAGAGACGGAGTTGAGCTGCGACGAGTGCTTCGAGGAGCTCGACCGCTTTGCCGAGTTGGTGTTGGCTGGCCGAGAAATTCCCGAGGCCATGAGGTTGGTCCAAGCGCACCTGGAGCGGTGCGGTGACTGTCGCGAGGAATTCGAGGCTTTGCTCGCCGCTCTTCGTCACCTTAGCTCGTCGGAGTGAGCTCAGGTGGGCGAAGACAGCCGTCCCTCAGTTCCAGCCGACGGTCGGCGCGCGCGGCCAAGCGGGTGTCGTGTGTCACCAACAGGATGGTCTGTCCTTGGCGGTGCAAGTCTTCTAGAATGGCCATGATCGTGTGGCCTGTCCGCGCATCCAAGTTGCCTGTGGGCTCATCGGCCAGCAGGAGGGGCGGACGGTTAGCCACGGCCCTGGCAATGGCGACGCGCTGCTGTTCGCCGCCGCTCAGCTCGGCCGGCAAATGGTGGAGGCGGTTGCCCACTTCCAAGCGCTCCAGCAGCGCTGTGGCCCGCGCGCGGGGATCGGGGTGGCCGGCCAGGGCCAGCGGTAGCATGACATTCTCCAGGGCGGTTAACGTGGGCAGGAGCTGGAAGAATTGGAAGACGATGCCCACCCCTCGCCGACGCCATCGGGCCAGCGCGTCTTCATCCAGCCGGTCAATCCGTTGTCCGGCCACCCACACCTGGCCCGACGTGGGACGATCCAAGCCGGCGATCAGGCTCAACAGCGTGCTCTTCCCGCTTCCGCTGGGCCCCACGATGGCCACGAATTCCCCTGGGGCCACAGTCATGGAGACATCGTCCAAGGCTCGGACGATCTCCTGGCCGGCCCGAAAGTGACGTGAAACGCGTTCCAGACGGACAACAGCCGCGTTCTCCACGGCTCATCCCTCCTCTCGGGGCACCAGGCGCTCCAAGAGGGCGTCGTACCGGGGTGCTTGGATGTGCCAATCGAATTGGTGCATGGCCTCGCGCAGGGGGGCTGTGTCCAAGGGGGCACCGTGGCGCAGCAGAGCGATCAATTTTTCCGCCAGCTCCTCCACAGTGTCGTAGAGCACGGCCTCATGATAGGCTGGCGGAATGTACTCCGGGTAGACGAGTCGGCGGGGCAACAGGGGAAAGGCCCCGGCAGCAATGGCCTCCACAACGGCGATGCCGAAGAATTCGTGCTGGGCGGTACTTACCACCACGTCGGCCCGGCGGAGCAGTGCACGGTAGCGGGGCAGCTCGGCGTAGCCGAAGTGGACAACACGGTCGTGGAAGCGCTCGCGGGCCTCGAGGAACTCTGTGGGTCGTAGGCGGTAGCTCTCACCCGCTAAGGCCAGGCGAAAGGGTACCCCGGCTTCGGCCACGCGCTCCAGAACGGCGAAGAATGCCTCGGGCCCCTTGTCGTACTCCCACCGCTGATTCCACAGGATCAGGGGGGGCGTGGACCCACGCGGGGGCAGGGTGCCCGGCTCCTCCTCCCCTTCCAAGAGGCCGATCACGTCCACGCCTGGGTGGAGCACGTGGGCCCGGTGGCGGAGCTCATCCACGGTCTCCAGGTTGTTGTGGTCGGGAAAGTGTTTGAGCAGGCGGGGGAGTTCATCGAAGAACTCGTCCCGGTGGTAGGCCGAGTTGAACAGCAACAGGTCCGAGGCCAAGGCAGAGGCGTAGTTAATCCACCCGTAGTGAAGATCTCGCTTGGTGTCCGGAGGAACAGGGTAGGTCAGTTGATTCTCGTGGAAGTAGATGGCTACCGGCACCTGGGCTGTGTGTGGGCGAGTCAGGGCCAACAGGGTGGTCACGTCGAGCATGTCCGATGCCAGAATCAGGTCGGGGCGCTCGGCTGACCAGTCCACCTGGCGGGCTAAGGTGACCGCGCCGCCGTGCATGCGCCACTTCCAAAAGTAGCCCGGCATGGTGATCACCCGAACGTCGTGACGGCTGTGGCGTTGGTATCCGTGAGCCCAAGCCAGGTGGGATGTGACCGCATACGGCTCCAGGATCAAGATGCGCACGGGCTTGTTCCCCTTCCCGGTCAACTCCGTTGGGCCGCTCATGGCTCGGGGATGATGATCTCCTGTCCCACTTGGATGAGCTCCGGGTTGGTGATGTTCGAGTTGGCCTCCCAAGATGGCCTCAAGGGTGACGCCGAAGCGTGCTGCGATGGCGCTCAGAGTGTCCCCAGGTTGCACGATGTAGACTTGGGGTGCTGGGGTGGCCGTGGGCGTGGGCTCGGGTGTGGCCGTGGGCGTCGGCGTGGGCGATGGCACGAGCGTGGGCGTCGGGGGGGGAGTAGGTGACACCGGAAGCGAGGGCACCGTGGTGACCACGACGGCGGTGGCTGTGGGTGCGGGTGAGAAATCAGCCCGTTGGCGGGCCATCAACATGCCGAACTGGAAGGCAAAGCCGAACACAAAACAGATGAGGCCGGTGAGGAGGACGACGGCGACAGTTGAGACACATCCTTGGACGGTCACTCGGGATTCCATGGGCGTTCGTTCACCTCTGTGCAATGTGATGGTGCCATTCGTGGAGCGTGAGCGCGAACAGGCCCGTGACGAGCAGGGCAGAGACCACGCACCACGGACAAATGGCGTAGATGACGAAGAGCTCAACATACGTTAGGTACGCTGAAAAGAGCAAGCCCGCGGTGACCAGCGCGACTTGGGCGCCCAAGGCCAGCGCGGCCCAGGAGGGATGGGCCGCGTGGCGAATGCCCAAGAACAGGAGCACACCGGCATACATGCCGGCTCCCAACAGGGCCACCGGAATGCCGGCGATCTCGCTGTAGGCACTGTTCTGGACCGTCTCGCAGTCGCCTATGCCGGCGCAGAGGGCCGAGGCATCGGCCAGCTTGAGCCACGTCAGGTAGAGGGCCACCAGCAGGCCGATGCCCGCCATGCTCGCCTGCGCCCAGAACACCCACGTCCGTGGACGATGGTTCGCGCGTTGTGCTTCGCGGACGGCGCTCACGGTTACTCCACGAAGGGACGGATGTACTGAGCGTAGAATTGTTCGAAGGGCATAACCCCTTCAACCTTCGTCCCGTTCACGAAGAACGTCGGCGTGCCGGTCACGCCGTCTCGCACAGCCTGCCGGGAGAGACGGTCCACCTCGCCAGCGTAGCGGCGGCTCTGCAGACAGCGGGAAAAGGCGTCCACATCCAACCCGAGCTCGGCGGCGTAGGATTCCAAGCGGGCTTGGGTGAACCCGCTCCGGCCGTACTGGCGTTGGGCGGCGAAGAGGCGGTCGTGATAGGTGAAGAACTGGCCTTGTTCTTGGGCACACAGGGCTGCTTCAGTGGCCCGCTGGCTTTCCTCGCCGAGAAAGGCCACCGGTCGGAGCTCAAAGCGCACCTGCCCGGCCGAGATGTGGTTGCTCACCAGAGGCTTAAAGATTTCCTCGTGAGCGGTCGCACAGTGGGGGCAGAGGTAATCGCTGTATTCCACCACCTGCACTGGCGCTCCCTCGGAGCCCAGCGCGCGCCCTTGGGCTGGCATGCCGGCGTAGGTGCTGGGAGGAATGGCCGGCGTGCCAGCTTGGCGGGCTTGGGCGTTCAGGAGCCAGATGAGCGCTAAGGCCAACACGAGGCCCGCGCCTACTCCGGCCACCACGAGGGGGTGCCGCCAGATGGGAACGGGCTCAGCAGTGCTCAGGGGGCGTTTGCGTTTTACTTTGGCACCCATTGTTAGAACACCTCCTCGGGCCAATCGAAGAGTTCGACGTCCACAGGCTCCCCGGCGGGGATAAACGTCACCTGCTCGGGGACGATGACGAAGCCATTGGCCCACACCAGCGAGCTGAGAATGCCGGACCCTTGAACGCGCACGCCGCTGCCGCGCGTGGTGGCGTGGAGCTGGCCAGAGGCGTCATCCCGCCAGACACGGGCGCGCATGTAGTGGCGTCGGCCGCTGTTGGTCACATCCTCCTGGAGGCGGGCCCGAAAGCGCCGGCGGAAGAGGGGACGCAATCCGGCCATTTTGCGGATGGCCGGGCGCGCGAAGACCTCGAAGGCCACAAAAGCGGCCACCGGATTGCCGGGGAGCCCTAACAGGGGCACGGGACGGCCTCCAACTTCCAATGTGCCGAAAGCGAGGGGTTTGCCCGGTTTAATGGCAACCTGCCAGAAATGGACTTCGCCTTGGGCGGCGAGGACATGTTTCACCACGTCGTAGTCCCCCACGGAGACGCCGGCGGAGGTGATCAACAAGTCCACACCTGCCTCTACGGCCAGCTTCAACTTGGCCGACAGATCCTTCACGTTGTCGCGGGCGATGCCCAAGGGCACGGGCAGGCCGCCGGCCAATCGGACTAAAGCCACATTGGTGTATTCGTTGGAGTTGCGAATTTTGCCAGGCGTCAGCGGCTCCTCGGGGCCGACCAGCTCGTCGCCCGTGGCGAGCACGCCAACCCGTGGCCGGCGCACACATGTGACCCGGCTGCGCCCCAAGGCGGCCAGCAGCCCGACCTCGGCCGCCCGCAGACGTTGACCCCGTCGGAGGGCTGTCTGGCCAACCGAGACATCCTCGCCGGCCTCGCGCACGTTGTCGCCGGGCCGCACAGGCCGCAGGATCGCGATGTGCCCTCCTGGTGGACGGCGTTCGGCCGGCAGGGCCTCACTGGTCTCCTCGAAGCGGACCACCGCGTCGGCGCCAGGGGGCATGGGAGCACCGGTCATGATGCGGGCTGCCGTGCCGGGGACTACTGGCGCGGTGGGCGCGGTGCCGGCAGCAACTGTCTCCACCACGCGCAACAGGATCGGGCGTTCGGGGGAGGCCCCGTCTGTGTCGGCCGCGCGCACGGCGTACCCGTCCATCGCCGAGTTGCGGAAGGGAGGAATGTTGTGCTCAGCCACGATATCTTCGGCGAGCACGCGGCCCACGGCCTCGAAGAGGGGCACGGGTTCGGCGTCCAGCTCGCCGATGTGAGCCAAGATGTGCTCTTGAGCCTGTTCAACGGAGATCATGGGGCCTGCTCTCCTCAATGGTCAGTGAGGGTCAAGCGGATGAAAGCCTTTGAGCCATAAGAGCCATGACGATCACGGCGCTGAATGACACCATTCAGTTAGCATGCGCGTGACCATCCTGTTTTGACGAGTATCTTGCCTTCCGTGGGCCGCTGCCCTTCTCATTCCCCTTAATAGTACCAGAGACTCCTAGGGCGACAAATAGCTTATTTCAACCACTCTTCACCGTACCGGCGCATGTCCTCGATCAACGGAAGCAGTGCCTCCCCTTTGGGCGTGAGCGTGTACTCCACGCGAGGGGGGATCTCCGAGTAAACATGGCGCTCAATGATACCCTGCCCTTCCAAGTACTTAAGCCGGCGTGAGAGCGTCTTCGGACTGATTCCCGAGAGGGAGGCAAGCAACTCGCTGAAGCGCCGAGGCCCGTCCATGAGATCGCGAATGATGAGGAGGGTCCACGTGTCGCCCACCAGCTCTGCCGTGCGCGCAATGGGGCAAGAATGGTGTTCAATGTCCGGGTGCAGCCGCTTGGCCGTATGCGGTCCCATGGTTTTCACCTACACCTTTCGTGGCCGCCTCTGTCGGTTGCACCGCACAGTATACCACGCTCGTTTGACAAGAACAAGTTTTTGGTCTATATTTCCCTTGTGATACTTGGTGTAAAAAGGGAATTTTTGAGAGGAGGGTGTGCTATGGCCGAAGTGGAGACCAAGGGGAGTGATCATCCGCTGACGACGGTGAAGTTGGAGCCGGGTGAGAAGGTGGCGCTGTGCCGTTGTTTTGCGTCGGCCAAGTTCCCCTTCTGCGACGGGACCCACACGCAGCATCCCGGTCGTGGTCCGGCAGTCGTGGAAGCTGTCAAGAAGGAGTAGCGGCCGGGTAGGGAACGGCGGTTGAAAAAGGCGCGGCGGTTAATCCCGCCGCGCCTTTTCTCATGCTCTTGGGCTGTGCTGTTGCGGTTAGGGGTCAGCCCATCTCCCAAGCTGTTTGGGCCCGACACGCCGCTGCACCACAGTGCTCCTGTGGGGCAGAGTGGGTACCCATTAGGTGCTGTTTTCCCTCGTGGCTCTCGGAGCCTAGGCGCGATCGAGGGCCTTTTGGAGCGCGCGGCGCGTGTACACCGCCAGCAGGTGGGCACGGTACTCGGACGAGGCGAAGATGTCGCTCATGAAGTCATCGACGGTGAACCCCTCGCCCGCGCGCTGGGCGGCGGCGGCGATGGTCTCCTCCGAGGCCGTGCTGCCCGAGAGCGCTTCCTCCGCGCCGGAGAGGCGCTTGGCACACTCGAAGGCACCGTTGGCGGCCACCCGCGCTGACGTGATCGTCTGGCCGTCTAACTCCAGGGCGACAGCAACGCCGACGACCGCGTACCCGGAAGCTGGGTGGGGGAATTTCACGTAGGCGCTGACGCGCGTGCCCCCGCCGGTGGGAATGCGGATGGCGGTGATGATCTCGTCGGCCTCCAAGGCAGTGGTGAAGAGGCCCTGGAAGAAGTCATCAGCCGCCACAGTGCGGGCGCCATTGGGGCCCTGGACGTCGATTTCGCCCCCGAGGGCCAACACGGTCGCGGGCAGGTCCGAAGCTGGGTCGGCATGGGCCAGGTTGCCGCCGATGGTGCCCCGGTTGCGCACTTGGATGTCGCCAACCACACCGGCCGCATCGGCCAAGGCCGCAGCGCGTTGTTGTACGTCCTCGGAGGCAGCGATGTCGGCGTGTGTGGTCAGTGGCCCAATGCGGAGAGTGTCGCCGTCCACGTGGATGCCCTTGAGGGCATCAATGCGGCCGATGTCGATGAGCACGGCCGGTTGGGCCAAGCGGGTTTTCATCAACGGGATCAGGCTGTGGCCGCCGGCCAGCAGCTTGGCATTGTCGCCATGTTGTTGCAACAGGGAAAGCGCCTCGTCCACACTGTGTGCCCGGTAGTAGTCGAACTTTGGCGGATACATGGATTCCTCCCTTCGCCCTTAGTTCCCGGCGCCCTGGATGGCGCGCCACACTTTCTCCGGGGTGACCGGCATGTCGATGTGTTCAACGCCGAAGGGGGCCAGGGCGTCCACAACGGCATTCACCACGGCGGCCGAGGCGGCGATGGTGCCGGCTTCGCCGATTCCCTTGACGCCCAGCGGGTTGTGGGGACACGGCGTGACCGTGCGGTCCAGTTCAAAGGAGGGCAGGAAGCGGGCCTTGGGCACGGCGTAGTCCATCAGCGTGCCCGTGATGAGGTTGCCATCCTCGTCGTAGACGGCATTTTCGTAGAGCGCTTGGCCGACACCTTGGGCAATGCCACCGTGGACTTGGCCCTCGACAATCAGGGGGTTGATCACGTGGCCACAGTCGTCCACGGCCACGTATCGCAGGAGCTCCACTTCGCCGCTGTCCGGGTCCACTTCAACCACGGCCACGTGGGTGCCGAAGGGGAAGGTGAAGTTGCTGGGATCGTAGAAGGCCGACGCTTCCAAGGCCGGCTCAATGCCGGGCGGCAAGTTGTGGGCCAAGTAGGCTTGGAGCGCAACATCCTGTATGGTGACGGCTTTGTCGGGCGCGCCCTTGACGTAATATTTGCCGGCTTCGAATGTCACATCATCCTCGGCAGCCTCTAACAAGTGGGCGGCAATCTTGCGTCCCTTGTCCACGACCTTTTGGGCGCTGACGGCGATGGCGCTTCCGCCCACGGCCGCGCTCCGGCTGCCGTAGGTGCCCCATCCGTACTGCACCTCATCAGTGTCCCCTTGGATGATTTCGATGTCATCGTAGGGGACGCCGAGAATGTCGGCCACGATCTGGGCGAAGGTGGTTTTGTGGCCTTGGCCGTGGGCTGAGGAGCCACTGTAGACCGTGACTTTGCCCGTGGGGTGGACGCGCACAATGGCGCTCTCCCACTGGCCGGCTTGGGCGCCCAAGGAGCCGACGACGGAGGAGGGGGCCAAGCCACATGCCTCGATGTACGTGGAGAGGCCGATGCCAATGTAGCGCCCCTGTTTGCGGGCTTCCTCCTGCTCGTGGCGCAGGTGTTCGTAGTCCACCAGTTCCAGGGCCTTGTTGAGAGGTTGCTCGTAGTCGCCGCTGTCATACTGGAGAGCGACGGGCGTCTGGTAGGGGAACTTGTCGGACGGGATGAAATTCTTCCGGCGGAACTCGGCCGGGTCCATGTCCAGCTTGCGGGCCATGGTGTCCACGAGGCGTTCGACCACAAAGGTGGCCTCGGGCCGGCCGGCGCCCCGGTAGGCGTCCACAGGGGTGGTGTGGGTGAAGACGCCCACCACACGGCAGTAGATGTTGGGAATCTCGTACTCGCCCGAGAGGAGCGTGCCGTACAGGTAGGTGGGCACGGCCGGCGCGAAGGTGGAGTAGTAGGCCCCCATGTTGGCGTAGGTGTGGACGCGCAGGCCGATGATCTTGCCGTTCTCGTCCACGGCCATCTCCGCTTCGGTCACGTGATCACGGCCGTGGGCGTCTGTCAAGTACGTCTCGGCGCGGGTGGCCTGCCACTTCACTGGCCGGCCGAGCTGCATGGGCCGCGCACCA
>JAUZRY010000105.1 GCA_030949995.1 Ardenticatenia bacterium
CTCTCTATGCAATCTTGCAATTCGGGCTCTTGCCCACGCTTGGCTGGTTATTTCTAGTGGGGTTTGAATTGCGATACATGATAAGCATCGTTCATTCCAGAGACCAAGAGATAAAACTTTAGTTTTGTCATTGTTTGGAGAATATCTGCAACGGTATCCATGTATGCCCAAACAACTAGTTTTTTAGATTCTGTACATTCCTTCTTTGTGGTTATTTTTCTTGATAGGTGTAGGTGTGCATCTACAACGATTCTACCAAGTCGATGCACTATCCCACCGACGTATGGTATCTGTTCGCCTCGGGGTCGGTGGTGCGGGTGCGATATCGTAGATATAGAAGCGGACTGAGAACGATCTTGAACAAAAAGTAGACTCCGGCAGACGTTTATATGGAGTTTCGTTAATGTCCTCCAGAGTATCTGTAAACATCGTGACATGGAACAGCAAGAGATATTTACCATTATGCCTAGATGCGCACTGGCGTAGACAGACATTTTCGGATTTCGAGGTCATCGTTGTCGACAATGCATCCCGGATGGCTTCGGCGGAGTTCGTGGAACGGTACTTATCCGAGTGCTCTTGTGATTAGGAACAAGGATAATCCGAGGATTTTGTCGTGCTCACAACCAAGCCATCAGGTTGTCAAATGCGAAGTTCATAATGCCTCTGAACCCCGATGTTGTGATGACACCTACCTATATTCAAGAGATGGTGGGGGCTTTGATTGCCCACGAGGATGCAGGCATAGCGGCGGGCAAGCTCTACCTTCCAGGTGGGGGGATATACTTGATGGTGCGGAGCCTCGCTATCCACCAGCGCCCGTCGGACAATACTTGCGCGGGGAGCATAAGTGTGGAAAGGATGATGGAAGGGAGTTTAACATATCTGAATACATTTTTGGCGCCAGATGGGGCTGCTCCCTTTATATAGAAAGAGAGATGTTAGGAGGACATCAGAATAAATGATGAAGATATTTTGACGAGGACTTCTTTGCACACAAGGAGGATCTGGATTTGTATCATGGCGAGCACAATTGTTTGGGTGTGGAAATGTATATATGTGCCCACCGCGGTAGCCTATCATGACAGAAGTTTCAAGCCTATGTCTAGGAGGCAAATACCGCAGGAGATTAAAGTGGATGCTGTTAAAAACAGATACTTAGCGATATTGAAGAATGACTTACCGGAATTATTTCTTAGAGATTTGCCATATATTTTGTGGTATGATTTCAAAATATTTAGCTATTTATCTCTGTTTGAGAGATATCTCGCTGAAAGGTGTTGTTGAGTTTATCATGCTTTTCCCTAGAACGTTGTGTAAACGAAAGCTAATAATGGCTCGAAGGCGCGTTTCAAGTCGGTACATGAAGCAGTTTTTCCAATGAGTTGGCGCAGGAATTGTCTGGTATGAGGTGCCCACTTTGTCAAGGATCAAATGCAATTCTAGAACGCTCATATCAATCCTATAGAATTGTCCGATGTAAGCGATGTGGATTAGTTTACGCATGGCCTCGCGTGATACCGCGTGGTTTGTATGAAGATGCTTACAATGAACAGGGGAGCTATAGCATTTATCTTTCCCTCGCTTCAGAATCAGCGAAGGGAATGTTGCAATTGACTTGGGCCATGCGGCGCTTTCTGGGAACAGTAGAAGCTCGCGGGCTTTTACTAGATGTAGGATGTTCTACGAGCACCTTTTTTGCTTGCAGCACAACGGATGTGGCTGGCAAGTTGCTGGGATAGAGGTTTCAAAACAAGCGGCTGCCATAGCCCGCAAATTGACAGGGGCTCCTATCTGGGTTGGTTCAGTTAATGAGTTTCATTCTGACAAGACCTTTGATGCAATTACAGCGTGGGAAGTCTTGGAGCATCTGCCAGATCCCGCAGATGTGATTGAAATCTTGGTCGGATTATTGAAGCCTGGCGGTTTTCTGGCTCTGTCCGTGCCTAACTGGAGTAGTCCTTGGATGCGGAGTTCGGCCAAAAATGAACACTGGCCGCCTTATCATCTGACTTTTTGGGATCGAAATACCTTGTATCAGTTGCTTTCTCGTGCTGGTTTGAATGACATTTCTGTTGCAGAGAAGCCTTTTGCCTGGGAGGAAGAAGTTGGTCGTATGAAGTGGCTGTATTTACCAATTGCTTTGCTACGCAGCTTTTTCTGGGGTCATAAGGGCATGCATCTGTACGCTATAGGTAGAAGACTATGAGGAAGTTTGCATTTGTGACTACCTTTTGCCCTCATCATCGCCAAAAGACGTTTGAGCTATTGGCTCAGCATTACAACTTGGACTTTTATTTTTTCTCCGCCGGCGACGAATGGTACTGGCAACAGGAACACGGCGTGCGAGCCGGGGATTTTCACTACGAGTACCTGCCCGGCTTCCGCCTGGGACGCACTCGGATCACCCCTACCCTCCCCTGGAAACTCTGGCGAGGGGATTACGATGTCTATATCAAATGTATCAATGGCCGCTTTGCCTTGCCTATCACTTATCTGATAGCCAGGCTGCGGCGCAGGCCCTTCATCCTGTGGACGGGCATCTGGATGCGTTTGCGAACACCGATCCATCGTTTGCTCTTTCCCTTCACCCGTTACATTTACCACCACGCCGACGCCATCGTGGTCTACGGTGAGCACGTAAAGCGGTATTTGATGAGCGAGGATGTGCCGCCGGAACGGATCTTTGTGGCCGCCCACGCGGTGGACAATGATGCTTATAGCCGTGAGGTCTCGGAAGCGGAAACAGCTGCCTTGCGCCGCAAACTGGGGATCGCACCGACGCAAAAGGTGGTGCTTTACCTGGGACGCCTGGAAGAGGCCTTCAAGTGACTCTCACCGCCCGCTGGAGGCCGCGCTTCGTTGCAACGGGACGATGCCGTGCTGGTCATCGCCGGTACGGGTTCTCAACGGTCACGGTTGGAGCAGATCGTGCAAGAGCGGAGTGTCCAGGAGCGGGTCCGCTTCGTCGGTTACGTGCCGCCTGAAGAAACGGTTCCCTACTATGCCCTGGCATGGGTATATGTACTGTCCTCTATCACACTCCCCGAAGGCAGGGAACTTTGGGGTCTGGTGATCAACGAAGCATTCAACCAGGGCGTGCCGGTCATCGCCACCGATGCAGTAGGGGCGGCGGCCGGGGGGCTGGTACAGGACGGGGTGAATGGATTCGTGGTACCGGAGCGGGATAGCCTGGCCCTGGCTCGGGCCTTGCGGCGTATTCTGGATGATCCAGACCTTCGCCAACAACTCAGCCGGAATGCCCGGTGCATCATCGCCGGTTGGGACAACGAGCGGATGGTGATGGGCTTCCGGCGGGCGATTGAATATGTGATCGGCCAGGATAGAGAGTTCAGAAGATGAACATTCACCGCCTGTACCGTCCTTTTCTCCGCTACTTCCGAACGAAACGAATGCGGCAAGTTTGCCGCCTCTTTGGACTTACGGAGGAAACCCGGGTGTTGGATGTCGGTGGATATTTTTTCAACTGGTCCCTCGCTCCGACTGTGCCTTCTTTAACTATTCTCAATTTGAATCCGCCGATAAGTAGAGAAGATAGAGAACATAGTTGGGTTGTTGCCGATAGGCGGCATTTGCCTTTCAAAGATGGCGCTTTTGACATCGTTTACAGCAATTCGGTCATTGAACATCTGGGAGGTTTCGCGAATCAGCAGGCATTTGCCAGAGAGATTGCCCGGGTGGGGATTCGGTATTATGTGCAGACGCCGAACAGGTGGTTTCCCGTTGAGCCACATTTGCTCACGCCTCTTATCCACTATCTCCCAAAGTCTGTGCAGAAGCGGCTGCTGCGGAATTTTACTGTTTGGGGGTTGGTCACCCGGCCAACGGACCGGCGATGTGAGGAATTCCTGCAGGAAGTGCGACTCCTGGATGAACGAGAGTTAAGGCAACTTTTTCCAGATGCGGATATATTACATGAGCGCGTACTGGGATTCACTAAATCATTGATTGCAATCAGAACCTAGTATAGGAGGAAAGAATGTCCTTCTGGCAAAACCGTCACGTCCTCGTCACCGGCGGAGCCTCTTTCATCGGCTCCCATCTCACCGATGCCCTGGTGGAGCGCGGGGCCAAGGTGCGCATCGTGGACGATCTCTCCAGCGGCAAACTGGAGAACATCCAGGAGCACCTGGCCAACGGCACCGTGGAGTTCATCCACGCCGACCTGCGGGAGCCGGGGATCGCCCGCATGGCGATGCAGGACATCGAGGTCGTCTTCCACCTGGCTGCCGACCACGGCGGGCGGGGGTACGTGGACCTGCACCAGGCCGGGCCGGCCTCCAATCTCTTCCTGGACGGCCTCATCTTCTGGGAGGCCCGCCGCGCCGGTGTAGAAAAAGTTGTCTTCGCCTCTCGTCGGGCATGCGCCCGCTCCTGACTTCCTCCAGAGCGACCCCGACAAGGAGGTGTATCTGACCGAAGACCTGGTCAAGCCGCCCTACGATGCCGACAACATGTACGGCTGGGCCAAGTTGATGGCCGAGTTGACGCTCAAAGCCTACTACAAGGAATACGGAATGAAGGCTGCTTCCTGTCGCTACTTCACCGTCTATGGCCCGCGCGGGGTGGAGAACCACGCCGTCATCGCCATGATCGCCAAGGCGTTCATCGGACAGGACCCCTTCGAGGTCTGGGGCGATGGCACCCAGGTGCGCAACTGGACCTACATTGACGACATCGTCCGGGGCACCATCCTGGCCGCCGAGAAGATAGACGACGGCACGGCGGTCAACCTGGGCACAATGGAGCGGGTGCGGGTGATCGACGCCGTGAAGATGGTGCTGGAGTACACCGGCCACAAGGCGGAGATCCAACTGCGCCCCGATATGCCCACCGGCCCGCTGAACAGAGTAGCCGACAACTCCCTGGCGAAGAAGCTGCTCGGCTGGGAGCCGCAGGTCCCCTTCCGGGAAGGGCTGAAGCGCACCATTGACTGGTATTTTGCCACTAAAGACCGGGAGCAGGTGCGCAAGATTCTGGATCGGATGTTGACGGAGAGGTGAGTTTTGACGGGAGACGAGGGGACAAGGGGAGGGGGAGAGAGGGAGAAGGGTTCAGAGCCATCGGGCACTCACCATCGCAGATACGGGGCTGAGCCCGGCGTGTCGGTCGCCGGGCGCTTTTTTTGACGTGCCGACGCTTCCGAGGGGTTGGCGGTCAGAAGTAGCCGTACTATAATCACTTAGAGGGAAACCGGCGAGTGCAGGGAGGTGAGCCGATGGAAAACGAGCAGATCAAACAGATCATCCTGCGGGAACTGCCGGGCATGCTGAGACGAGACCCGGAGGTGCGGGAGTTCATCCTGGAGCTCTCGCGGGAGCACTTTGCGGACAAGGCGGAGACGGAGAGCCGGTTTGACCGCTTGCTGGAGGAGATGCGCCGCGAGCGGGAGCGGTCGGATCGGCGGTGGGAGGAGCACCTGCGGGAGTTTCGGGCGTTTCAGGAAGAGCAGGCGCGCAAGTGGGAGGAGCACCTGCGGGAGTTTCGGGCGTTTCAGGAAGAGCAGGCGCGCAAGTGGGAGGAGCACCTGTGGGAGTTTCGGGCGTTTCAGGAAGAGCAGGCGCGCAAGTGGGAGGAGCATCGGGCCTTTCAGGAGGAGCAGGCGCGCAAGTGGGAAGAGAACCAGCGGCGGTGGGAGGAGAACAGCGCTCAGATCAGGGGGCTCATAGAGGCGCTAAAGGCCCAAGCTCGCAAACATGACCAGAGCATCGGCGCGTTAGGAGCGCGTTGGGGCATTCAAACTGAAGAGGCCTTCCGAAACGCCTTGGCGGGCATCTTGGGTGATCTCTTTGGGCTGGAGGTCACCCACGTCACCGAATATGACCGGTCGGGAGAGGTCTTTGGCCGGCCGGAGCAGGTTGAGTTGGACCTGATCATCAAAGACGGGCTGCTGATCATCGGGGAGATCAAGTCGTCGGTGAGCCAGGGGGACGTGTTTCTGTTCGAGCGGAAGGCGCGGTTCTACGAGAAGGCCCACAAGGTGAAGGCGGATCGCTGGGTGATGATTTCGCCGATGGTAGACCGCAAAGCGCGGCACATGGCCGAGGAATTGGGGATTGAGGTCTATAGCTATGCCGAGGATGCGGGGCGTGCTGTGAGCTGGGGGGGCGTAGTTCTGTCTCGTCGGGTGATGGCTTCCCCTCAGGGGGCCGGGCTGCTGCGTGGGGATTCCGCAGGCGACGGCACGGCGGTCAACTAACTCGCTGGCGAAGAAGTTGCTCGGCTGGGAGCCGCAGGTTCTCTTCCGGGAGGGGCTGAAGCGCACCATTGACCGGTATTTCGCGACGAAGGACCGGGAGCAGGTGCGCAACTGGATCGGATGTTGACGGAGAGGTGAGTTTTGACGGGAGACGGGGAGACAAGGGGAGGGGGAGACATACGGAAGTGCGGACACAATGGGTGCGATGATGGCGAACGATAAGACATCTTTGCTTCAGGAGGCCGAGCGCCGCCTGCGCAGGCTCTCCCTCGAAAGGCTTCGTGTAGCCAGTGATTTCCTGGCCTACCTGGAGGAACGGGAAGAGGAGGAAGCGACTTTCCGCAGGGCCGTTCGACAGATGGAAGCAGGTGAGGTCGTTCGCTTCGAGGATATCCGCACCCGCGAGGCGCAAAATTTCTATGAAAAGGCGGACCCGCCCCTGGTTCGGCGACTTCATCGGTGTTTCGAGCAGTTGCGCGAAACTCCCTACGAGCATCCGAACATTCGACGGCTCAAGGGGCCCCTTGCCGGCTTCTTCCGCTACCGGGTAGGGAACTGGCGGGTCATCTACAACGTGGACGATGACGCGAGAGAGGTTACCATCCTGCTCATCGTCCATCGAGGCCAGGCATACCGGTAGCCTTTCAGGGATCATAGGGGGATGAGCGTTGGAGCGGGTCAACATCCTGGGCGTCGGCGTCAGTGCCATCGATATGGCGATGGCCCTGGAGACCATCGAGGGCTGGATCGCCCGCCGGGAGTCCCACTACATCTGCGTCACCGGTGTCCACGGCGTGATGGAGAGCCAGCGGGACGAAGGTCTGCGACGCATCCCACAACCAGGCCGGGCCTCGGTGACACCCGACGGAATGCCCCTGGTGTGGCTCAGCCGCCTTAGGGGGTTCCGCCACGTAGACCGGGTGTATGGCCCCGACCTGATGCTGGCTCTGTGTGAACGGTCCGTGGCTCGGGGGTATCGCCACTTCTTCTATGGCGGTGCGGAGGGGGTGCCGGAGCAGTTAGCAGAGGTGCTCCGGCGGCGCTTCCCCGGTCTGCAGGTCGTGGGCACATACTCCCCTCCTTTCCGTCCTCTGACTGCGGAGGAGGATCGGGAGATCGTGCGGATGATCAACGAGGCCGCCCCGGACATTGTCTGGGTCGGCCTCAGCACCCCCAAGCAGGAGCGGTGGATGGCCTCCCACGTCGGTCGGCTCACGGCGCCGGTCCTGATCGGCGTCGGGGCAGCCTTCGACTTCCACACGGGCCGCAAGCCGCAGGCTCCCCGCTGGATGCAGCGCTCCGGCCTGGAGTGGCTCTTCCGGTCTTGCTCACCGAACCCCGTCGGCTGTGGCGGCGGTATCTGATCAACAACCCGCTGTTCGTGACGTTGGTGGTGCTGGAGGCGTTGGGGGTGTGGAAGGAGAGGAGGTGAGGGGGACGAGGAGAGGGGGAGAGGGGACACGAGGATCCAGGACGCATCGAGAGTTGGATGTGTACCGCATGGAGTTTGAGGGGCGGCGATGCGCATCTTTGAAATGACGAAGGAATTTCCCAAAGAGGAGGTCTATTCGCTGACGGATCAGATTCGGAGGTCATCGCGGTCGGTGTGTGCGAACATTGCGGAGGCGTGGCGGCGGCGGCGGTACAAGGGCTCTCTTGTGAGCAAACTCAATGATGCCGAGGCAGAGGCGGCGGAGACACAGGTGTGGCTGGAATTTGCGGTCAAGTGTGGGTACTTAGACGCACAAGTCGGTCGTGAGCTTTACACCACTTACGACAACATCCTGGGGAAACTGGTCAATATGATCTTGCACCCTGAGCAGTGGGTCATTGGCAAGTAAGCGTCACCTTGTCTCCTGGTCTCCCTTTGTTGCCTTGCGGGGAAGAGGGGGAGGGGGAGACAAGGGGACGAGGAGAGGGAGAGAGAGGGAGAAGGGTTCAGAGCCATCGGGCACTCACCATCGCAGATACGGGGCTGAGCCCGGCGTGTCGGTCGCCGGGCGCTTTTTGACGTGCCGACGTTTCCGAGGGGTTGGCGGTCAGAAGTAGCCGTACTATAATCACTTAGAGGGAAACCGGTGGGTGCAGGGAGGTGAGCCGATGGAAAACGAGCAGATCAAACAGATCATCCTGCGGGAACTGCCGGGCATGCTGAGACGAGACCCGGAGGTGCGGGAGTTCATCCTGGAGCTCTCGCGGGAGCACTTTGCGGACAAGGCGGAGACGGAGAGCCGGTTCGACCGCTTGCTGGAGGAGATGCGCCGCGAGCGGGAGCGGTCGGATCGGCGGTGGGAGGAGCACCTGCGGGAGTTTCGGGCCTTTCAGGAAGAGCAGGCGCGCAAGTGGGAGGAGCACCTGCGGGAGTTTCGGGCGTTTCAGGAGGAGCAGGCGCGCAAGTGGGAGGAGCACCTGCGGGAGTTTCGGGCCTTTCAGGAAGAGCAGGCGCGCAAGTGGGAGGAGAACCAGCAGGAGATTCGCGAGATCCTTCGCCGTTTGGAAGAGTCGGATCGCCGGTATGATTCCACTCAGGAGGAGCAGGCGCGCAAGTGGGAGGAGAACCAGCAGGAGATTCGTGAGATCCTTCGCCGTTTGGAAGAGTCGGATCGCCGGTATGATTCCACCATCGGCGCGTTGGGAGCCCGGTGGGGGCTGTACACGGAGCAGTCCTTCCGGAACGGGCTGAGAGGTATCCTGGAGGAGTATTTCGACGTCAAAGTGCTCAACGTGGTAGAGCGAGACGAGCGCGGGGAGGTGTTCTTCGGACGGCCCGACCAGGTGGAACTGGATGTGATCATCAAGGACGGCGTGCTGATCATTTGCGAGATCAAGTCTTCGATGAGCAAAGCGGATATGGGCCTATTCGAGCGGAAGGCGCGGTTCTACGAGAAGCGCCACGGTCGGCGTGCGGACCGGCTGATGGTCATCTCGCCGATGGTGGAGCCGAGGGCGCGGGAGCTGGCCGAGGAGTTGGGGATCGAGGTCTATAGCTTTGCCGAGGATGCGGGGAGGGCACTGACCGGGACGTAGGGCCGAGGCGGCCTTCAACTTCCACACGGGCCGGAAGCCGCAGGCTCCCCGCTGGATGCAGCGCTCTGGCCTGGAGTGGCTCTTCCGCCTGCTCACCGAACCCCGCCGGCTGTGGCGGCGGTATCTGATCAACAACCCGCTGTTCGTGGCGTTGGTGGTGCTGGAGGCGTTGGGGGTGTGGAAGGAGAGGGGTGAGGGACGAGGAGAGGGGGAGAGAGGGTGGCGAGGATCAAGACGCATCGAGAGTTGGATGTGTATCGGATGGCGTTGGAAGCGGCGATGAGGATTTTTGAGTTGACGAAGGGGGTCCCGAGGGAAGAGACCTACTCGTTGGTGGATCAGATTCGGAGGTCATCGCGGTCGGTGTGTGCGAACATTGCGGAGGCGTGGCGACGGCGGCGGTACGAGGGCTCTCTTGTGAGCAAGCTCAATGATGCCGAGGCGGAGGCGGCGGAGACACAGGTGTGGCTGGAGTTTCCGGTCAAATGTGGGTACTTGGACGGCCTAAGTCGGCTGCGAGCTGTACGCCATGTACGACAACATCCTGGGGAAACTGGTCAATATGATCCTGCACCCTGAACAGTGGATCATTGGCAAGTAAGCGTCCCCCTGTCCCCCTGTCCCCCTGTCTCCCTGTCCCCTTGGTCCCTTGTCCCCTTGTCCCTGATATGTTACAATAGGCCGGGCATTCTGAGGCTGTTTGGAAGAGTCGGATCGCCGGTACGATGCCACCTTAGGGGTGTTGGGGGCCCGGTGAGGCTTGTACACGGAGCAGTCTTTCCGAAACGGGTTGAGCGGATCTGTTCATGTTCCAGCGGAAGGCGAGGTTTTACGAGAAGCACCACGGTCGGCGGGTGGACCGGCTGATGGTCATCTCGCCGATGGTGGGACCAAAGGTACGGGAGCTGGCCGAGGAATCGGATATCGAGGTCTCCAGTCGGGCGCAGGATGTCGGCCGGGCTTTGACCGGTGCCTGTGAAAGAAACGGTGAGACCATGGGGTCTGCGTTACGTTGCACCTGACACACAATCACATCATGTGCTCTTCTTCCCCAAGCTTGAGTTGGTCGTTTGTGTAGCCTGAGGTGAATGTCTCTGTCGGTCTGTCGTACCTGCTCCGTCCTCCTCCCCTTGGAGATGGAATGCGGGGCGCTGTGAGCCACGTGGAGGGAAGCCATGCTCCGTGGGCTTAGACAACGTCGGCTGTTTCTGCTCCTCCTGGACGTGGGCCTCACGGAATTGGCTCTTTTCCTGGCCTGGCAAGGGCGACTCCACTTTCCCATAGGCAAACCCACACAGGCCCGCGTGCCTCTTTGGCTCTTCTTGGTTGTGGCTATTATCTGGGCCGGCACATTTGCCGTGGCCGTCTACCGCAACGGTTTCAACGGCAGCATTCTGGACAACGTGTTTCGGGTACTCCACGCCACGTTCTTCTCTGCCCTGCTCTTCGCCGGCATACTTTACCTCACCTACCGCGATCTTCCCCGCCTGCTTTACGTCTACTTCGTGGTTGTAGATCTTCTCCTTATCGGCATGTTCCACTCAGTTGGGCTGTGGCTGCTGCGCCGGTGGCACCTGTGGCCAGTACGGGGCAAGCGCAGGGTAGTCGTCTTGGGGGCGGGAGAAACGGGCCAGATGGTGGCGGAGAAGGTGCGTGGGTATCGCTGGGAGGGGCTGGAGTTGGTGAGCGTGTTGGACGATCATCGCCCGCGGTGGGGACAACAGGTGGCCGGTCTACACGTGCACGGGCCTCTGGAGCGGGTGTTGGACATGGCAGCCAACAATGAGGTGGAAGAAGTGGTCTTCGCCCTGCCCATGCGGGCCCACAGGCGGCTCATTGACCTGGCCTTGGAGCTCCAGCGCTATCCCGTGCGGGTCCGGGTAGTGCCCGATTACTTTGACCTGGCCTTCGTCAAGACCACTGTGGAGAACTTCGGAGGACTCCCCATGATCGGCCTGCGCGACCCGGCCATTGACGGCTTCCAGCGGCTGGTCAAGCGCACGTTCGACCTCGTGATCACTATTGGGGCGCTCCCGTTCGTGTTGCCCGTCATGGGACTTATCGCCCTGGCCATTAAATTGGATTCACCTGGCCCGGCCATCTTCAAACAGGAACGGGTGGGCGAGAACGGCCGTATCTTCACCATTTACAAGTTCCGCACCATGGTCGTGGATGCTGAACAGCGAGTTCACGAGGTGATCCAAATCACCGAGGACGGGAAGATCATTCATAAACGCAAGGATGACCCACGGGTCACGCGCTTGGGCCGATTCCTGCGCCGCACCAGCCTCGACGAGCTCCCCCAGCTCTTCAACGTCCTGAAAGGGGAAATGAGCCTGGTGGGCCCGCGACCTGAGCTCCCCTGGCTTGTCGATCAGTACGAACCGTGGCAGCGCAAACGCTTTGCCGTGCCCCAGGGCATTACTGGATGGTGGCAGGTCAACGGGCGCTCCGATCGCCCCATGCACCTGCACACTGAGGATGATCTGTATTATATCCAAGAACTACTCCTTTTGGCTTGATATGAAAATCCTCTGGATGACACTCAAAAAGGTGTTCAGGCGGGAGGGGGCCTTCTAAGGCCTCACATGAGCACGTGCCTGAGCAACAACCACGTCAACCCGGTCAAGTGACAAATCCTCCCCAGCGGGTACAATAGGGAATGTGCTGAGGGGAGGATTTGTGTTGTCGAGGGAGGTGAGCCACGGTGAGAGCCCAAGGTGATGGAGACGAGCACCTCAGCGTCCACGTGCGACCTGCCTCGTGGGACGATGTGCAAGTTTGTTTGACCATTGAGATGGCCTACATCACCTCTGAGGTGTGGCAACTGCGCATTGGTCCCGATGCCGGCCCAAGCGGTGTGACTGTTGACTTTCGCCCCGTGCGGCTCACGCGCCGGCTCGAGGTACCCTATCCGCGCACGGTGGACGAACTTCAAACACTGTGGCAGCAGGGCGTGAATGACCTCCTGGTGGCTGAGTGGGAGGATCGTGTGGTTGGATTCGTGGACTTGGCGGTTCCCCCCGCCCAAGACACTGTGTGGTTGCACAACTTGGTGGTGGACCGTCCTCTACGCCGCCGCGGAGTGGGCAGCACCCTGTTGGGCGCGGCGGCCGCATGGGCGCGGGAGCGAGGCATCCGGCGCTTGCTCCTGGAGGCGCCGACCAAGAATAGCCCGGCCATCCACTTCTGCTTCACCCATGGTGCCGAGTTCTGCGGGTTCCGAGACCGTTATTACGCCAACCACGACATCGCTGTCTTCTTCGAGTATCGCATCATGTGAGCACTGCGCGGATGGAGCCGAAGGACACACTCGCCTGGAATGCGGCTCATTAGCTCAGCACACGTGTTCGCGGAAACCGCGTTGGTCATCCTGCTGTTCTTGCGTATAATTGGCCCGCCGGCGTGTTGGGGCCAGAGACGTGTGCAGAGAGGGGTAGGGCACGATGACCGCAGCACTTCTGTTCTTTATCGGTGTGGGATTGGGGGGCATTTGTGGTGCCCTGTGGATTCTCTACCGACAACAACAAGAGGAACGTCGGCAGAAAGCTGCCTCGGAAGGCAAGTCGCCTGATTTAGTTAAGATATCCCAGCGGAGTATAGGGTATCCGTTGCTCATTGAAATTGAAGGAAGGCGCTATTGGAGCGTGTCCGAAATTGTGGAACCTGACCACCGTGCGCTCCTCTTCGCGGCCGCACGCACACTCTTGGCCCAAATTCCGCCGGATCAGCTCGATACGTTGACCGCACATCTTGCCCCCCAAGAAGAAACATCCGACACCTCTCTGGTTGAGCCTGAGCCCAAAGGGGCTCAAATTCAGACACCTTCGCCCGAGCCCACCGCCCCACTGGCGCCAGCTCGGGGGGCAACTTCGGCAGCACCTACGGGTATGATCCGCGAAATTGATGCCATCTTTCAAGCCATCCTGCAGACAACGCCTGGTGCCCCTGAAGCCAGCCTGCTCTCGGCGGCCGATGGCACAATGCTGATCAAAGTGGGTTCCCGCTATTACCGTTCGGTGGACGAAATCGCCCACCCGCAAGTGCGCCAGGCGCTGCGCCAGGCCATCAAGCAGTGGGAGGCCAGAATCTGAGGAGCACTGTTGACACCCATGAACGTGACAACACCTGAGTGGGTCAAGGATGCTATCTTCTACCAGATCTTCCCCGACCGGTTCGCCCGCAGCGCGCGGGCGTCCACCGTTCTCCACCTCGAGCCGTGGGATGCTCCGCCAACATTTCACGGCTTCAAGGGGGGCGATCTTTTCGGGATCGTGGAACGTCTCGATTACCTCCAAGACTTGGGAGTTACCGCCATCTACCTGAACCCTGTTTTCCAGTCCACGGCCAACCACCGGTATCACACGTTTGACTACTTCCGAGTGGATCCCTTGTTAGGAGGTGATGAGGGGCTGAATGCCCTCCTGGAGGCCGCTCACGCCCGTGACATGCGGGTCATTCTGGACGGTGTCTTCAACCATGCCAGCCGTGGTTTCTTCCAGTTTAACCACCTGTTGGAAAACGGGCCTGCATCCCCTTACCGAGAGTGGTTTGTTGTGCATGACTTTCCCCTCCACGCCTATGATGAGCATCGCCCTCCCAACTACGAGGCGTGGTGGAACCTCCACGCTCTGCCGAAATTCAACCACCACAATCCACAAGTGCGTGAATTCCTCTGGCACGTGGGCGAATACTGGACACGTCAAGGCATTGACGGATGGCGGCTTGACGTGCCCGGAGAGATCACAGTACCTGGCTTCTGGGAAGAGTTCCGCCGGCGTGTGAAGAGCATTAACCCTGATGCTTATCTTGTGGGCGAAATTTGGCACCACGCAGATGAGTGGCTGCGGGGCGACCGGTTTGACGCGGTCATGAATTACCCGCTTACGCGGGCGTGTTTGGGCTTCTTCGTTGGCGAGCGCATGGACACGCACCTGGTTGAAGGCGTGGGCTATGCGCCTGTGCCGCTGTTGGACGCCCCCGGCTTTGCCCATGAAGTGGACCACTTGCTTGCCAGATACCCACCTGACATTATTCTGGTTCAATTCAACCTTCTCGACAGCCACGACACAGCCCGTTTTCTCACCATCGCACGTGGTGACACCACCGCGCTCAAGTTGGCGTGGCTTTTCCTCGTCATCTGCCCGGGCACACCGTGCATCTACTACGGGGACGAGATCGGCTTGGAAGGAGGACGCGATCCTGACTGCCGGCGTGCTTTCCCGTGGGGCCGTCCGGAGTCGTGGAATCAGGACATCCGCGAGTGGTTTCAACGCGCCATCGCCCTGCGAAAACACTATCCGGCGTTGAGGCGGGGAGCCTATCGCACACTCTATGCTCATGGAAACGTCTACGTGTGCGCCCGATACGATGAACATAATGTGGTGATCGCGGCCTTCAACGTAGGCACATCCACGGCGCGCGTCACTTTGGACATCGGAGAGCTTCCGCTGGCCCCTGCCACTGCACTTCAGGACCTGTGGGAGGATCGTGTGATGCCCTTGGCGGGTACCGGGCCACTCCACTTGGAAGTTCCCCCCCGGGGAGTGCGGCTTCTCGGGGGAGAGATGAGGCTGCGGGCACGGGAGGGCCGATGATTCCCGCGCGTGAAGAGTCGGTGTTCCACAGGAGGCCGGTCCGCCGGCTAGACCTGGAGGCACGTCTGGCGGGCCACACGTTTGGCCGGCCACTCTACTGGGCTGAGGTTGTGGACTCAACCAACCGCGTGCTGCTGGAGTGGGCGGCCAGAGGGGCAACAGAAGGGCTCACGTTAGTGGCTGATCATCAGACGGCCGGCCGAGGGCGTCGGGGGCGTCCGTGGGTGGCCCCGCCGAGAACGGCGCTCCTGATGAGCGTGGTGCTCCATCCCGCACGCCACGCCACCTCTCTGATCCCCCTGCTCACCGGTGTGGCCGTGGCCGACGTGTTGGCAGACATGGCTGGCCTCACCGCGGAACTGAAATGGCCTAACGACGTGCTCGTCCGGGGGCGCAAAGTGGCTGGCATTTTGGCCGAAGCCGTCACTGTGGGCGACCGAGTGAGCGTTGTCGTGGGCGTAGGCATCAACATGCGTGTTCCGCGCTCTACGCTTGACGCTCTGCCCCTGGCGGCCACCAGCGTGGCCCTGGAGACGGACCGGTGTCCATCACGGCAGGCGTTGCTCTTGGCACTCCTCTCACGGTGGGAAGCCCACTACCAACAACTCCAGCAAGGCAGGTGGACCTTGGACCTGTGGCGGGCCCGCGCTCCCATGCTTGGCCGGCCTATCACCGTTGTTGCCGGGGATACCACATGGTCGGGCACCGCGATCGATGTGGCCCCGGACGGTGCCCTGCTAGTACGCCGGCCTGACGGCCACGTGGAAGCGCTTTACGCGGCCGATGTGACCGTACGCTGAGGGGGACAGGAGAAGGCTGCGAGGAGGAGAAAATGGATCTTAGCGCGCTGACGCCTAAACACTGGCTTTTCATCATCAGCTTGTTGGTCTTCATGAATGTGGTGGTGTACGGTTGCTTTCTGCTCTTCTGGGCTGGCCGCCTGTGTTTGGGATGCTGAGAGATAACTTTCGCAAGGAGCAGAGCTCATGGCACGCATTCTCGTGGTGGATGATGAGCCGGACGTGCTCGAGTACAGTTGCCAGATTTTGCGTGCGTTGGGACATGAGGTGGAGGCTGTTGCTTCGGCTGAGCGGGCTCTCTTGCGCCTACAATACCGCACCTTTGATGTGGTACTCACCGACTACAGCTTGCCCGGCCTGAATGGCTTAGAATTGGCTCAAATGATCAAGAAACGCTCGCCTGCCACCCTGGTTGGAGTGATTAGCGGGTGGGAATCGCCAGAACAGAGCCGTCAGACCGGTGTCGATCAGGCCGTGGACTTCGTCCTGCCCAAGCCCTTCACGCTGAGGGACATGAAAGCTGTGCTTTCCAGCCGGCTGCGGTAGTACCACACCTCCTGACTGATTGCACAGAAGCCATATACATGAAAAAGTGCCCCCGGTAGGATTCGAACCTACGGCCTAGGCCTTAGGAGGGCCTTGCTCTTCCGCTGAGCTACGGGGGCGTATCGTTATTCCTCGGGCGCAACGATTGCGTCAACGCTGGCGAGCCGAGCGCAGCGATGCGAAGCTCCGCCGCTACACGCCATGTGAGGCCCTACTTGGCCTTCTCACGCCGACCCGCTTACCATTTCGCCAGATTATACGGCCATCTTCTCCGACGTCAAGGTGCATCGTTCCCCGAAGACGGCACTTGTTGCTCCCCGGCCAGGCGCATCACGGCCTCCCGTAGGGCGCTCTCCGCGTCCACGTTGGCACGGCGTGCCTCCTCGGCCACGGCCAGCAGAAGCCGCCCCAGCACCTCGGTCGATGGAGCCTGCCGCCACGCCTGCCAGAGCTCCTCGGGAGAGGGGGGATGCCATCCCAGGGCAGCCGCTCGCCTGGCGGCCTTCTGGGCCAGGAGGAGGGCGGGCAGGCCCGGCGGCACGCCTTCGAGAAGGTGGGGAGATTCCGAATGCTTCTTCTCCTCGCGCTTGAGCTGCTCCCAATTGCGCAGCACCTCCTGGGCGCTTGAAACGTCTACATCGCCGAAGACGTGGGGATGGCGGCGAATCATCTTCTGGCTCACTGTGGCGAGCACATCGGCCACGGTGAAGGCCCCCTCTTCTGTGGCCATCTGGGTGTGCAGGGCGATCTGGAGCCAGAGGTCGCCGAGCTCCTCGCGCAGTGCTTCCACGTCTTCGCAGTCCAGGGCGTGGAGCACCTCATACGCCTCTTCGATCAAGAAGGGGCGCAGCGAGAGATGGTCCTGCTCACGGTCCCACGGGCATCCCTCGGGAGAGCGCAAGTGGAAGATGATATCCATAAACGCGGAGAGGGAGGCGGGTGCCGGGAGGGGGGGGACATAGAGGCTGGTGAGCAGCCTCCAGTCGGCGCGGTGATCCAACTCGTGCAGGGGGCACGTGAGCACCTGTTGGTCGGGCGTGCCGGCTGCCTTGACAAGGGTGACAGGATGGTCGTGGGGGTAGAGGGCCATCAGGACGATCTTCACCTCCGAGGCCACCAGGCGGCTGTAGAGCTGAGCAATGAGGGCTGGCCGGTCGGCCTCCAGGGGCGGGAAATGGCGGGCGGCAATGGCTGTGGCATCAGCCACTTGGAGGCCGTCGAGGGCATCCAGCTTCAGGGCGGAGAGCACAGGCTCGATGAAGCTCATCCCCTGCACCACCCGCACGTGTAGCCCACGTTGGGACGCCGCTTTCACGATTAGGCGGACTGTGGCCTCGCCCACCCAGGGGCTGCCGGGCACGCCGTACAGGACACCGTGGGGACGCTGGCCCAGGGTCACCACTTGCTCGGCGATGTCCCGGTAGAGGGTAGGAAAATCAGGGCTTGTCTCGTACAGGTCATCGAAGGAGTGGACGGTAAGTTGGGTCGGCAGGGCTTCCACGACAGGGTGATGGCGCGTGCGCACCCAGATCTCCCCAGCCTGCTCCAACGTGGCACGGGCCTCCAGGGTGAGCATCTCGGGTGCTCCGGGACCAAGTCCTACAATAGTGATGCCTCGCATAGACGTGCTCCTCTTGGAATTCATCCCACTTTCTCCTCGCCGGCCGGCACCAACCAGAGTGCCTGATAAGGGCGCACGCGAAGCCGAAGCACACCGTCCTGGAGCGTGATGTGCGTTTCCCCGATCAAGTCATGCCACTCGGCGGCCGGGGGCAGGCCCAGCGCCTCTGGGCGTTGGGCGAAGGGTTGGGACTCGGATGTCACGTTGACCAGGCAGAGCACCGGCTTAGCCCTGTTGGCGGGTGTGGGCGTGCGCACCAGGCCGAAGAGGCCCGTACCCACGTCGAGCACGTGTTGGGCGGCGTTGGGGTGGAACGCCGGCAGGCGTTGGCGCACGCGCAACAGGTGGTGATAGGCGCTGAACACCTGGTGGCGAACGGAATTGGGGTTATTCATCTCTGCCTCCAGCGTGGCCCGGTTGAATTTCTCCCGGTTGATGGAACGTGGGTGTCCTGTTTCCTCCACGCACCGGGAGCAGTTGCGCGAGCCCAAGAGGCTATGGACGTAAATGCCGGGCACGCCGGCCAGCGAGAGAGCATAATCGCCTGTGAGGCCATGAAGCGTGCTACGTCAAGCTGTGGGTTGGGTGTTCGGGGATCATTCAGCACGTCGTAGAGCGTGATGTTGAGCTCGTAGACACTTCGAGAACCGTCAGGGTTGGCCTTATAGGAAACGTGACCGCCGTGGGCCAACGTGCGCTCCACCAGGGCTTGAATTTCCTCGGCCGTGAGCAAGCCGTGGGCCGGCATCACGCCGATGCCGTCGTGGGAGGCCACGAAGTTGAAGAAGGTGGTGGTGGCCGATGGAGTGCGCAGCGTGCGGGCCCAAGCCGTGAGGCGCTCGGCGTTGGCCGTGACGAGGGTGTGCACCACCAGGGGGGGGGCAAGGCGAAGTTGTAGACCATCTGTGCCTCGTCCGTGCCGTCGCCAAAATAGCTGATGTTGTCCTCGTGGGGCACGTTGGTCTCTGTGATGAGGATGACGCCCGGTGCCACGGCGTCCAGGAGCGCGCGGAAGAGTTTGACCACGTGGTGTGTCTGGGGCAGGTGGATGCACGGTGTGCCGAGCTCCTTCCACAGATAGGCGATGGCGTCCAAGCGGATGACCTCTGCCCCCTGTTCCACGTAGAAGAGGAGTACCTTGACGATCTCCAGCAGGACGGCCGGGTTGTGGTAGTTCAAGTCGATCTGATCGCTGCTGAACGTGGTCCAGACATATCTCACACCTTGGGCCGTTTCCACAGGAGTCAGCAGGGGCGAGGTGCGCGGCCGGACCACTTGGGAGAGGTTCACAGATGGGTCCACGACGATAAAATAGTCGGTGTAAGGGAACTCACCCCGCAGAAAGGCCTGAAACCAGGCACTCTGGCGGGAGACGTGGTTGATTACGGCGTCGAACATCAGGCGAAAATGGCGTCCGATGGCGGTCACTTCGTCCCACGTGCCCACGCGGGGATCGACGCGGTAGTAGTCGATGACCGAGAAGCCGTCGTCGGATGAATAGGGAAAGAAGGGCAGCAGGTGGACGCCGGCCACAATGCCCGCCAGGCGGGCGCGGAGAAACTGGCCCAAGGTGCTGAGGGGGGAACAGCCTGGTTCTCGCACTTGATCGGCATATGTGATGAGGAAGGTATCCCGTTCCGTCAAGCGCTCAGCCGGCGGGGGAACTCGTTCGGCCACGTGGGGATTGCGCCGGCGAAACTCATCCAGAAGTGGTTGAAGTGTTCGCCAAACGTCACGGCCCTGTTCGGGGCCGTAGAGAAAAGCCAAATGGTCGCGCAGGCGGTCTTCTGGGCGCATGACCGTTGCTCTTTCCTCCTGAGCTACTGGTCTTGTGTTTGAACTTGTTGGTGGTTGGCCGGCTTGCCGGTCACGGCCTTGAGAATACGGTAGAGCATCTTGTAGGCCTCATACTGCACCAAGCCGAAGGCCAGGGCGATAAGGATGAGCATGGGGCTGGTGGCCGTCAGCACGCGCTGGGCTGGGTCGAGGAGGACATCGGTCTGGCTGATGGCTCCCACGATGAAGAAGCCGCCCACGAACAGGTAGTAAACAATGGCGCCCAGGACGGCTCCCATGATAGGATGGGCCCAGTAATGGACGTTGTACCCTCGGTCGAACTGCCGGTTGGAGACATACTTGCGCAGCACGTACATGGAGCCAATCGTCCCGCCAATGCCGCCCCAGATCATGCAGTACCAGGGGGCGAAGTACATGGCCATTGTCAGGGGAATGAGGCGGCCGGTGTCCGTCTGGAGGGGAAGCTCGAAGGGCGGAGTAATGCCTCGGCTGACGAGCCACATGGCGATCATGCGGTCCAGAATCGCCAGGCCGAGAAAGATAGCCAACATGAGGATGTTGTAGAGGAAGAACCGGCCTGCGTACTTGCCCGCGTCGGCCTCGCTTTGCTCCACCTGCTTGAGCAGCACGCGCACTTCTTCGACGCGCAGTTCGGCTATGGGGAAGCGACTGGGGTCGCCCATGAGGATGATGCGGGCCTCGTTCAGCTTCTGGAGGGCGCGGGCGGAAAGCTCAGGGATGCGGCTCAGGCGTTCCTCCACCTCGCGGTAGAGACGGGAGATCTCCTCGTCCAAGAAGGCCAAGTCCTCGGCCGTAATCTGTTGTGCGATTCGGCGGCGGAGTTCCTCGTCCACCACCGGCATGAGTGGTGCATCTGGTCCCTCCGGCCGCTCGAAAATGGGCACCTCGGCCACATCAACATCGGCTGCCACGTGGGCCAGCTCGGCGGGCGTGAGCAGGCGCCGTCGTGGGGAGAGGGTGTCCACGTCCTCGGTGAGCGGTGCCTTCTCGGCCGGCAAACCTTCGTCGACGGCTACGCTCACGTCGGCGTCGGGAATGGGCTCGTCGGGCTCCGGCGATGCGGTTTCCACCTCGTTCCACTGGGGCGCTTCCACAGTCGTGGCCCTCCCGACAGGGGGAGAGGTGTTCTCCTCGGCGGAAGGGGTGATGTTCCTCAGTGGGCTCTTCAGGAAGAGTGGGCATGGCCATCTCATCATCGCCCTCTGGCTCCGGCCAGATGGAGGCATCTGTGGTGACCTCTGGCCCCTCTGGCACGGGCTCATCGTCGGCCCATGGCACGGGCTCAACAACCCGGGGGGGACTCGCCGGCGGCTGAGCCGTTGCGGGGTTCCTCCTGGGACATGGCCTTCCTCCTTACTCCCATTCGATGGTGCCCGGAGGCTTGCTGGTGATGTCGTAGACAACGCGGTTGACGCTGGGTACCTCGTTCACGATGCGGGTGCTCATGCGAGCCAACACCTCGTGGGGCAGATGAGCCCAGTCGGCCGTCATGCCGTCCTGGCTGGTGACAGCGCGCACGGCTACCACGTGGCCGTAGGTGCGGTTGTCGCCCATGACGCCCACGGTGCGCAGAGGAGTGAGCACGGCGAAGTATTGCCACACATCGCGCCCCAAGCCGGCGCCCTCGATCTCCTCGCGCACGATGGCGTCGGCCAGGCGCAAGGTGTGCAGGCGTTCTGGGGTCACCTCGCCCAGGATGCGCACGGCCAGCCCTGGGCCCGGAAAGGGCTGGCGGTAGACCACGTCGGCGGGCAAGCCCAAGGCCAATCCGACCTCGCGCACTTCGTCCTTGAAGAGGGTACGCAGTGGTTCGACCAGCTCGAACTGCAAGTCCTCTGGCAGGCCACCCACGTTGTGATGGGTTTTGATCTTGGCCGCGGCCCCGTGGCCCGTGCTCCCCGGGCCGGCTGACTCGATTACGTCCGGGTAGAGAGTGCCTTGTCCCAGGAACTGGAAGGGCCCCAGGGCACGCGACGTTTCCTCGAAGACGCGGATGAACTCGTGGCCGATGCGCCGGCGTTTCTCCTCCGGGTCGGTGACGCCGGCTAGGGCGCGCAAGAAACGCTCTTGGGCGTCCACTTTGACCACGCGGACGGGCAAGAAGCGGTGGAACATCTGCATGACCTGTTGGGCTTCATCCAGGCGGAGCAGGCCGTGGTCCACGAAGACACAGGTGAGCCGGTCGCCGACGGCACGGCCGATGAGCATGGCGGCCACAGTGCTGTCCACGCCGCCGCTGAGGGCACAGATCACGCGGCCATCCCCCACCTGTGCGCGGATGCGCGCGATGGCGTCTTCGATGACGTTGGCCGGCGTCCAGTCACCACGACACCCGCAGATGGTGTAGAGGAAGTTCTCCAGCAGGTAGATGCCGTTGGGCGTGTGGGCCACTTCGGGGTGGAATTGGAGGCCGTAGATGTGCCGTTCCGGGTGGGCCATGGCCGCGTACTCAGTGGTGGGCGTGCTTGCCAAGGAGACGAAGCCCGGGGGAAGCGCTGTGATGATGTCGCCGTGGCTCATCCACACTTTCATGGGCGGGTGGAGCCCTGCAAAGAGGGGGGACTGGGTGTCGATCCAGGTGAGCTCGGCCGGGCCATATTCGCGCACGGGGGAGGGCTCAACACGCCCGCCTAGCTCATGGGCAAGGAGTTGCATCCCGTAGCAGATGCCCAGCACGGGCACGTCTCGAGCGAGCACGTGGTCCGGCAGGGTCGGGGCTCCTCGGTCGTAGACGCTGGAGGGGCCACCGCTGAGGATGATGCCCACCGGGCGCAGGTGGTCGAGCCGGTCGGCACCGGCGTGCCACGGGAGGAGCTCGCAGTAGACGCGCGCCTCGCGGACCCGCCGGGCAATGAGTTGGCTGTATTGGGATCCATAGTCCAGAATGGCGATTGTTTGATGAGTCATGCTGTTTCCTTACAAGTCAAGTGTCATGGTGTCGAGCAGGCGCAGTTCAGTGAAGCCAGTTTGGCGCAGCATGTGGACAGCTCGTTGGTACTCGCGGGGTACCTGCACGCGCACGGGATGTCCGCGCAGGAAGTGGAGCCCCCGACGGAGGAGGGCAGTGGCGGCTGAGGCATGGCTGTCGGGGCGGAGGATGAGTTCAAAGGTGCTGGGGCGCATGTCCCGCCGGCGTTCGGCCGTGAGGATGCCCACCAAGCGACCCCGGTGTTCGGCCCACCATTGCCGACGCCTGTAGCCCAGGAGGGCGTAACGGATCCACTCGGCCAGCCCCGGCATGGGTGGGGAGCGGAGTTCTGCAGAGCGAGGGGCTGGAAGAGGTGGATGGCCTGGGGCAGGGCTTCCAGGATCATATGACGGGCTTGGTGCCAGGAGTGGGGGTCGGGCAGTTTCACGGCTATCTCCGACGGCGTAGGCCACAGGGGATCACGGACAGCGCTGGCCTGAAGCTCGTGAACCGTGCCTACAGTGTGAAACCCTAAGGAACGGTAAAGGGCCTTGGCCGGGATGTTGTCGTGGCGCACTTGGAGGATGACCACGTGACCACCACGAGTCCGCACGTGCTCCAGGGCGGCCTCCATGAGCCGGCGGGCGATGCCACGCCGGCGGTACTCCGGCAGGACGGCCACGTTGCTGATTACCCAGATGGAGTGCCCCCGGATGCGGGAGACCGTAAGTGTTGCCCACAAGGCGACCATCTTCTTCCCACACGAATCCTGAGAAGAGCTCTTGAAGAAACGGAAGCGACCGGGTAACTACCCAGAGCAGGGGTGCCATGTGGCTGAGCATGTAGAGGTCCCGCAGAATAGCCCGGCCGCCACCGGCCAGCTCCTCGGCAAAGGTGATCTCCAGGAGATCGGCGATGTCGGCCAGGTCGCGGGCCGGATCCATTCGGCGGAGCCCGGTGTTATTCGGATGATGAGGAAGCGTCCGACTCACCATTGGGCGGTTCATCTTCCCAGGAGAGAATCCAAACACAGAGGCCAGCCAGCGCCACAGTGGCCACGATGAGCCAGAACCGTTGCGCGAGTTCGAGGGGCACGTCGCGCGATGACCACAACAGAATAGCGACCATGCCGACGGCGAGAATGACCCAGCTCGTAAGATATGGACGGCGTTCCCACAGGTTTCGCATGTTGGACTCCTGTCGTTCCAGCCACGTGTTTCGCCGGGGAGCCGTGCTGGCAGTGGCCCGCACGGGGTGGTGTTGGTCTGTGAGCGGTTCAGGTGACGTTGGCCAGCGTGCGTGCCCACGCCTCTTCTACTTGGCGGCGGAGCGCGTAGAGCGAGCCGTTGTTGACGATGATCTCGTCGGCCAGCTTGAGTTTCTGGGCCAAGGGAGGTTGGGCGTCCAACCGGGCGTCGGCCTCCGCGGGCGAGAGCCCGCGCCGGGTGATGAGGCGTTCCCGCTGCACCTCCCGGTCGGCCACGACCACCCACAGGGCATCACACATTCGGTAGCGGCCGCTTTCAACCAACTTGACCGCTTCCAGGACTAAGGCGGGCGGCGGCGTTGGAGTAGCCTGCCACCGCTTGAGCTCTGTCTCAATAGCTCGCCCCACGGCTGGGTGGACGATGGCTTCCAGCCGGCGGAGGGCCTCTGGGTCTCGGAAGACGATGGTGCCTAGGCGCTGTCGGTGTACGGCTCCACGCTCGTCGAGAATGTCCGGGCCGAAGGCGGCTGCCACGGCCTTGGTTACCGGCGTGTTGGGTTCCATGAGTTGGTGGACCAATTGGTCGGCGTCGAGTGTAGCGGCGCCGAATTCGTGCAGTATGGCCATGACTGTGCTCTTGCCACTGGCAATGTTGCCCGTCAGGCCAATGAGCACCATGCGCCTGGGTTCTCGGGTCCGCTGGTCCCCAGGGGGAGGTGCCATGTTGTGCTCCCGTGAGGCATGCCCGTCATGGGCTTAGACCATCCGTCAACATCTTGTATGGTATCGCCAGTGGTGGAGAAAGTCAAAATTCTCCTCGCAGCCGGCCGGCTGGCGTCCCCCGTGAGGAATCACCTGAGGGAAGGCGGTTCATCCAGGAGCTGCTGTTGGGCGCGCACCGAGTTCTGTGGCGTCACGTGGAAGATTTCCCATGCGCCGTTGGCCGGCAACAGCTCCCACAGGCGGTCGGGCGGCGCTCCCTTGAGGGCGATGGTGAGCAGGGCAATGGGCAGCTTGTGGGTGAAGACGGCCACTGTGCCCTCCGGGTGTTGGGCGACGATGTCGTGCAGGGCGGCCAGCACGCGCTCCTGCACGTCCTGAAGCCTCTCACCGCCCGGTGGACGATGGTGCCAAGGGGCGCGCCGCCAGCCCGCGAACTCAACGGGCCAGCGGCGCTCGATCTCCTGGACGAGTACCCCCTGCCACTCCCCCTGGTTGATCTCGCGGAGGCGGGGGTCGAGGCGGACGGGCAGGTGGATGAGGCGGGCTAGGGCTTCAGCCGTTTGGGCAGCCCGTTTCAGGTCGCTGCTGTAGATGGCGTCGATGTGCAGTGGGGCCAAGGCCCTGGCGGTGGCCTCAGCCTGTGCTCGGCCGCGCTCGTTCAGGGGCGGGTCGAGTTGTCCTTGGTAGCGCCCTTCCACGTTCCAGGGGGTTTCGCCGTGGCGCACAGCGTAGATAGTGGTCATGATGCCAGCTCCTCTTGATTGGGGGAATCAAAGGCTTCCAGGTGATCCGGTCCTTCCCACCGGGTGATGTTGAAGCGCTCGCGGTACTCGGGCAGGGTGATGATAGGCGGGCGTCGGTGGTCGGAAATGGCCACCTCTTCCAGGAAATAGCGGCCCGGGCCGTAGCGGATGATTTTCATGGTGCGGTTGATCTCGCTCAACAGCTCCACCCGCTGACGTTGCTCCAGGTGATCGATGAAGACCTGGATAATGGCGAAGGCCATGCGGCTCAGGGCGGTGAGGGGTTGGTTGTGGTGCACACGCTGGCGCAAGTCCACTTGGGCGATGCCGCTGATGCCATAGCGCTCCACCAGGTCGAGCAGCAGCCCGGTTTCCACCCCGTAGCCGGTGTAGAAAGGGGCTCGCTCCAGGGCCTCTCGGCGTCCGGCGTACTCCCCGGCCAAGGGTTGCACAAGGCCGGAGAGCTCGGGGTAGAAGAGGTTGATCAGCGGGCGGGCGACGAGCTCAGTGACCCGTCCGCCTCCTCCGGCTTGCACCTTGTCCCCCACTTTCAGGGGACGCCGGTAGAACCCCTTGACATACTGGATAGTGGGGTTGCGGAGCAGGGGACCTAGAATGCCGTACACGAACCGGGGGTGAATGTTGACGATGTCGGTGTCAATCCAGGCCACGATGTCCCCCTTGAGGATGTAGAGGCTTTTCCACAGGGCTTCCCCTTTGCCCCGGTAGGTGCCGTATTGGGGCAGGATGTCGCTGTGTAAGTGGACCGGGATGTCCAGGTCCCGGGCGATCTCCACGGTGTAGTCGGTGGAGCCGGAGTCGATCAGCACGATCTCGTCCAAGAGTGGGTATTCCTCCATGAGGGCACGGCGCACGGTCTGAATTACGTTGCCGACGGTCTCTTCTTCGTTGAGGGCAGGCAACCCCAAGCTGATGGTGAGGCCTTGGGCTTCCTTGAGCTCTACCAGCCGGGCAATGTCCTTGAACTCGTCGCTGCTGAAGGTGTTTTCGGCGAACCACTTGTCCACCAGGACGGAGGTGGGCGTGGCCGGCAGGCGTTTGTCCCCGTCCGTGGAGCGCAGGACGTGAATGGAGAAGGGGCGATGTGTCTTCACCACGATGAGGGGCACCTTGCTCCCCTGGCGCACGCTGCGGGCAATGGGCCCTACAGCCCGCATATCGCTTCCTAGCTTTGCCTCGGCGGCCCCCATGATGATCAGGTCATATCCCCCGGCCCTGTCCAGGATGGCGGGGACCACTTCCTCGTCCACGCGCAGCTCCTGTTCGAGCCACGGGTTCCGCCGGCTCAGGCGGATGAGCTCGTTGTAGAGCCGGCGGCTGCCGGCGTCCTCGTGGGCGCGGGCAGCGTGGAGCAGGGTGAGGCGCGCGTTGTGGGCGCGGGCCAAGGAGAGGGCCACCTCCAGCATGAGGGGCATCTCCGAGGTGCCCCGGATGGGCAACAGGATGCGGCGGATGGGGGTGGCTGGTGTGCCCCGCACGACCAATACATGACAGGGCAAGCTCAACAGCACGTCGATGCTCGTGCCCAGGAAGGTGTGCGTGCCCTCCTCGTGCCAGGGGATGACCACCATGTTGCCGTTTTCCTCCTGAACCACCTCGGCAATGGCGCGCCACGGTTCGTGCTCCGCCCGGATGCGCGGCTTGATGTAGACGGACTCCCCTTTCAAGCGGTCCCGCAGGTGGTCCAGGCGCCGCCGACACAGTTGGGCGAGGGCAGCCCCCTCGCTCAAGGAGCGCCCCTCGGGCACGTAGACGACACCGAAGATAACCACACGGCCTTGGCGCCCCTTGGCCAGGGAGAGGGCGATCTGGGTGTGCCAGTCGGCCTCGACCCGGTCGAAGACAGGCACTAGAATGGTGTATTGGTCGCGCTGGGTGGATGGACTCTCTTGCTCGGCCACATCTTCGTAGTCGTAGAGCTCTGCTTGACTCATGGGGAACCTCCTTCGTGTTCAGATGGGCCCTGCCCGGCCGGCGTGGACCGGGAGAAGAAGGGCCTGTTGTCGCCGTGATCTGCGTGCGCGTTCACAGTGGAGTGGTGATGGCTTCGCCGAGCAGGGGAAGCAAGCGCATCCGCACAATGGTTGACCAGGTGAAATGACGGAGGATCCGGCGCCGGAACTGAAAGGCACGGTCGTGCTGCAGCGTGTGCACGATCGTGTGGCCGACCTCGTCGGGCGGGGCTTCAGGCGGGAACAGGGTGACGTGCTCGCCGCCGCTTTCCCGGAAGGGGGGCAAGTCGGCGGCGAAGACGGGAAGTCGCCCGAGGCCGGCTTCCAGGACCGGGATGCCAAAGCCTTCCTGTCGGCTGGGGAAGAGCAGGGCATCGGCCACTTGGTAGAGGGCGGCCACGTGTTCGTCCTGGAGCAGCAGGGGGCGGTCTGGCGTGGCCAAGTAGGCAAAGTGGGCGGCGTTCTCCAGGTTGAGGGAGTGCCTGAGGGCCAGCAGCTCCTCCAAGTAGGCGGCGTTGGCCGGGTTGTGGGGGCCTGGTGGGCCGGTGACAATGAGCCGGGCGTCCCACCCGCTGGCCCGGCGCACGGCGTCCAGCCAGCGCAGACCCAGCTCGATGCGCTTGCGGCGCGTGATGCGGGCCGGCAGGAGGAAGATGCAGTCGGCCTCGAAGAGGCGCCATTGGCTGATCAGGTGCGCGATTACCCCATCACAGCGGAAAAAAGCCAAGGGCTCCACACCCGGCGGCACCACAGCAATGTGGTCCGGGGAAAGGCCATACAGGCGGGCCAGGTCGTCCCGCTGGGCCGCGGAGACAGTCACGTGGCGCACACCCGGCCAAGGGCGGCGCAGGAGGTCCCACGGTTCGCCTGGGTGCAACTCTGGGCGGTATTGGGGGCGCAGCCAGGCGAAATCGTGGTGCCAGGCCACCCATGGTGGCCCTTCGCCGGCTGTGACCAGGCGGTTGACGGCCACTGTGAGGGCCAAGTTCTTGTGCAGGGTGAAGAAGTTGTGGCCGATGACTACATCGCACGCTTCCAGGTGGCGTTGCAGGGCCAAGCGCAGGGCTTCAACGGTGGACTCGAACGCGGCCGGTATCCGGCCGACGGAGAGCTCCCGCTGGAGGGCGAGGACGTGTTCGTGGCGTGAGTCCACCATGGGCTCCTGCCGGAAGGTCAAGCCGGGCAGGACGGCTTCGCCCCGGCCTGCCACCACGGTGACGCGATGGCCCTCGGCCAGCAACACGCGGGCATGATGGTAGATGGTCAGCTCCACACCGCCGACCACTGGGGGGGCGGCATAGTGGACCATGCCGACGTGCATTGGAGTGCTCCTGGGTTCACTTGAGAGCGTTCAAGTCGCGGTCGGATCGGTCGTCCACGAACTCCATGAGCTCGCCAGTCACCATGTAGATCACCCGTTCGCAGATGTTGGTGACCCGGTCGCCCACGCGTTCCAAGTTATGCGCAACCCAGAGCAGGTAGGTGGCGCCCTGGACGTGTTCGGGGTTTTCGATCATGCGGCGGATCATGGCTTGGAAGATCGTGTTGTAGAGCTCGTCACCTCATCATCCCGGGCGGCCACCTCGTGGGCCAAGTCGGCGTTGTGGTGGATGAACGCTTCCAGGGATTGATTCAGCATTTCCCGGCCCACATTGGCCATGTGGCGAAATTGGGGCAGGAGCTCGGCGCGCGGCGTGTGGGCCAAGCGCAGGGTGAGCCGGGCGACGCCGGCGGCATGGTCGGCCATGCGTTCCAAGTTGGTGGCCACGTACATGGCGGCGATAATGGTGCGCAGGTCGCGGGCGAGAGGCTGTTGAGTGGCAATAAGGGCCGAGCCGTGTTCTTCGATGTAGTAGCGGACCCGGTTGATGGCCTCGTCGTTGCGCACCACCTGTTGGGCCAGGACGAGGTCGCCCTCTTCCAAGGACTTCATGGCGTTGGCAATGGCCTCGTCCACCATGCTGCCCAGCCGGATGACGTCTCCTTCCAGGGCCTGGAGTTTGTGTTGGAAATCGAGTCGCACGTTCATGGGGCACCCTCTGTGTTTGGTAAACCGTTCGTATCGTGCATGGCCGCGCTGGCGGCGGCGGGCATCTCTGCCGGTGGCCGCTTGCCGCCGGAGATGTCAGTCAGCCGGCAACTCCACGAAGAAAGCTGCGCCTTGACCAGGAGCACTTTGGGCCCAAATGCGCCCCCCGTGGGCCAACACCAGGTGTTTGGCAATGGCCAAGCCCAGCCCGGTGCCCCGTCGAGTGTCTCGGGTGCGGGCTCGGTCGAGCTGGTAGAAGCGCTCGAAGATGTGTGGAAGAGCCTCCGGCGGAATGCCCGGCCCGGTGTCCCGCACCACGAGGCGCACCTGCCCCTGGTGTTGTGTAGCTTCCACAGTCACGCGGCCGCCGGCCGGGGTGAACTTGACGGCGTTGTCAAGCAGATTGGTCACCACCTGGCCAAACCGCTCCCGGTCGAGCGGGAGCACAATCTCGTGTGGGATCCGCTGCACGACGGTGATCTGCTTTTCCTCAGCGAGCGGGCGGAGCCGTTCCACCCGTTCGGCCACAACATCAGCCAGGGGGAAGACGCTCCAGGCGCAAGGGCACTCGGCCGCTGTCGATCATCGAGAGGGCCATCATGTCCTCAACGAGCGCCACGGTCGCCTGGACTTCGTTGAGGATGCGGCGCGCCAGGTGGCGTACCAGATGGCTGTCTTCACCATCATCCTGGACGATCGTTTCGGCCAACAGGTGCAGGCTGGCGAGCGGCGTGCGCAACTCGTGGCTCAGGTTGGCGGCCAACTCGCGCCGAGCGCGAACGGCGTGAACGAGTTCGGTCACGTCGTTCAAGAAGAGGATAGCACCTTGTGGGGGCTTCGTCAACGGCCACGGCCAAGCGTAGGCGTGGAACACGGTGCCTTCCTCGAGGGTAAGCAGGTGCATGGCTGGCTGACCGTCGCGCACCACGTGTTCCACCAGCTCCACGGCTGCGTGGTGGCGGAGCCGGAAGATAAGGGGCTCCCCGGCGCGCGATGGGCCGAACATGTGAGCCGCTTGAGCGTTGGTGGCCACCACAAGCCCCTGCTGGTCCAGGACGAAGAGAGGGGCCGGGAGGTGTTCAAACATTGCTGGAAGCCAAGGCAGCAGGTCGGTGCTGTCGCCGTTGGCCTGTTGGCGGTGGCGGTGGGCAATCTGTTGCCAGCGGCGCTCACGCTGGCGGCTCTGCCAGAGCAAGATGAGCAGCAGGAGCACAACGGCGACCGGGGGAAGCACAAACCACCACGGAATCATGGCTCTTCAGAGAGGCTGAACCGGTATCCCACACCCCGCACCGTCTGAATCCACCGCGGGTTGGAGGGATCCTCTTCGATTTTCTGCCGGAGCCACCGCACGTGCACGTCAACGGTGCGCACGTCGCCCACGTAGTAGGGCCCCCACACCCGTTCCAGCAGCAAATCGCGCGAGAGGACTACGTTGGGGTGGCGCATGAACTCGGCCAACAGGCGGAATTCGCGTGGGCTGAGGGAGAGGGGGCGGCCGGCGTGCGTGGCTTCCCACCGCAGGAGATCAAGGCGCAAGGGGCCGGCCTGAAGCACGTGGGAGGTGGCTGTTTGAGCCTTGGCACGGCGCAGCACGGCCCGAATGCGGGCACTGAGCTCGCCGATGCTGAACGGCTTGGTGACGTAATCGTCGGCACCGCTTTCCAGGCCCACAATTTTATCCACTTCACCTGTGCGGGCTGTGAGCAGGATGATGGGCACGTCGGATTCCGCGCGGATGATGCGGCAGAGGCTCAGGCCGTCTAACTTGGGTAGCATAACATCTAAGATAATCAAATCCGGAGGGTGTTGGCGTGCGGCTACCAAGGCGGCCTCGCCGTCGGCCACTTGGTGGACGGTGAAGCCTTGGCGCTCCAAGTTGAGGGCCACCACCTCACGCAACGTGCGGTCATCCTCAACGAGCAGGATGGTGGGCATGGCCTGCTCCCTTTCAGCGGACACCTGGGGAGATCGCTACCCAAATCGACCGGTGATGTACGCCTCAGTACGGGGATCGTTTGGACGGGTGAAGATCTGGTCTGTGAGGCCAAACTCGATCACGGTGCCGGCCTTCTGGTCGTCAGTGAGCATCATCATGGCCGTGTAGTCACTCACACGGGCGGCTTGTTGCATGTTATGGGTGACGACCAGAATGGTGTATCGTTCCTTGAGCTCGCGCATCAGGTCCTCGATCTTGAGGGTGGCAATGGGGTCGAGGGCGGAGGCCGGCTCGTCCATGAGGATGACTTCCGGCTCGATGGCAATGGTGCGGGCGATGCACAGGCGCTGTTGTTGGCCGCCGCTCAGGGCCAAGGCGCTTTCGTGGAGGCGATCCTTGACTTCGTCCCAGAGGGCGGCCTGGCGCAGGGCTCGCTCGACTAACTCATCCAGATCGCCATGGTAGCCGTTGATGCGCGCGCCCCAAGCCACATTCTCGTAGATGGACTTGGGAAAGGGATTGGGTTTCTGGAACACCATGCCAATGCGCCGACGAACTTCCACAGGGTCAATATGAGAGGCGTAGATGTCTTGGCCATGGTAGGTGATTTCTCCCTCGACGCGGGCTTCGGGAATGAGGTCGTTCATGCGGTTGAAACAGCGCAACAGGGAACTTTTGCCGCACCCAGAGGGGCCAATCAGGGCGGTGATGCTGTGTTCGGGCACGTAGAGCTGCACGTCGCGCAGGGCCTGTTTGGCACCGTAGTAGACGTTGACGTGTTTGGCCTTGAGAATGGCCACCTCGTCCAGGTCGGCCATGTCGATGGGGGCCGGTGGAGTGGTCATGTGGACGGTCATGAGTTCACCTCTTGAGCCGTTGTTCAAACCGATGGCGTAGATAGACAGCCGTGGCGTTCATGGAGAGCAGAATGGCCAATAAGACGAGAATGCCGGCGGCAGCGTTGACGTGGAAATCGGCTTGGGGACGTGAGACCCAGTTGAAGATCTGGATGGGCAACACGGTGAAGGGGCTGCGCACGCTGTCGGGCAGAAAGGCCACATACGTGAGCGCGCCGATGGTGATGAGGGGTGCTGTCTCGCCAATGGCACGCGAGGTCGCCAGGATCATGCCGGTGAGGACACCTGGCATGGCGTAGGGCAGCACATGGTCGCGCACGACCTGCCAGCGGGTGGCGCCGAGGGCCAGGGCAGCCAGGCGAATGTCGTCGGGAACCGCACGGATGGCCTCGCGGGCGGAGACAATCACGATGGGCAGGATGAGGAGGGCCATGGTGAGTGCGCCGGTGAGGACTGAGCGGCCGCCGGTGAAGCCGGAGAGCCAACGGGCGAATATTTCCAGGCCCAACAGGCCGTAGAGGATGGAGGGCACGCCGGCCAAGTTGGCCACGTTGATCTGAATGAGGTCGGTAAGCCAACTCTTGGGCGCATACTCCTCCAGGTAGATGGCAGCGCCCACGCCTATGGGGAAGGCGATCAGAGCCATCAGGACCACCATGAAGATCGAACCCACCAGGGCTGAGAGGATACCCGCTCGTTCCGGTCGGCGAGAGGGGAAACTGGTCAGAAATTGCCAGTTGAGCCGACCGATGCCGTCGGCGATCACGTCAAGGAAGAGAAGGGCCAACATGACCAGGGCCACACAGATGGCCCCCAAGGCCACGGCGCGAAAGATGCGTCCCTTGAGACGCCGTCGGCCCAGGTGGAGGGCGAAACCGTGATTCTGGAGCTCCATGATTGTTGCCTGAGCCTCCTTAATACCGTTCGCGATACCGTTGGACAACCACGTGGCTGATCATGTTGAGTAGCAGCGTCATCAGGAAGAGGGTGAAGCCTACGGCAAAGATCGTCTTGAACGCCAACGAGCCTGCCGGCGTGTCCCCCAGGCTCACTTGTACGATGTAGGCCGTCATAGTCTGGATGGGGCCACGTGGGTCGAGGGTGAGCACAGGACGTTGGCCGGCCGCAATGGCCACAATCATGGTCTCGCCCACAGCGCGGGAGATGGCCAGAATAAAGGAGGCCGTGATGCCCGACAGGGCTGCCGGCACTACAATCTGCGTGTGGCCACTTCAAACTTGGTGGCTCCCAAGGCATAGGCAGCGTCTCGCAGGGCTTGTGGCACGGCGTGCAGGGCATCTTCACTTAGGGACGAGACCATGGGGAGAATCATGATGCCCATGACGATGCCCGGGCTAATGGCGTTAAACCCGGCCAAGTCGGGAATCACCTTCTGAAGCCACGGTGTCACGAAGAGCAGGGCAAAGTATCCGTAGACGACTGTGGGAATACCGGCCAGGATTTCCAGGATGGGCTTGAGCACGGCCCGGATGCGTGCCGATGCGTATTCACTCAGGTAGACGGCGCTGAGCAGCCCGAGGGGCAAGGCCACGGCCAGGGCAATGGCCGACGTGAGCACTGTGCCGGCCACCAGCGGCCAAATGCCGAAATGTTTGTCGGTGAAGAGGGGAGTCCACTGGGTATCGGTGAGAAACACCCCCAGGGAAACTTCACGGAAGAATTGGATCGACTGGTAGAGCAGGACAACCACAATACCCACAGTAGTGAGCACGGAGACAAGCCCGCAGGCCAGCAGAAGGGCGCGGATCAAGGCCTCTGTAGTGCGACGGCCCTGCTTGTGCTGCAGGGCCAGGTGCACGTCCACACGTTTGACGTCTGATGAGGGTTGAGTGGTAGTATCATGAAGTGACATCGCGTTCCCCACTACTCCTCGATCTTCAGCAGCTCCTCAATGGAGACGCCCACTTGGGACCCCCCCCACTGAAGACCGATCCGGTCACTCGTTTGGCCACTCGGGTCTTCGCCAGCTCATAGGCGCGGTCGGGCAACCCGACGTATCCCACTTCGCTGGCCAACAGGGCCGCGTTGTCCAAGTAGAAGGTGATAAATGCGTCGACTTCAGGGCGCTCCAAGGCGTCCTTGCGCACGTAGATGAAGATGGGGCGGGAGAGGGGCTGATACGTGCCGTTGTTGATGGTCTCCTCGCTGGGGAGCACGCAGCCATTTCCACCGTCAATGGCCACTGCCTGAATTTTATCCTGATTTTCTGCGTAATACGCGAAGCCGAAGTATCCGAGGGCATTGGGGTCGTTGGCCACGCCCTGGACCAATACGTTGTCGTCCTCGCTGGCTGTGTAGTCCCCCCGACTGGCACCTTCCTCACCCACCACAGCGCTGGTGAAGTAGTCAAAGGTGCCGGAATCGGTGCCGGGGCCGTAGAGGCTGATCGGGGTATCGGGCCACTCGGGGCGCACCTGGTTCCACCGGGTGACGGTGCCTTGGGCCGACGGCTCCCAGATGGTTTTCAGGTCCTCCACGGTCATGCACGTGGCCCAGTCGTTGTTGGGATGCACGACGACGGTGAGCCCGTCGAACGCGATAGGCAGTTCAATAAACTCGATGCCCTGTTGAGCACAGGCCTGCACCTCACTCTCTTTAATGGGCCGGGAGGCATCAGAGATGTCGGTCTCCCCAGCACAGAACTTTTTAAACCCGCCGCCTGTGCCGCTGATGCCCACGGAGACACGCACGTCGGGATATTGGGCCCCAAATTCCTCAGCTACAGCCTCGGAGATGGGGAAGACAGTGCTGGAGCCGTCAATGAGGATGGTTCCTGACAGCCCCTCTTGGCCGCTTGTGTTGTCTTGACCGCCACACGCGACTGCTAAGAATGCCAGTACGCTCAAGACTACCAGAAGTAGGGGGAGACGTGTGTTCATGGGATTCTTCCTCCTTGATCCATGAAGCTCTATCTGTTCGAGATGGCTATGTTCATAATACTCCCCCACGGTTGTGTGGCTGTTAACCGCCCATTAAATGCTGTTGAACGTTCCGTTAAGATGCCTTAACATGTGCGTGTTGCTTGTGATCCGGCAGGCGTTAACGGCTCATCAGGTGACCGTTACGGTCTTTTCCCCTAATTCGGTGCTCCCTGCCCATGGGCTTGTCTCGCCTCAACGTGTCGGGTAGTCAGGTCGAGCGCTACTCGTTGAAAAGGGCTCCGACAGAAATACCGAAGTGAATGCGCCGGATAACTTCACCTAACAGTGGGGCTACGCTCAACACGGTCATGTTGGGCAGATATTTCTCCGGCGGGATGTGGACAGTGTTGGTAATGATGAGCTCGGTGAGGGGCACATTGCGCAGGCGCTCGGTGGCCGGGTCGGAGAGGATGGCATGGGTGGCCACGGCGTAGATGTCGCGGGCACCGGCTTCCTTGAGAAACCGAATTGCCCCGGCCATGGTGCCGGCCGTGTCGATTTCATCATCGAAGATAATCACGTTGCGGTCGTTCACATCACCGATAAGGGTGAGCGCTTGGGCCGTAGGATCATTGCCTATGCGCCGCTTTTCGACGATGGCCAGAGGGGCGTTCAGGGCCTCGGCCAAGTTGCGGGCTTTTTTCGAGGCCCCCACATCGGGCGCCACCACGACCATGTCCGGAATGCGCTTGCTCAGCAAGTAGTCCCGCTGCAAGTAGAAAGCGGTGAGCTCATCTCCTGGTATTTTGAAAAAGCCCTGAATTTGGCCGGCGTGGAGATCAACAGTGAGATAACGATCGGCGCCGGCAGTTTCCAACAGATCGGCGATGAGCCGGGCAGTGATGGGGACACGGGGTTGGTCCTTCTTGTCGGAGCGGGCGTAGGCGAAGTAGGGCACAACGGCCGTGATGCGGCCGGCTGAGTCCCGCTTCAGGGTGTCAATGATGATGAGCAGCTCCATGATGTTCTTGTTGACGGGGCGGCACATGGGCTGAATGACGAACACATCTTGTCCGCGCACACTCTGGTGCAGGCGCACGAAGATGTTCTCGTTGGGAAATTGGAACACGTCGGCGCCGCTCAAGGGGATCTGGAGGTAGTCGCTGATTTCTTGGGCCAACTCCGGATGAGCTGTGCCGGTGAACAGCTTGATCTCGCCGAACAATGTTCACCTCCTGTGGAGCAACTCGGCCGAAGTGAGATGACAGGCACAGCAGGGTGGAGTGGGAGGCACTGTCTATCAACCCGTTGTCTGCCTGACCATCGGCCGAGCCGAAGATGCCACATGATTCCATACAGTGATGAGGGGAGCGGCGGCGTCTTCATCTGCATGTGCGTGCGGGGGGTATGGTAGCGCAAAGTGGATCAGATGACAAACGCGCATCCCGGGTAGTTTTTGAGTGCTATGTGGGGGGCTTCAACTTGAATAGACGAGGAGTTCGAGTATAATTCCGCTGGCGAACGGGGTGAAACGAAATGGAAGGACGCGAAGGAGGAAGAGGTATGGCCACTCATCGGGCCGAACGAGTGCGGGAGATTCGCCGGCGCCGTCATCGCCGCAAAAAGCTGCGCAAGTTGCGTGAACGGCTGGCCGCCACAAAGGATCAGGCCGAGCGGGAGCGCATTATCCAGAAGATTCGCCGCATCAGCCCGCGGGCACCTTTGGAAGTGCCGCGCTCCTCGTGAACTCGGCCGTGGATGATGTCGTGGCGACAGGGGCCAGTGCCTGGAGGACGAGCATCCTCCGAGAGAACCTGTCTTCAGGGATGCTCGTCTTTTCCGCGCATCGCTACGGCTGCTCGGGTTGAGGAGAGCCCAGGAGTTTCTCCAAGGTGTTCCGGACCCCTTGGTCCTTCGGATCGATGTCGAGTACTTTGCGGAAGAGGGCAATGGCGTCGTTGGGGCGTCCGTTCTCGAGATATTGGTACGCCAAAGCCCGATAGGCCCACTTGATGTTGGGCCGCAGTTCAATGGCTTGATGGAGTAGGGCTTCGGCCTCTTCCTTTTGGTCAAGTCTCCAGAGCACGTCGGCTCTCTGGATGTAGGCCCAGTACCGGTTGGGATTGCGCTGTATGACCTCGGTGAAGACAGCTTGTGCCTTGTCGAACTCGCCCAGCCGCTTGAGTACAACGCCGTAGAAGTAGAGGGTACTCGTTTTGTGGGGCGGTTTGGTAAACTGGTCGCGGGCCAAGGCTTGCTCGTATGCCTGCCGAGCTTGTTCCCATTGCTTCAGGTGCTCGTACATCCGGCCGAGTTCCAAGAGCATCGTGCTCGGCCCCACAGTCCCTTCGGGTGCATTAACCCCCTGGCGCAAGGCCGTGACCCCCTCCCGAAAGCGTTTTTGTTCTCTCAGCACAAGGCCCAGTTCATACCAGAGGTCGCGGTTGGTGGGCCAGGCGCGGGCGGCGGCCCTGAAGGCCGCTTCGGCGCGGATCCACGCTTTCTGGCTCTTGAACGCGAGACCGCGCCGGTGGAACACCGCTCCCTCAGTTGACCTATCCAGAGCAAGTGCTCGGTTGTACCAAGTAAATGCGTCCTCATACTGCTTGGCACGGCGAGCATCATCGCCTCGGTCCAAGAGAGCATTGCCGTCGAAGCCGCCATCCAGCCAGGCAGCTCGCCGACGGGCTTCTGGGGCCAAGGTGGCGTAGCGGGCTGCCCTTGGAGTAGTCAGGGCAGGGCTTCCCCAGCCGTACCAGTCACCAACCGTGTTGCCAGAGGGGCCGCCTGCGGTGCCCAAGATGAGAACAACCTGGCGTCCTGCCCACAGCGAGAGATCGGCCCAAGCGGGCCACCATCCTTGTTCAGCTTCTTCAGCCGACACGTGGCGTTCGAAGACCATACGGGCTTCCTCACCGGGTACCTCCACCCAAATTTGGAACGTGGCCCCATCAGTACCCCACTCGCGTGCTTCGGGTGCCAGACCGAGGGCAAACCGAAGAGCAGGTTGCTCCGGAGGAATGTCCAGCCGAAGGCGCACTTTGGCCGGTGGGTGGAGGAAGAGCGTGGGGAGTTCAACCGGAGTTGGATCGCCGGTATCGGCATAAGGCAGCCGGAACGAGGTCAGCCCCATGTAACAAGTGCGCGCTGCGCTTGGGCGGCAGAAGGGGGTGGCAATGGGCGTGTCCGGTGCCTCCACTGGCGCCCAAGCCAGCCGTGGGATTAACGGCGTGCTTGGGGCCTCCCGGATGGCGCGCTCCATCTGCTCGTAGGCCAGGCCGGTCTCCCAGTCGACAATCGGATGACGGGGGGCGAGCACACGGGCCTGTTCGAAGGCCTGGACTGCCTTGTCCCATGCCTCTTGAGCCAGGTAGATCTGGCCGGCCAGGCGGTACGCATAGGAGTGATCCGGACGCCAGCGGATGGCGGCGCTGAGGTGGCCCAAAGCTCGATCGAGGGCAGATTGGTCGACGACTTGGGGCAGGGTGTCCACATGGCGTGGTTCAGGCCACACTAGGCCCTGTTCCAGAAGGCGACCGGCTTGGTACACATTGTACGTCCACAACAACCACGGTGTGCTGGACCATACCACGGCTGCCAACAAGCTCAAGGCGATTAGCCCCGCGAGGGACCACCACAGCCGCTGAGGGCTCATAGTGCGCGCGAGAGCGCCTGCTGCAGGCCGTGAGACCTTAGCTTGGCTCTTCCCTTCAGATGTAGCGGCATGTCCAATGGTATGTTCCACTTGGTCTGGCCCTCACCAGAATGTCACGATGCGCCACAACGAGACCACGTTTAACACCACCAGCCCAACGAAGAACACCACTGTGCTCCACAAGCGCCAGCGCGGCCACGGCCAGGCTGTCCACCCGGCAACCAATGCCAGAGCCGAGGGTACGATAGCCGGATAGGCGTAACGGGCCACAGGAATGAACGGACGAAACCAGGGGAACAAGCTTGGCATTGGGCGCAAAAACGTGATACTCCAGATCACCAGGCTGGCGGCGCCTAAGAAACAGAGGGCCCACTTCACCCCTGAGGACCATGGCTCGCACGCCAGCCGCACAGCCCGCACTAGAGCGCCCACCAAGCCCAACACAGTGGCCCAAGTGAGCACCTGATACCATCCCTGAGAAATAAAGACGCCTCCCCATCCGAAAACGGCCCAAAACGTTTGCACCAGCCGGTGTGCCGTAGCGCGGTAGACCCAACCTGTGCGCTCCCGGTCCAACACTAAGGTAACCACATGAACGGGGTCCAATGGGATGGGCGAGATCAGTTTTTTCATGGCCCGGACAACCCAGGAGCGTAACCAAGGCCATCCCTGTTCGCCTGATGGATTGCGGAGCATGTTGGTGAAGGGGCGGCCTCCCCACGTGCCTGTTTGACCATCAGGGCCATCGAAGCGGGGCGGCTGGTCAGTCGGCCACTCGCCCTCAACCACCACCAAGCCGTCGTAGTAGATGGTGACCAGCGTGTTCACCTCTTGATCAATCCAGGGCTGGAGGAAAACGTGAACCGCCTTCGCGTCTGGCGTGACGGTGGTTGTGAACGCGTAGAAGGTGGGATCCTGGGTTAGCTCTACGGAGGGGCGATTCCGTGGTGCTTTCTTGCACACTTGCGCTTTCTGCTTGTGACGTGTTGCAGGAAGCATCCGACCATTTTAT
>JAUZRY010000106.1 GCA_030949995.1 Ardenticatenia bacterium
GCTTGGGCTTCCACGGCCGGGTTCCACCAGGGGTCGATGTGGATCACGTAGTCGGCAGCCGTGAGGTTCAGTCCCAGGCCGCCAGCTTTCAGGCTAATGAGGAAGAAGGGAACGGCGGGGTCGTTCTGAAAACGGTCCACCTGGGCTTGGCGCTTGCGAGTGCGGCCGTCCAAATAGGCGTAGGACACGTTCTGGCGCTCCAGTTGCTGGCGGATAAGCTTGAGCACTTGGACGAATTGGGAGAAGACCAACACCTTGTGGCCTTCAGCGCGCAGGGTCTCCAACAGCTCGGCGAGGAGTTCCATCTTAGCTGAGCGCCCCCGAAACCGCTCCTCCACTAACAGGGGATGGATGGCGATCTGACGAAGCCGTAAGAGCCCTTCCAGGACCTTCATGCGCATTTGGGCACGGTTAGGAACCTCGTCGAACAGGCCGAGCACCATGGCCCGATACCGGTCACGCCAGCGCTCGTAGAGGCGCCGCTGGGCCGGCTCCATGTCACAGAAGATGATCCGTTCCGTGCGCGGGGGCAACTCGGGGGCCACCTGTTCCTTGGTGCGCCGCAGGATGAAGGGGTGCACCATCTTCTGCAACAGGTGAGCGGCTTCCTGGTCCTGATGTCGCTCGATGGGGGTCGCGAACTCGCGCTTGAAATACTCCAGGCTGCCCAACATTCCCGGGTTGAGGAAGGCAAATTGGGACCAGAGCTCCAACGAGGTGTTTTCAACTGGCGTGCCCGTGAGGGCCAGGCGGTGGTCGCTCTCCAGGCGGCGCACGGCCCGCGAGGTCTTGGCCACTGGGTTCTTGATGGCCTGCGATTCGTCTAACACCACGTAGTGAAAGTGGTACTTGCGGAGCAGGTTCAAATCCCGGAGCACTAGACCATATGTGGTTACCACTAGGTCATATTGGTCGAAGAGCTCAGGAGACTTGGAGCGGGCGCTGCCGGCGTGGACGAGAACCCGCAGGGAGGGGGTAAACCGGGCGGCTTCCCGATCCCAGTTAACCAACAGTGAGCGGGGGACTACGATCAGGTCGGCGGCCTGAGCGTGGCCGCTCTCCCGCAGGGAGAGCAGGAAGGCGAGCACCTGCACCGTCTTGCCCAGCCCCATGTCGTCAGCCAGGCAGCCCCCGAACTCGTACTCGTGGAGGAAGTGGAGCCAGTCGTAGCCGGCCTTCTGGTAGGGGCGGAGCTGGCCCACAAAGCCCCGGGGCACCGGTCGAGGTTCGATGCCGGTGAAGTCCTGGAGCCGTTGCAACTGCTCCCGGAAGCGGGCGTCGGCTTCCACCACTTCGCTATCGGAGGCCAACTCCTCCAACAGCAACGCATGGTGGGACGCGAGGCGCACGCGCTCCTCTTCCACATCTACCTCGCCCAGCTCGAAGAGATGTCGGTAGCGTTTGATCCACTCCGGCGGAATTTCGCCAATGGAGCCGTCGGCGAGCTTGACGTACCGTTGCCGCTTGCGCAGCGCCCGGCGCACCTCCTTGAGGGAGACGGGCACCTTGCCGAACGTGATGACCGCCTTCACGTCGAACCAGTCGATCTCCGAGGAGATACAGAGCGAAATGGTAGGGCGATGCCGGTTGACGCGCACGCTGTTCAGGCGCTCTTCCCCGTAGACTTCGTAGCCGGCCGCCAGCAGGCGCGGCACATGACGGATGAGGAAGTCCACGGGCTTCACGTTCTTGCGCAACAGGAAGGTGCCGGGGGGCGAGCCCCGTTTCAGTCCGTGCGAGGAGAGCCGTTTGTAGGCCTGGTGTTCGGCCTCGGCATTCCGGTGGAGGCGCACGAGCGTCCACGTGCCGGGCTTGCGCACCACGCTCTGAGCAGGCAGGGCCTTGCTGTACTCCACCTCGTAGTCGCCGTAGCCAAAGCGCAGGCTGGCGCGCAGCTCCCCCCTGCTCCTCGAACAGGTAGAGGTGTGGTGTTGGCGTAACACCATCAACTTCCTCCCACTCCAGCTCACCGCCTACGACCTCGATAGCCTCCAAGTCGGCCACCTTGGGGAGCACCTCGTCCAGGAAGCTCTCGGCCTCTTCACCATCCAGCTCCAGCTTCTTCAAGGACATGGCGTCCCTCACGTCGTCCACGTCGAGCGCGGGAATGAGGTAGCCCAAGTAGTGTTGGTTGATGATGAGCCACTGGTATCTGCCCTGGTAGACAGGCCAGATATCCTGGGGGGAGACGTGCTCCAATTCCATGCCGTCGGCCTGCACGCGCCACTCGGCCTCGAGCTTGTCATCTCGACGCCGTAGTTCCATCTTCAGGGAAATGGGGCCCGGCAGCCACGTGAGGCGACGCTCGAAGGGAGTGTTGACCCCCCCCCCATGTAAATGAGCACATCTGGGGCTTGTCTGAGCAACAAGAGGGAGACTTCAGCAATTGTATCCGAGTAGAAGAAGAAGTGATCAAAAGAGATCAACAGCACATCAATGGCATTGAGCACCGGCTCAGGGATGCCTGGTACCAGGCGGTCGCGCTCTCGGGCTTTCAATGGGCGCACGCGGGCCCACAAGTTGTGTGTGTCCAGTATGCTGTGCACGATGTCCGCCGGCGGCATGGTGTCGGACGCAATCCCCAAATCGGCCAGGGGCTCTGCGAGAACGTTCACGGGCACCACATATACATTGAGCGACCGAAACGAATTGCTCTCCCCACTGTAGCCGAACATCGGGTGCTGTTCATAGGAGAGGCTGAAGAGGGGGATCAGGAGCTTATTAGGTCTTGGCGTGGAACGGCGTGAGAGCAGACGGTCGAGAGTGGCCGTCCAGTTCCGGCGCATCTCATCGGGGGAGGAAGGATGTTGGGCGTGCAGGTGGTCGTGGAGGGCATAGAGGGTGGCAATGAGATGCGCACAAATGCGCCTTTTCATGACCACTGTGGTGCAGTGACAGCGCAGGTTGATGCTGTCGTCATCGCCGATGATGATGTGCGTCGAGTACTCGCGTCCCCCCGAGCGCACGATGGCTTTGACGTGCCGGCGGCCGATTTCCACGAGGCGTGCTGGCCTGTGTTCGTGGAGTTGGCGGGCAACACGAAACACCTCGGGCTGTGCCAAGGGAGCCTCGAGCAGTTGGTCAACAAGGGAGACATTTATCTCCAACATGTATACTCCACTGGTCCAAGCGTTCCTGCTGTGCTCTGTTGGAATACGGGTGTGGTGCTCATGGATCAAGGCCTTCAGAGAGCCCAGTCTGTACAAGTATACTCTTCTTGAGCCCGGCTGAAAAAACAGTGGCGAGCCCGGAGTGTCTTGACAAAACCCCCTGCTCGGTTATACTATACAGCGCAACGAGGCGGCACCGCGCCTGCTTGGAGGAGTGCCGGAGTGGACAAACGGCGCCGCCTTGAAAGCGGATGGGCCGAAAGGCCACGGGGGTTCGAATCCCTCCTCCTCCGCTGTTGTCAAGCATACGGGGAGGTCGCATAGCCTGGTCGAGTGCGGTCGCCTGCTAAGCGACTAGGGGGGCTAAAACCTCCCTCGCGGGTTCAAATCCCGCCCTCCCCGCCTCGAGAAGGCGTGTGGCCTTCAAGGTCACACGCCTCTTGCTTCCCACTCGCCCAGCTCGTAGAGGAGAACAGCTACGGCCACGATGGCCGCTGTCTCGGCGCGCAACACACGGGGCCCCAAGGAAATGGGCACGGCGCCGGCGCTCCGAGCACGTTCAACTTCCTCGGGCGCAAATCCTCCCTCCGGCCCCACCAACACGCCCACGGCCGCCACGTCGTCATCCAAGGTGGCGAGGGCTTGACGTGCGGGCATCGCACCAGGGCCCACCCAGGGGATGAATAGCTTCTCGCCAGCACGCTCGCCGCGTGACAGGGCGTGGTCAAAGAGCAGAGGCGCTTCCACGGTGGGCCGCCGTCCCCGGCGGCTCTGTTCGGCCGCTTCGGTCACGATGCGCTGCCAGCGCTGCCACTTGCCGGCGCTCACGCCACTCAGGCTGCCCACGACGGTTCGGGCTGTGACCACCGGCACGAAAGTGCCAACGCCGAGCTCGGTTCCCTTCTGCAAGACGAGCTCGAACCTCCGCCCCTTTAACATGGCCTGGTAGAGGGTCACGTGGACGTGAGGCTCACCGTGTGCCGGCCGACGGGCGACGATGCGGCCGTCGACCTCGTGGCGCACAATGCGCTCCAGGACAACCTCGTATTCCCACCCCTGATCGTCCAAGGCGATCACACGGTTGCCCGGCCGGAGGCGCAACACACGGCCGATTTGGTGAGCTTGTTCCTCGGTGAAGTAGACTCGTCCGGCGTGGATTCGGTCTGGGGAGACGAAGAAGCGGTGCATTGGCTCATCCCGGGGCGCTGTTCACGGGGCAGGCTGCCAACAGGGCCATCCAGTCGCCCTCCTGCACGACACGCTGTACGGTGAGACGGTGCTCTTCCAGGGCCCGTGTCACGGCATGGGCTTGGGGATGGAGTATGCCCCCCAGGAGCAGACGCCCTTGGGCCGAGAGGCGAGGGATCACCTCGGGCAGGAGGTGGAGGATCACGTCGGCCAGGATATTGATGACGATCAGGTCAAAACTCCCCTCGGCCGCCTCCACGGAGCCTTGGCGAACACAGAGGCCCCCCGGCGGGGGAGAGTCGGCGCTCCAAGGTATGGCGTTGTGTTCGGCGTTTTCGCGCGTGGCGCGGACGGCCACTTCGTCCACGTCCACGGCCCACACCTGGCCGGCACCCAGTTTTGCCGCCGCGATGGCCAGAATGCCGCTCCCAGAGCCCACGTCGAGCACGCGATCACCCGGGGTCAGGGTGTCCTCCACCAGGCAGAGGCACGTGCGCGTGCTGGGATGTTGGCCGGTGCCAAAGGCCATGCCCGGGTCCAGCCGCACGACGACGCGCCCTTCCTCTGGGGCTGTTTCCCACGTTGGCACAATCAACAGGCGCCGGCCGACGCGCAGCGGCCGGTAGTGGCGCTTCCACGCCTCACGCCAGTCGGTAGTCTCCAGGCGGCGGACGGTGGGCTCGGGCAGGGGGTAGAGGCAACTGAGGTGCCAGAGGGCTTCTCGGAGTTGGCGAAGGTGCTGGCGGCCCTCGGGGGTGTCGGACAGGTAGGCGGCCACGGTGAGCCGCCCTCCGCAGTCTGCCTCCTCGGTGATGACCGGACTGCCGTGGGCGTATCGGCTCATCACTTCACAGACTGTCTCCGCCGCCTCGCCGTCGGGTGCGACGAGGCGTACTTCGAGCCATTCCATAGCACCGGCCTACAAGTTCAGCGCATCCCGCAGCCGATCGAAGAGCCCCTTTTGTCGCTGAGGAATCACCTCCTTGCCCAGCGTACGGGCCAGTTCTTGGAAGAGACGCCGTTGCTCGGGGGTCAAATTTGTGGGCACGGCCACGAAGACGGTGACGAGTTGGTCACCGCGCACTTCGGGGTTGCGCACGTGAGGCACGCCCTTTCCCCGCAGGCGAAAGACATGGCCCGTCTGGGTGCCCGGAGGAATGTTCAGGGTGGTGGGCCCGTCCACGGTGATGATTTCGATCTCGTCTCCTAAGGCTGCTTGGGCCACGTTGATCTCCACGTCCAGGAGAATGTCGTTGCCCTGCCGGCGGAAGTACTCGTGGGGGAGCACGCGCACGTCCACGTAGAGATTGCCAGGAGGCCCACCGTGCAGGCCGTGCTCTCCCTCTCCCGTGAGGCGGATGCGCATGCCGTCGTCCACTCCTGGGGGCACGGTGACCTCAAGTCGGCGCTTCACCCGCACACGGCGTTCGCCCCGACAACGCCGACAGGGTGTCTGCACGACCTCGCCCTCACCCCGACAGGCCGGGCAGGTGTCGCTGATGATCACCTGCCCGAAGATGCTCTGGCGGGCCATGCGTACCTCGCCGGTGCCGCCACAGCGCCCGCAGCGCACCGGCGAGGAGCCCACCGCCGCCCCGCTTCCGCCGCACTCGGGGCACAGCTCCAAGCGCGAGACTTCGATCTCCTTGACCGTGCCGCGAACGGCCTCCTCGAAGGAGATGGTCAGGGCAACCTTGATGTCCCCACCCCGCATGGGGCCCCGCCGCTGTGCCCACGTCCGTCGGCCGAAGCCGAAGAATTCCTCAAAGAGATCTCCCAAGTCGATGCCCACGCCGGAACCAAATCCGAACCCGGCCTGTGGGCCGGCGTGACCAAAGCGGTCGTACATGGCACGTTTCTCATCGTCACTGAGCACTTCGTAGGCTTCGTTGATCTCCTTGAACCGCTCTTCGGCCTCAGGGCTCTTGTTGACGTCGGGGTGATACTGTCGGGCGAGGCGACGGTAGGCCCGCCGGATCTCTTCTTTGGTGGCGTTCCTGGAAATGCCCAGGATCTCGTAATAGTCCCGCTTTGCACTCATCAGTTTCCTCGTGGTGCTGGTGTTCGCCTTTTATGGTGCCAGGGGGAGGATTCCTCAAGAGGGCACCTTGGGTGACATATCGTCCTCCTTGGCTTGTGTGGGTCCCAGGGCACTGAGCGCCTCAGCCAGCTCATTGGTGAGGGCACGAATGTGGTCAGCTGTGCTCTCCGGGTCGGCCAGGGCATCGCGCAGGGCGGTCTCCCGCGCGTGGAGCTGTTGGATGGCCGTCTCATCCTGGTGCCCCCGCTGGTGTAGGAGGTGACGGACGCGGGTTGCCCGGTAGAGCACAGTTTCAGCCTTGTTGCGGGCCAAGACCATGTCAAGCCGACGGCGGTCTTCGGCTTCGGCCTCTTGGGCGTGGCGGATCATCTCGGCGATCACCTCGTCGCGCAAGCCCGAGGCCCCGGTAATGGTGATGCCTTGGGTCTGACCGGTGTCCAAGTCCTTGGCCGAGACGTGGAGAATACCATCGGCATCGATGTCGAAGGTGACCTCGATGCGGGGCTCGCCACGCTTGGCCGGGCGGATGCCCCTCAGCTCGAAATGGCCCAGAGAGCGGTTGTCGGCGGCCAGGGGGCGCTCGCCTTGCACCACGTGAATGCGCACGGTGCGCTGGTTATCCTCCACTGTGCTCACGAGCTGGGTCTTGCGGGTGGGAATCGTGGTACCCCGTGGGATGAGGGGGGTGGCTACGCCGCCCGCCGTTTCGAGGCCCAACGTGAGGGGAGTGACATCCAGGAGGAGCACGTCCTTGACTTCGCCGGCCAACACGCCGGCCTGAATGGCGGCTCCCAAGGCCACAACCTCGTCGGGGTTGAGGCTCCGGTGGGGCTCTTGGCCGAAGAAGGCCGCCACAGCCCGCTGGACGGCCGGCATGCGCGTCTGCCCGCCCACCAGGATGACAGTGTCCACCTCATCGGGTGCCAAGCCGGCATCCTTGAGGGCTTGGCGCACGGGCTCGAGTGTCCGGGCGATCAGGTCGTCTACCATTGCCTCCAAGTGGGCGCGGGTGAGGGTGAGCTCCAAGTGTTTTGGCCCGCTGGCATCGGCCGTGATGAAGGGCAAATTGATGTCCGTCTGGAGGACCGAGGAAAGCTCTACCTTCGCCCGCTCGGCCGCCTCCCGAAGGCGCTGCATGGCCAGGGAGTCCTCGTGCAAGTCCACCCCCTCCTGCTGGCGGAAGGCTTCCACGGCCCAGTCCACGATGCGCTGGTCAAAATCATTGCCTCCCAAGTGGGTGTCGCCGGCTGTGGCCAATACCTCGTAGACACCCTCCCCGATGTCGAGGATGGAGATGTCAAAGGTGCCACCCCCCAGGTCGTAGACGGCCACCCGCTGCTCCTTTTGCCGGCCGAGGCCGTAGGCCAACGCCGAGGCCGTGGGCTCGTTGATGATGCGCAGCACTTCCAGCCCGGCGATCCGGCCGGCATCCTTGGTGGCCTGGCGTTGGGCGTCGTCAAAGTAGGCCGGCACGGTGATGACGGCCTGGGTGATCTCCTCCCCCAAGTACACCTCGGCGTCGCGCCGCAACTTCTGCAAGATCATGGCGCTGATTTCAGGTGGGGCGTACTCTCGGCCGCCCAACACGACGCGCACATCGCCGTTGAGGGCTTCGCGCACCTCGTAGGCCACGTGCCGGGCCTCGGCCTGGGCTTCGGGATCGCGGTACCGACGCCCCATGAAGCGTTTGATGGAGAGAATAGTGTGTTGTGGGTTCACGACCGCCTGGCGTTTGGCCGTCAGCCCCACTAGGCGCTCGCCGGTCTTGGGGCTGATGGCCACTATCGAGGGGGTGAGCCGATGGCCCTCGGCGTTGGGAATGATGACCGGTTCCCCGCCTTCCAGCACGGCCATCACCGAATTGGTGGTGCCCAGATCGATGCCCAGAACCCTCGCCATCAGTCGTTCACCCCCTGTGTGTTCGGCCGGTTGCATTCATGAATGCCCTATCGGGCCACGCGCACTCGGGCGGGCCGCAGCACGCGGCCACGGTAGAGGTAGCCGCGCTGGTATTCCTCAATAATGTGCTCCGGCTCGTGTTCGCCGCTCTCCTCGCTCATCAACGCCTCGTGGTGCATGGGGTCGAAGGGAGTCCCGGGGCTGCTCTCGATGGGTTGGACTCCTTCTTGCTCCAGTACCCCCCAGAACTTGCGCTCGATTAGGCGCACGCCCTCCACCCACTCGTGCTCCTTGAGATCCTCGGGCACGTGCTCCAGGGCGCGCTGCAGGTCGTCCAGCACGGGCAACAGCCGGGCGATCAGGCGCTCATTGGCGCGCTGCTCAAATTCGGCCAGTTCCCGCTCCTTGCGCTTGCGGAAATTGGCGAAGTCGGCTGCCGTGCGCCGCCATTGGTCCAAGTACTCTTCGGCCTGGCGGCGCGCTTCGGCCAGCTCGACCTGGAGCGCGCGCACGTCCTCGGGTTCTTCAGGCCGCGGTTCGGCTTCTTGTGGTTCTGCGTCCACATCAGTGGGCATTGCTGTGCCCTCCTCGTTCACCGGCGTTTCCTGGTGGGGATGTTCCTGGTGTCCTTCGGGTGTGCTCATGGTCCTCTTCCTCCGGTGATGGGTTTTCGACGCCGTAGAGATCTGTGAGGAGGTGGCTCATTAAGTTGGCGACAAAGCGCACGGCCGAAATAGCACGGCCATAGGGCATCCGGTGGGGGCCCACAACCCCCATCACCCCGGCCATGTAGCCGGAGATGCCGTAGGGGGCCACGACGAGGCTCACTTCGCCGATCTCCGGCCAGCGGGCCTCGCCGCCGATAATCACCTGAATGCCGCCGGTCGCCAGCACCTGCTCGACAATGGACTCCAGAAGGGCCCGCTGTTCCATGATTTCCACAAGCCGACAGATGGCTTCGGTGTGGGCGAACTCCGGCTGGCGCAGCACGTGGAGCAAGCCATCCCGGTAAACGCGCGTGGCGTGGCGGGAGTCCACGCGGCCCAACACGTCCACCACGGTCTGACAGACCGATCGCTCGAAGGGCGTGAGCACGGCCATGTGAGGCTCGATCTGGTCGCGGTTCAAACCGTGGAGCATGTCGTTGAGCCGTGCCGCCATGGCGTTTAAGGTCTCCTGGGAAAGGGCCGGCCGGGGCTGGGCCAACATCTGCTGGCGCACAAGCCCCTCGGCGGTCACGATGATCAGCAAGATGAAGGTGTCGCTGAGGGCGATCAGCTCCAAATGTTTGAGGTGGGCGCGCCGGGCCTTAGGGGGGGTGACCAGCGAGGCCGTGTGGGTGGAATGGGCCAAGACAGCCGCCGCCAAGCGCATCCACTGGTCCACGTCGAGCCGCGCTTGGTGAAACTGGTGGCGGATGAGACGTTGCTCCTCTTCCGGCAGCTCCGCCCGCTCCATCAGCCGTTCCACAAAATACCGGTATCCCCGCTCCGTGGGCATGCGACCGGCCGACGTGTGCGGGTGGGTGAGGTATCCGAGACGCTCCAAGACGGCCATCTCGTTCCGAATGGTGGCCGGACTGACGCCCAAGTGATACTTGTTCGCCAGCGTGCGCGAGGCCACGGGCTGAGCGGTCTCGATGTACTCGCGGACCACCAGCCCGAGGATCGCCTGTTGCCGTTCGGTGAGCTCGTCCGCCACCATGGTTCTCATCCCATCTCCTCTTGGCCTTGCCGATACGCACACCGTTTGCCGGGTCAACCGTTTAGCACTCTCGTCACGTGAGTGCCAAAAAATGATACCAAAAGATGTGAGGGGTGTCAAAACGCCTGCTGGGCGAGGCTCCAACGACGGAACAGAAGTGCCTTCGCCCCTTGTTCGTTACATTGGGGGCGAGTTTGGGCCGTTCGCACAGATGGAGTATACTTGCTCACAGTGAGAAATTTTGGATGGGAGTGAATAAAGAGCGCTGTGCTGCCGGGGCCTATGTCCCCGGCCAAGTGCTTGGCTGTGCCCGCTTGGACCAACGGCTTCTCCACGGTGTGCTCTTTCGGTTTCTCCCAGAACTATGGATCATTCTGGACGACGGCGCCGTTTTCACATTTTGGTGCTCATCGCGCTCTTGGTCTGGTTCACCTTCATTGTGGCCGAATTGGGGCGCGGCAGGACGGTGTTGTTCATAACCTCGGCCTTGGGATTTGACCCCACGCCCACAGCGGGCGCCCAAGTGCTCACCACGCCCACCACGACGCTGCCGGTTGCGTCGCCAACGGCCACACCGACGCGCTTCCCGTCGCCCACCCCCCCTGCCGTCCATGACCGTGTACGTGGTCCAACCCGGTGACTGGCTCTACGACATCGCCAGACGTTTCAACACTGATCCCGAGCGCTTGGCTCAAGTCAACGGGATCACCGACACGGACACCTTGGCCGTGGGGCAAGTGCTGTACATTCCAGCCACGCCCACGGCCACGCCAAGCCCTGAGCCATCGGCAACGCCGGTGCCCACGCCCATCGTCGCCACGCCCGAGCCCAAGCCCACACAGGAAGTGGCGCCCACGCCCACTTTACCCCCCGTGTGGCCCTTTGGCCCCTCCCAGGAGCCTCCTGACCTGCCCGTTCCTCCCCGGTTGCTCACTGTGCTCCTCTTGGGCGCCGAGGGCATCACCCACTGGCGCACCGACAGCATCATGTTGGCAATGTACAACCCGGACACGGGGCGTGCGGGCCTGCTCAGCCTGCCCCGCGACCTGTGGGTCGCCGTGCCCGGTTACGGTTATCGTCGCCTCAACGAGGTGGACTACCTGGCAGAGCGCACTGAGTACCCGGGTGGTGGTCCGGCCCTCCTCCGCCGCGTGTTTCGGGAGAATTTCGGGCTTCCCTTCGACCACTACGTCCGGGTGCACTTTGACGGGTTTATCCGCACTGTGGACACGCTGGGTGGCGTTGAGGTGGTGGTGGATTGTCCCATCGAGGACATCTTCCCCGACCCCACTGACCCAACCCAAACTGTGCACCTGGCCCTCGAGCCGGGTGTGGTACGTCTGGACGGGAAGTTGGCCCTGCTCTATTCCCGATCCCGGCTGAGCACGACCGACTTCGACCGGGCGCGGCGCCAGCAACAAGTGCTCCAGGGGCTCTGGCAGCAAGTGCGCCAACCTGAAATGCTGAGCCGGGTTCCCCAGCTTTACGGGAGCCTGCGGGACGCCTTCGTGACGGACTTGTCGCTGGAGGATGTGGTGCGCTTGGCCCAAGTGGCACTGGACGTGGAGCCCCAGAACGTGGACTTTCTGGTCGTAGCCCCCCCGCTGGTGGAGAACTGGACTACACCAGAGGGGGGAGCCGTGTTGCTGCTCCGGCGGGAGGAGTTCATCGCCGTCCTGAGCGCCTTCTTGGAGGGCTTGGCCCGGCCGCCTGAACCGGCCGTCGAGCCCACGACGCTCTTGGTGGAGAACCGCACCCCCTACGCCACTTGGGCCGATGTGGCCAAAAGCCGCGCCGAGTGGGCCGGCGCCCACGTGGTGGACGTCGTTCAGGCCCCCGCCGAAGGGGCCCAGACGCGCCTGCTGGCCTACCGTGAGCGCCCGGCCACGCTGAGCGCCCTGGTCGAGGCTTTGGCCTTGGGCCCCGACCAGGTGGAGCGCCAGCCCCCACCACAGGAGACCACTTCCCCCGACATGCGGCTTATCCTGGGAGACGACTTCGTAGTCTGTCGGCGTTAACCAGAGGGCTCAATTGCCCAAGTACTCCACGACGGCGGCAATGCCCTGCCCTCCGCCAATACACATCGTGCTGAGCGCATACCGGCCACCGCGCTCCCGGAGCTCGTAGAGGGCGCTTAGGGTGATGCGGGCTCCCGTGGCCCCCAGAGGATGGCCTATGCTGATGCCGCCACCGTTGGGGTTCACCCGTTCACGCTCCAAGCCCAGCTCCCGCTCGACAGCCAAGTATTGGGCGGCGAACGCCTCGTTGACCTCGATCACGTCCATATCATCGAGGGTGAGGCCAGCTCGCTTCAGGGCTTGTCGGCTGGCGGGCACCGGGCCAATGCCCATGTACCGGGGCTCCACGCCGGCCGTGCCCCAGCTCACCAGCCGGCCCAAGGGGCGCAAGCCCTGCTCCTGGGCACGGCCCCACGTGGTCAGCACCACCATGGCCGCGGCGTCGTTGATGCCGCTGGCGTTGCCGGCCGTGACGATGCCCCCCCCTCACGGAATCGTGCCGGCAAGCGGGCCAGCTTCTCGAGAGAGGTGTCCGGCCGGATGTGCTCATCCTGTGTCACCAGGCGAACACGCCCCTTGGGGTCACGCACCTCCACCGGCACGATCTCCTGGGCCAGCCGGCCGCGTTCCTGCGCAGCAGCGGCCAGACGGTGGCTTCTCAGGGCAAACTCGTCGGCCTCTTGGCGGGTGATGGCGTACTTCTCGGCCAGGTTCTCGGCTGTGTCGGCCATGGAACATCCCGCGTAGGGGTCATACAGGGCATCCCAGAGCATGTCGCCCACTTGGGCGCGCCCCAGTGGCCACCCGTCGCGCACGCCCCGCAACACAAAGGGGGCCATGCTCATGTTCTCGGCACCGCCGGCCAGGACAAAGTGAGCTTCGCCCAACATCAGGGCCTTGGCCCCCTGCACAATAGCCTCCAGGCCGGAACCGCACAGCCGGTTCACAGTGAGCGCCGGGGTCTCGATGGGCAAACCGGCCTTGAGGGCCACGTGGCGGGCCAGGTAGATGGCATCTGCCGAACTCTGAATGACGTTGCCCACGAACATGGCGTCCACTTGTTGGGGTGCCACTCCTGCCCGCTCCAAGGCCGCGCGCGCGGCGATGGCACCCAGCTCGGTGGCGCTCACCGACTTGAGGGAGCCCATAAAGGTGCCCACAGGCGTGCGGGCTCCTTCGAGAATGACCACGTCCTTCGGCGTGAGAGAGGTCATGATGGCCTCCTTCGTGCTCCTTCACAGCGAATTGCCACTACTGCTCACGGGCCCGGCGCAGGGCTTCCAGGAAGGCGGGCATTAGCGCCGGCCCCGAGGCCACAGTGCTCGTCTGCCAGGGGTCCCACGTTCCACCCTCGACCGTGCGCAGGACGCCGCCGGCCTCCTGGACGATGAGCCCTCCGGCGCCAATGTCCCAGGGAGACATGTAGTACTCCCAATAGCCGTCCAATCGGCCAGCGGCCACGTAGGCCAAATCCAAGGCCGCGGACCCGGCACGGCGTATCCCCTGAGCCCGCATGACGATCTCGGAGAACTCGGCGATGTTGTTACGGTCCAACGTTTCCCGCAAGTAGTGAAAGCCGGTGGCGATGATGCACTCCCGCAGCCGTCGGGCAGGGGAGACGTGCAGGCGGTAGAGGCGCTGTTCCCGTCGCCTTTGCAACCACGCTCCTTGGCCGCGCACGGCCCAGAAGAGCTCGTCCCGCTCCGGTTCGTAGACCACGCCCACCAGTCCAACACGCCCCTCGTAGAGGGCGATGCTGACGGCGTAGTGGGGCAAGCTGTGGGCGAAGTTGACCGTGCCGTCCAGGGGGTCCACCAGCCAGGTGAAGTGGGAGCCCTCCTGGTGGCCAGATTCCTCGGCCAGAATGGCATGTTCGGGGAAGTGCAGGCGCAGCCGCTCCACGATGAGGTGCTCACTGGCCCGGTCCGCGTCGGTTACCGGGTCGATCTCGCTCGACTTGGTCTCCACTGCCAAGGGGCCACCGAAGTAGGCACGCAACACAGCCCCGGCGTCAAGGGCCAAGCGAACGGCAAAGTCGCGACAGGCCTTCAGATCCAGTTCAGCCGATGGTGTCATGGGGATGCCTCCTCACTTGACGCCCACGTGGACGGCGATAGCGCCCAACGCCAGGCGGCGGTAGGCCACTTCACGAAACCCCACGGCCTCCATCAGGCCGGCGAGGGCATCGGGCCGGGGAAAGCGGCGCACCGACGCGGGCAGATACGTGTAGGCGTCTGGGTCGCCGGCGACCAGGCCGCCCAGCGCCGGCACTACCCATCCGAAGTACACGTCGAAGAGAGCACGAAGACCTGGCCAGGGGGGCGAGGTGATCTCCAGACAGACAACACGCCCTCCGGGGCGCAACACGCGGTGTTGTTCCGCAAATCCACGGCGGAGGTCGGCCACGTTGCGCATCAGGAAGGCGCTGAGCACGGCGTCAAAGGTAGCTTCGGCGAAGGGGAGCTGCAAGGCGTCGGCCGCGAGCAGGGCAAGGTGCCCTTGGCCCCGGGCAGCATGTTTGCGCGCGCCCTCCACGAGCATGGGCATGGCGAAGTCGGCGCCCACCACGTGGGCTGTGGGCTCCAGCTCCAGCACGGCGAAGGCCAGGTCGCCAGTGCCCGTGGCCAAGTCGAGCACGAGGGCACCGGGGATGATGTGGGCTTCACGCGCTGCCAGTCGCCGCCACGCCTGATCGCGCCCCAAGCTCATGAGCCGGTTCATCAGGTCATAGCGGCGGGCAATGCGCCCGAACATGGTGCGCACATAGGCGGCCTTCTGTTCGCCCTGCAACGCAAGGCGCCACGCGGGGAGATGGGCTTGCCCGCGGGCTGGTGTTGGAGATGCCAGTCGGTGTGCCATGAGCTGTCCCTTACCGTGACCGGAGGGTGTCCGTATTGTAGCGGGAGTTGGCCGAAACGAGAAACCCCTCGGTTACCGGGACGTATGTACCCAAAGGCGTGTGCCGTCGCTGATGAGTTCCACGTTCCCCTGTGCATCGGTCCGGTAGATACGTGCACCGGCTGCCCGCAAGCGCTCCAACACGTTCTCGTCGGGATGGCCGAAGCGGTTCCGGGCTCCCACGGAGATGAGGGCCACCGCAGGACGCAAGGCCCTCACGAACGCTGATGTGGTTGACGTAGCGCTGCCGTGGTGGGCTACCTTCAGCACCGCGCAGGGGGCCACCCGCCCTTCGGCCACCAGTTGATGTTCCACTTCAGCCTCGATGTCGCCGGTCAGCAGGGCGCAGAACCGGCCGTAGCGCACGCGCAGCACCACGGAGTTGTTGTTCTCCTCCGAGTCGTCTTCCCCGCCGGCTGGCGGCCACAGGACCTCCAGGCGCACGCCGTGTCCCAAATCGAAAACTTGTCCCTGGGTAGCACGCACCAGGCGTGCGCCTTCGCCATTTCGCACGCGTTCCCATGCCTGGCCCAAGGCCGTGGTGGGCGGCAGTGTGGGGTCAAGAATGACGCCGACCTGGTAACGGTCCAACAGCTCCGGCAGGCCACCCAAGTGGTCGGCATCTGGATGGGTGAGCACCACGAGGTCGAGGGTGCGGTCCCACGGCGGCAGGTGGCGTCCCAAGCGGGTGAGAAGCACTTGAGGGTCCGGTCCACCGTCCACCACCACCTGTTTGCCGTCTGGTGTACGCAGGAGGATGGCATCTCCCTGACCCACATCGAGGAGCACTAGGTGCAGCCTGCCGTCAGGCCGGTAGGCGACGAGCGCCCAAGGGATCACAGCAGCCACGATGGCCACGGCCCACCCCACTACCTGCAAGCGCCGGCGCCCCGAGCGCGCCCACGCCCGTAGCCCGGCCCGGTGCTCCGGGTGGCGCGCCAGCCACCACACGCCGCCCACGGCGGCGTAAAAGACCAACAGGCCGCCGAGGCCTGGTGATGGCACGCGCACTTGGGCGTAGGGCAACCGGGCAGTCCACTCCACACCCATCAACGTCCATGTCAGGCCAGCCCAGGGCACCCAGGCCACCAGCCGGCCCAGGGGAAGCCACACCAGGCCGGCCAAGGTGGCCAACCCACCGCCGAGCATCACCCACGCCTGCACCGGCAGGATGAGGGCGTTCGTGAGCAGAGCGACGATGGAGAGGCGGCCAAAGGCGTAGACGATCAGGGGCGTCGTCAGCAGTTGGGCTGCCAGGGTGACGACCAGGGCCTCGTTCACGAGGTCGAGGGCACGGCGGCGAATGGTGCCCTGCAGGGGAAAGCGCGCCTCGACCCAAGCCGTCATCCCGGGCACGAAGAGGATGAGCGCCAGGGTGGCCAGAGCGGAGAGCTGAAAGCCCATGTCGTAGAGCGTGGCCGGCCTGAGCAACGTTATGCCCACGGCCGCTGCCCCCAGGGAATTCAGCGCCAGCGAAGCGAGCCCCCACTGGCGCGCGAACACGTAGAGCCCACCCATGATGGCCGCCCGCGTGACCGCCGCGTCAGCGCCAACCAGCAGAGTGTAGAGGAACACGGCCACCAGGGCAAAGGTGGCTGCCCCCCGCCGGCCCAACATCCGCCGTCCCAGTGCCAGGAAAAGGCCGGCCAGGATCGATATGTTGAAGCCCGAGATCACCAGAATGTGGGTCGTGCCCGTCGTGTTGAAGCGCTCCATGACCTCGTCGGGGATGCCCCCCTCGATGCCGAGCAAGATGCCGTTGAGGAGCGCTGCGTGGGGCTCTGGCAAGAGCAAGGCGTTTGTGCGTGCGGCCCGGCGGCGCAGGGCGTACAGGGCCCGGTAGAGGGGGAAACCATGTCCGCCGGAGAGGTATTCTACGCGAGCACGCCGCATCTGGCTGAAGATGCCCCGGCGGGCTAAATAAGTGCGGTAATCGAAAGTGTCAAAGGTCGGCGGCGTCTCCAGGAGGCCGGTCAAGCGCACCCGGTCGCCGTATTGCAGCGCGGGGTAGAGGGGCACTTGAGTGATCAGCGTCCCCCGAACAGGAGCTTCTTCGCCGTCGGGGCGCACCAGCCGGTCAGCCATTACCTGAAGTCGCTGGCGGCCGGCGCGGGCTTCGGGATCATTGACCACCACGCCCTCGACGGTCACCGGCTCCCCGAGGTCATTGTGCGCCCACAGCACATTGCCCCCCGAAGGGGGCTGCGCCCCCCATGCCCGCAGGCCACCCAACACCAGGGCCACGCCCGCGCCCAAGGCCAGCATCACGCCGTCGCCCAGGGGGTTGAGCGCCACCAGGGAGCCCCACACCGTGCGGCGCAACGAGGCAGCGCGCCACACCATGCCAAGCACGAAGGCCGGCAAGGGGAGCCACCACACCCACAGCGGCCCGGACCACGCCCCGAACGCCGCTATGCCGACCAGCCAAGCGACAGCCAGCCACACCAGCGGAGGAAGAGCATATCTCCCCTGTGAAACGGCATCACCTTCTACATCGGCCGTGCCATCTGGAAGACTCATGCTCGTGTCAACCTGTGGCCTGTGGCAGAAAACTGTGGGCTTCCTCTCCAACGACTCCTAACATCGCCGTCAGCCGTTCGGTTCTCCTCCGGCGCCGTGGTGGGCGTCCCCGCCGGCCGCTGAGGCCATCATGAGGGTGATGGCTCCCCGTCCGAGTGCCACCAGGGGGACAAGCACGTCCGCGGGGGACGTCTCCAGGGCACCGACCAGGAGGTGGGCATGGCATCCGCTACGGCAATCACTCGCGCCAAATCCTGGCACCGGGACGCAGAAGGCCATGTCGGCCGCCAAGGCCTGGCTCCAGCAGCATTCCAACCTCTTCCCCGTCGTCCACGCTGCCCAAGCCACGGGCACGGTGCGGCGCAGGTAGTCCACGTGCCATCGGGGCGTCCGCGCCCCGTGCCAATGGCGCCCCACACGTGCCCGCAGGCCACCGGGCCCAAAGGCGCTGCCCACGTAGACGTAGAGCCCGGGCTCAAACACAAATGTGCCCAAGCGCCCAACGGTGAGGGCGCGCTCGGCCTGGAGGCGGAAGGCCACCACATATGTGCCGGGCTTCGGGGGACAGCACACCATGAACGCTCCACCACGTGCGTGTTACCACCGGCGAACTGCCCCGGGCATGACCAATTCGGTCAGGGCGCAGTGGTACCCTCCGTAGCGCACCTCGCATTGGGCCGGGAGGGCCTCGGACGGCACCTCCACGCCCAACCGGCGCAGGTTGCGCACGACGTGGCACATGGGCAATCCCATGACGTTGGCCGGACAGCCCACGACTTTCTCCACCGGCGCGAACTCGGCGTTCTGGATGGCGTAGGCAGCGGCCTTGTCGAGAGGATCTCCGCTCGCCACGTAGGCGTCGATCTCCTCGTCGCTCATGGGGCGCAGCCAGACGAACGTATCGCACAGTTCGGTAATCATTTTCCCACTGGCCGCGTTCACCACCGTCACCCCGGTGAGGACCCGGTGGCGCTCCCCTCGGAGGCGTCTCAACATGGCGCCGGCCTCCTCGGGGCCGCGGGGCTTGCCCAGAATCTCCCCACGGTGCACGACCACGGTGTCGGCCGCCACCACAATGGCACTGTCCAAGTGGGTGGCCACGGCACGCGCCTTTTCCTGGCTCAGCCGCTGTGGGAAGGCGGCCGGCGGTTCGCCCGGCCGGCGCTCTTCAGGGACGTTGGCGGGACATACATCGAAGGGCAGGCCAAGCAGCGCCATCAGGTGGCGCCGGCGGGGCGATTGGCTGGCCAACACCAGGCCATATGTTCTCTCTGCGTTCATGTGGCGCGCTCCTTGTACGCTCTGGCCAAGGCCACCCGCTCACGCACCGGGGGGTGAGTCGCGAGCAGCCAGACCGCCCAGCGGGGCGGCTCGGCCTCGGCCAAGTTCTGGTTGGCCAGGCGAATCATGGCCGACGCGAAAGCCGCCGGATCACTCACTTCCAGCGCGTACCGGTCGGCAAGGCGCTCACGCCAGCGGGAATATGCGTTGGCCAGCGGCAACACCACCACCGAGAAGAGGCCAAAGGCCAAGGTCAAGAGGGGCAAGGCGCTCACATCCCCGGGCCCCTCGAGGCCAAAGGCGTCCACCCCCCACCACAGAAAACGATGGGCCACATACATCCCCCCGAAAGCCAAGATGCTCTGCACCACAACCCCCAGCTCCAGGTCACGGTGCACTTGGTGGCCCAACTCGTGGGCCAAGATGGCCTCGATCTCGTCGGCGGAGAAATCGGCGTAGAGCGTGTCTCCCAGGGCAATGCGCTTGGTACGTCCCAAGCCCATCACGAGGGCATTGGCCGCGCGGGTGCGTCGGCTCAGGTGGATGGTGTAGACATCGGCGACCTGCACCCCGGCACGGGCAGCCAAGCGGCGAATGCGGTCGCACAGCTCCTGGTCGCGCAGCGGGGTCAAGGTGTAAAACAGGGGCACGATGAGCACGGGGGCCACATGGCCTAGGAGCACCATCACCGCCGACAGGAACAGGGCCGCCCACACCCACCACGTTTCCGGGGCGGTGCGCAGCAGCCAGAAGACCACTTCGGCCACAGGAACCCCGATGATCATCCCAAGCCCAAAGGCCTTGAGCTCGTCCACCAGCCACGCCCTGATGCTCTGGGCGCTCAGGCCGTAGCGGTGGGGCAGCACAAACCCACGCCACCAGGCCAGGGGCAACGTCAGCAGCGCGTACCCCGCGTAGGCAATGGCCACATAGGCGGCCACCAGTGCCCACGGGTGTCGCACGCCGGCCGCCAGCAGCCACGCCTTGAGCTCTACCGCCCAGCCGCTGAGGAGAAAGGCCAGCATCAGGGCGCCGGAGAGGAGCAAGTCCACGAGCATCAACATTCGTCGGCGGGCGGCGTACTCTCGGGCCTGCGCCTGGCGTCGTGGGTCCAGCTCGTGTTGCTCGCGGGAAGATGGAATGCTCACGGCGCGCTCCGGTTGAGATGCTCTTGCGGCCAGATTGTACGCCATCCGGGGTGTTCCGCCAAGTTTCCCCGGCTCCTCCTGAAGGGTCCCTCGCGGACAGCAGATTGACGGGCTGGGGTGCACAAGTATAATTCTGGGCGCCCACCTGGGTGTCGGCCAGACGAGATCCGTGGAGCGACATGTCCGACATGATCGAGAAAGTCGAACGCATTGTCGAACGATATCACCACCTTCAGGCGCTCATGGCCCAACCCGAGGTGGCTACCGACCACCACAGGCTCCGGGAGTACGCTCAGGAGGTGGCCGAGCTGGAACCCCTGGTTGCCCTCTACCAGGAGTACCGCCACGTGGAGCAGGAACTGGAAAGCGCCCGGGCCCTGGTGGAAGACGAGGACCCCGAATTGGCCGAGTTGGCCAAGGAAGAGGTGGCCACCTTGGAGAAACGATACCGGGCGCTGCTGGAGGCCATTAAGCAGCGCCTCCTCCCCAAAGACCCCAACGATGAAAAAGACGTGATTGTGGAAATCCGGGCCGGTGCCGGCGGGGAGGAAGCAGCCCTCTTTGCCGCCGACCTCTTCCGCATGTACACCCGCTACGCCGAGTCCAAGGGGTGGAAGGTGGAACTGCTCAGCGCCAACGAGACGGGCATCGGCGGGTTCAAGGAAGTGATCTTCGCCGTGAAGGGACGAGGAGCCTACTCGCGTTTCAAGTACGAAAGCGGCGTTCACCGCGTGCAGCGGGTGCCGGTGACCGAGTCCGGGGGACGCATTCACACGTCCACGGCCACGGTGGCCGTGTTGCCCGAGATGGACGAGATCGAAGTGGAGATTGCCCCCAACGACCTGCGCATTGATGTCTTTCGGGCCAGTGGCCACGGGGGGCCAACATGTCAACACCACCGATTCGGCCGTGCGCATCACTCACATTCCCACGGGCATCGTGGTGACTTCCCAGGACGAACGGTCGCAGCACCAGAACAAACAGCGTGCCCTCCGGGTGCTGCGGGCCCGCCTCTACGAACTGGAACGCCGCCGGCGAGAACAGGAGATGGGCGAAACCCGGCGCAACCAGATCGGCACCGGGGACCGCAGCGAGAAAATCCGCACGTACAACTTCCCCCAGAACCGAGTCACCGACCACCGTATCGGCCTCACCCTCTACCGCCTCGACCAAATTCTGGACGGCGACTTGGACGAGTTCATTGACGAGTTGGCCACCACCGAACAGGCCCAGAAATTGGCCGAGCTTGAGAGCGGGGAAGTTGAGTGAGTCCATGAGCGAGATCCACCCGTCGGACGACGGTGGGACACCTTCTCCGGTGGGGCAAGGCCCAATTGCAGGCCGCAGGGGTGGAAACAGCCCGCTTGGACGCCGAGCTGCTCTTGGGGGCGGTGTTGGATATCACGAGGGCTCAGCTTCTTGCCAGGATCGATCAGACGGTGGGGACTCACCAGACCCATGCCTACCAGGAACTCGTGGCACGCCGGGCTGACGGAGAACCGGTGGCCTACATTCTCGGGCGCCGGGAGTTCTACGGGCGGGAGTTCATCGTGGACCCACGCGTCCTGATCCCTCGACCGGAGACGGAGCTGGTGGTCGAGTTGGCCCTGGCCCACTTGACCAAACGGCCCAGCGCCCTAGTGGCCGACATCGGCACGGGCAGCGGCGCCATTGCTGTCACCCTGGCGGCTGAACGCCCTGACGTGCGGGTCATCGCCACTGACATCAGCCCTGATGCCCTCGATGTAGCCCGGCTCAACGCCCGGCGCCACGGCGTGGCCGACCGTGTGGATTTCCGGCTCGGCCACCTGCTCGATCCTGTTGACGTGACAGCTGACGTGCTCTGCGCCAACCTGCCCTACGTGGGCACGGATGAGGCCCATCTCTTGCCCCGCGATGTGCTGGTCTACGAGCCCCACGAGGCGCTCTTCGCCGGCCGAGATGGGCTGACACTGCTCCGCGAGCTGCTGACCTCCCTGACATCGGCCCACGTGCGGCGGGGTGGCGTGGTGCTTCTCGAAGTGGGATATGGCCACGGCCAGGCCGTGGTTCAATTAGCGTGCCAGCGATGGCCCCGGGAACACGTCCATCTCCACAAAGACTTGGCTGGATTCGACCGTGTGGTGGAAATTGTGAATGTGTGGGCGGACAAGCAGCCCTCGCATTCGCGGTGAGCGGCCGAACAGCAAGTCCACGTCAAGGCCACAGACGCGGCCGGAGTGCCCACATTTGAGGAACAGTGAAGGAAGACCAGTCCAACGAGCCCCGTGAAGACCGTCGGGATTGACGCGAGCCGGGCCGTGCGCGCCCGGCGCACCGGCACAGAACGATATGCGTGGGAGATCATCCATCGCCTGGCCACTTCCCCTGACCTGTCCGGCGTTCGCCTGCGCCTCTACACCGACCGCCCCCCCACCCTGGAACAGCGGGCGGCTACCCCCGGCGCCGAGTGGGTGGTGCTCCCCATCCCACGCCTGTGGACCCACCTGGCCTTGGCCCCCGAGCTCCTCCGCCGCCCGCCTGACCTCTTCTTCGAGCCGGCCCACGTGTTGCCCCTCACCCGTCCTCCGGCCAGTGTTGTCACCGTACACGATCTGGGGTACGAGCACGTTCCCGGCGCACATCCCCCTCTGCAGCGCTGGTACCTGCGCCTCACCACGCGCTGGCACGTGAGGGGTGCCCGCCTGCTCCTGGCCGACTCGCGGGCCACCAAGGACGACGTGGTGAAACGCTACGGCGCTGATGCGGCACGGGTGCGTGTTGTCTATCCTGGTGTGGACGTGCACACGTTTCGGCCGGTTCGGGATCCCCGCCGGCTCGAGGGCGTGCGGGCGCGCTACGCCGGCGGATCGCGCTACGTGCTCTACGTGGGCACCCTTCAGCCCCGCAAAAACGTGGTGCGGCTGGTGCGGGCCTTCGCCCGCTTGGCCGCCGAGGCTCCCGACGCCGTCCTGGTGCTGGCCGGGCGGCCCGGCTGGCATACCGATCCGCTGGAGCGGACTGTGCGGGCACTGGGCTTGGAACGCCGGGTGCGGTGGCCCGGCTACATTCCCGAGCACGACTTGCCCGCCTTGCTCAGCGGCGCCGAGCTCTTTGCCTTCCCCAGCCTCTTCGAGGGGTTCGGCTTCCCCGTGATCGAGGCCCAAGCGTGTGGCACGCCAGTGCTGACCAGCACGACTTCCAGCCTGCCGGAAGTGGCCGGGGAGGCCGCCTGGCTCGTGAACCCTGAGGACGAAGAAGCTATTGCCGACGGCCTGGTGGCCCTGTGGCACGATAAAGAGTTACGACGTCACTTGGCCGCCCTCGGCATGAGAAATGCCCAGCGCTTCACGTGGGAGCGCACTGTCCGCGGTGTTCAGGCCGCCTTCGAGGAATTGCTCCGTGGCGAATCCCCCGGGCCCCCGTGAACCCTCGCCACTCCAGGCCGAGTTTTAGTCAAAATACTTGCCAAATGTGGTAAAGATATGGTAAACTCTTGAAAACAAGGAGGGATGGCCAACCTACAAGAACTCGACAGCAGAGGAAGCAGCCCCATGAAGCGCACAATCCGCCGGTTGGGTGTGGTCGCGTTGGCCCTCACAGCGGTACTTCTGGTCACCCAGTGCACGTTGCGCCTCCCCGGGGGCACACGGGTCACCGGTTCTCGCGGGGAAATTAACCTGAAGAGCCTCATCGAGGAGCGGCACCCGGACAACGTGCAGGTGATTGCGGTGGAGCGGCTGGACGTGGACGGGGACGAGGAGCTCGAGTGGCTCGTGCTCTACCGTTTTGACCCCACGCAGGGGGGCAATTTCGGCATCGCGCCGGCTCAGGGGCTGCTCTACGATGTGGTGACTTGTGAGTTCCCCGAGTTTGTCACCTACACCTTGCCCACCCCGGCCAACGACTACCTGGCCGAGGGCAGTGTCAGCATCAGCTTGAACGATTTTCTGGATAACACAGAGGACCCGTACTCAGCACCCCAGGAGACAATCATCCGCGGAGAAGGTCCCCGCAAGACATTGGCCGTCTTCCGCTTTCGGGACGAGGTGCGCAACCCGTGTGTGGCCCCCTCAACACCCCGGGAAGGCTTCTACTCTGTGGGGTACTTCAGCGCCAACTTGCGCATTGAGCGGGATGGCAAGGCGATCACCCTGTGGGACCGCACAGCCTTCGAGCGCAGCCAGCTTGCCATTCGACGCCTCTACCGCCCGACCAACGGGCCAAGGGGCGAGACGTATGTGGACGAGAACGGCAATCTGCTCCCGCCCGTGGAGCAGAGCGTGGACTTCGCCTATGGGCTCCCGGAGAACCCCTCAGATTCCCCGTACCCTGAGAAGGCAGTGGCGGCTTTCTACTTGTACTTGGGCACCGATACCAAGGAAAAGGCGCGGGCGTTCCTGATGCCCGAGCTCCAAGGCCAATTCCCCGAAGGCCGCTTTGGCCTCCCTGTGCCGGTCACCCGCGTGGAGCGTGTGTTCATCCACAGCGTGACTTACTATCCCGACGCCCAGAAGGAGCGCGCCCGGGAAGACCAAGAGGTGACGATCACCGTTCAAGCTGTGCCAACTGGGGGCGGAGACGCGGCCGGCGCCACGTGTACCGTGCGGTGGCTGGTGCGCAACTTTGAGCACCCCGTCGAAGGCACTCCCACGCTCGCCCAGCGGGGGGACCGGGAGTGGCGCCTGGCCCAGATTCAGAGCGTGTCAGGAGACGCAGGTTGTGGACCGTGAGGCTGTCGCTAACCTGGTCGCACAGCTCCCTGGGGAGCGGCTGGCGTTCCTGCCCGCCAAGGCGTCCACAGGGCGCATTGCGGAGACGCTAGTCGCCCTGGCCAACACGCGCGGGGGCACGCTCATCTTGGGCGCCGGCGGGCGCGGCCGAGCCCAGGGGGTGGCCCGGCCAGAGGAGATCGTCGCACGCGTGTTGGACGCCGCCCAACAGGCTGAGCCTTCCCTCGCGCGTTCCATTTCCTTGCCCGTGCCGGTGGACGTGGGCGGACACACGTTGGTGGTGGTCGAGGTGCCTCCTGGTCTGGCTCACGCTTACCGGCTCCGTGGCCGCTTTCTCGGCCGTCAAGGGGCGCGCAACGTGCCCCTCAGCGCCGACGAGTTACGCCGCCTGCTCTTGACGCGGGGTGAGGTCTCATTTGAGAGTCTGACCGTGCAGGGTGCCACGCCGGAGGACTTGGACGCAGATGCTGTCCGGGCCTACGCGGCCCGCGTGGAGCGTTTTGTCGGCCTTCCGCCCGAGGAGGTGTTGCGCTGGCGCGGATGCCTGACGTCCCGAAACGAGGTCACCTTTGCCGGCCTCCTCCTCTTCGGACGACATCCCCAACAGTTCCTGCCCAGCGCGCAGGTGCTCATCGCACGCTACCCCGGCACGGAAATGGGCGATACCTTCCTCCGACAGGTGGTAGATGGCCCGCTGCCCCGCCAAATTGTCCAAGCCGAGGCGTTCCTGGTGGACAACATGCGACGGGGGGCCATCATGCGGGGGCTGGTCCGGGAGGAGACGCTGGAATATCCCCGCGAGGCCGTGCGCGAGGCCATCGTGAACGCTGTGGCTCACAGAGATTACAGCATCCGAGGAGTTGAGATTCAGGTCTTCATGTTCTCCGATCGCATTGAGGTGCGCAGCCCTGGCCGGCTTCCCGGCCACATCACCTTGGAGAACATCCTGCATGAACGCTTCAGCCGCAACGAGATCATCGTGCAGGTGTTGAGCGACATGGGCTTTGTCGAACGGCTGGGATATGGCATCGACCGCATGGTGCGCCTGATGGAGGACGCTGGCCTGCCGCCCCCCCGCTTTGAGGAGACGGATAACGGCTTCAAGCTGACCCTCTACGGCCACGGTGAGCGCATGATGAGCACCGGCCAGGAAGGGCGCAGCCGCTGGGCCCACTTGCACGTGAACCCCCGCCAGGAACAGGCCCTGGAATACATCGCCGAACACGGCCGCATTACCAACCGGGAGTTTCGCCGCTTGGTCCCCGGCGTGAGCCCTGAAACTCTGCGCCGTGACTTGGCCGACCTCGTGGAGCGTGGACTGCTCCTCAAAGTCGGCGACAAGCGGGGAACGTATTACATCTTCAAGTAAAAAACCCCGGGGCACTCGCGAGGCCCCAGGGTATTCAGCATCTCCTCCCCGTTCACTTCACCTCCGCACGGCCGGCTGAGGCACCATCACCCCCAAGATGCGCTCCATCGCCATGGTGTGGCTGCACACGCCGTCGCCTTGGAAGTAGTGACAGTCACAGTACCACGTGCCCTGTTGATAGGTCACCATGTGGCCATCGTGTTTGCCGTCAAATTGCACCTTGAAGCTGAGGAATTGGATGCGGTGAGGCTCGTCAGCGTACTCCTTGGCCTTCTGGATCTTGCTGATCATGCCCGAGTCGATCATGCGCTCCTCCCCTAACGTTCACACAGTTGATGCCGGTGAGACCACAACAAAAACACCCAGGCGCATTTAAAGCCTGGGTGTTGCCCATCTTTGCAATTGGATGCTGTCAGTCGCATTGTGGGGGAGCTCCTTTGCTTCGTCCAGCCCCTCATCAACGCTTGACGCTCATCGATCTACGTCTGGCTCCAAAGTATAGCGCTGAAGGGGAGGGATGTCAACCGACACCCCTCCCGCTTCTGTACACCAGGAGAGTGTGGGAGGGAATATCATTCCTCTCAGCTACCATACCCTGAGCCCGCGGGCCACGAAGGCGGGGTTCGAGAAATAGCTGATCATGTAGGGGCCGTAGGTGATCATGATCAACACGACCAGAACAGCCACCCACAAGCCCAGTTGGCGCGTGAAGATCGGCGAGGCGGCCTCCGGCGGCGTGATGATGTCGGCAACGGGCATGGTGACAGTGACCCGCTCGCGGGAGAGGAAGAGAGTGCCCAAGAGCACAGTGAAGAAGCTCATGGCGCCGAGGAACATCAACGTGCCGCCCACAGCCGTCATCATGTTGGGAATGCGCCAGGCGTCCAAGACATACGTAGCAGCCGCCATCCACGTGCGGCGCGGCATGCCTTCCAGGCCGCCCGCGATCTGACCCCGGGAGAAGATGGAAACGCCGATCAGCCAGAGCCACGAGCTCACGACGCCCAAGCGCGGCTGCCACAGCTTACGGCCCGTGAGCGCCGGGATGAGCCAGTACGAAATGCCCAAGTAGGAGAGGAATACGCCCGTGCCCACGGTCAGGTGGAAGTGGCCCGGCACAAAGGAGGTGTTGTGAACCACTTGGTTCAGGTTGTAGCTGGCGTTAATCAAGCCGCTGATGCCGCCAAACATGAAGCCAATGCCGGCCAAGAGCTGAGCGGTCACACTGGGGTCGTTCCAGGGCAGCTTGAGGATCCACCCGAACAGCCCCTGGCCGCCGCGCGCCCGACCGGCCATCTCCAAGCTGGCGATCACCGAGAAGAAGGTGATCATGCTGGGGAAGAAGACGGCGTAGGTGAGGGCCGCGTGGATTGTCTTCCACATGACCGGCACGCCGGGGTCCACAAACTGATGGTGGAAGCCCACGGGCACGGAGAAGAGCAGAAACATGAGGAAGACGAGGCGGGTGAGCGGATCGCTCAACAGCTTGCTGCCCACCTGTTTGGGTAACATGGTGTACCACGAGATGTAGGCCGGCAGCAGCCAGAAATACACGATAGCGTGGCCGGTGAACCAGAAGAGCGTGCGGGCCAGTTGCGGGTCCGTGCGCTCCACCCATCCCAAGGACCACGGGATGAGCAGCACGAGGACTTCAGAGGCCACGCCGAGGGAAGCGATAAACCACATCAAGTAGACCACCAGCGAGAGGAAGGCCTGCAGGGGAACTGTCTCCCCCGGGTGATCGCGCTGCCACGCCCGCACCGTCAGCGCGATGTTCAGGAACGTCACCCATGAGCTGAGCACCACGAAGACCAAGCCCACGTAGAAGAGGGGGTGGGCTTGGAGGGGCGGGTAGAAGGTGAAGAGCACCGTGGAGGAGTTGTCCAACATCTTCCACCCGGCCAGCACCACGCCCAACATCATGAGGACAAATTGCAACGCGGTGAGCCGGTAACTGGCCATGGGGCGCCCGAGTGAACGCATGGTCACATACGTGAGGAAAGCGCCGATGAAGGCCGTGGTGAAGACCAACACGTTCAACACGCCGTGCAAGGTCAGCCCCTGGTAGTAGCTGGCGAACCCGAAGACCTTGAAGAGATCAATGTTCATGCGCTCCAGCGCCTGGAAAAAGCCCATGATCACGCCCAGGAAGACGGCTGCCAGGGCAATGTAGAGCTGCCAGAGGACAAACCGGTCGTGGGGGCGGAACTGCTGTGCGTGCATCTCACTCCTCCTGTGCGCGGGCCTGGGTTTCAGAAGCCGTCGGCTCGACGAAAATGCGCGCGAACATCGTCTGGTGGCCAATGCCGCAGTACTCGTGGCAAATAATCCGATACTCCCCCGGCTTGTCGAAGCGTGTGGTCACCTCGGAAACTTGGCCGGGCACGAGCATCACGTTGGCATTCGTGTTGGGGATGAGAAAGCCGTGGAGCACGTCGCGTGAGGTGATGCGAAAGGTGACGGTTGAGCCGACCGGCACGCGGATTTCACCGGGAATGAACTGCCACGTTTGGGCAATCATGACCACTTCGTATTGGCCATCCCCGACCTGGCGCACCCCGGGCTGGTCGAAGGGAGGTGTGTTGGCCAACTGTTCCGGATCGACGAGCCCCCCGGGCGCGGGCAACTGAATGCCGCCAAAGAAGGCGGCGACCAGCACAGCCACGAAGAATACCTCCAGCAGGAGCAATGAAATCCAGATGAAGACTTTCTCAAAACGCTCAATGGGCATGGTCTCACCTCCGCTGGAGCAGCAGGATGAACGCATAACTCCACAGGGCGACGAGAAGGGCGACGTAGATCACGCCGAGGGCCAATGTGCCGCGGGGCTCGAATTCGGGGGAATGGCGATCATCGTGGTGTTCAGGATGTTGCTCGGGAGCACTCACACTTCTCCTCCTTTCAGTTCAGTCCACGGGTGTACACGCGCTTGCCAGAGCGACACTACTCTTCGGAGGCCGCCCATCGCTGGACGGCTTGGACTAACCAGTAGAGCATGAAGAGATCGACAGCCACAATGACCTGCACGGCCATGACACCGACCACAAGCGCCCAGTACCGGACGAAGAGGTCGGCGGCCAAGAAGTAGGCCAGCGTTATGCTGACACCGATTTGGAGCAGGGCCAGAAAGAGGACAATGCTGAACCAAAGTGGCGAGATGTGCAGCTTCATAAGGGCCTCCCCCTTTCACAATACACAATACTTATGTAGCCGTTTGGAACGACGGTTGACCAGTGTGCATCCTCACTTTTTTCGAGGATGTTCGTCATCTGGTTGGCCGCCGGTGGCCCCGACCTTATCCGGGCACGCCGAGCCCTAGGGCTCGGCGTGTGGAACACACGGCGCTATTCCAACGATGCCAGGTACTCGACGAGGAGGTCCAATTCTTCAGGGGAAAGGAGGGTGCCGAAATCGGCCGGCATGACGGGCGGGAAGCCTTCGACCACGTAGGTGTTCGGATCAACGATCGACTCGCGGATGTATTCGGCCGGCGTGGTGGCCGAGCCAGTGTAGTTGGGGTCCTGAATTCGCTGGGAGGCCACAGCGCCGATGCGCGTCAGCTCGGGCCCGACGGCCCCGGTCATGCCAGAGACGCCCTGGAGGGTGTGACAACCTGCACAGCCGGAGTTGATCAAGATATCCTCGACCACCTTGCTCGGCTCGGCGGCTTGGGCGGCCGGCGCGGGCGGAGGCGTGGGCTGCGAGGCTTGGGCCGCTGGCGTGGGGGAAGGCTGTGAGGGTGGGGGCTGTACGGCCGGAGCCGGGGATTCAGCCACGGCCGGAGCAGCGCTCACCTGCGTGTAGGCCCAGAGGCCCACGGCCAGCGCCACCCAGAGCACAACCATGCCCCCGAACACGAAAGCCAAAGGCGTTGCTCCGCCAAGCACGTCCGAGAGCCACGGCCCCGTGGGCCGTCGGCCGGAGATGCGCTTGAGCGCGTGGCTCAAGCCGGGTAACTCCACGCCCGTGCCCCACAGGATGAGCACCATGAGCAACACGGCGAAAAGCGCGCCCACAACCAGCAGGCCCAATGCCAGGCTCAGGAATTGAAGCGGGGAGACGATCTGGAGGAGCACAGCGCCCGAAGCAGGAGGCCAAGGCCAGGTCGTTCCGGTTCCAGACGTTGTCACGGCGATGGGGAGAACAGTGACCATAACCGCACTCCAGTTTCATGAATGGAACCACGTGTGGATTAGCACCAAGGTGAGCGAGAGAGTCATGTCACCGAACGTGTTTGTCACGAGATCGTCCAGTTCCCAGCCAAGAGACATGCAGCCGGGTGTCTCTCATGGCGATGAGAGAAATGTGGATGCCCAACGGCGGGTTTACCGCACCGGAGGCTAGTTCCGGAGGCCAATTGTATCGTTCCCCGACGCTTCTGGCAAATTCCTCCGCCAGCACATCCTCACGGCGAGCACGGCACATGTGGGGTGAACGGAGCCGGGGGCACGGAAAGCCCCCTAAGGCACCCGTGCACTAAACGCCGCCTACATGGGCCACGCATACCTGGGCACGCCCAACAGGACCAGCAGCAGCGCGGCCAGAAGCCCCACGGCCACCGTGCGGTGTCTGCGCCGGTCCGCGCAGGCGCCGGCTGCGGCTCAGCGTGGCGTGGGCCACGCCCAAGGCCACCAGCATGATCATGGGGTGCAACCACGTGGTGAAGAAGGGGTGATCCCCGGTCCACCGTCCCTGACCGGCCCAAATCACGATGCCCAACAGCACTTGAATGTCCAGGGTGACGGTGGCCACCAGTGGCCACCGTCTGTCAACCACACGCCACTCGGCGCCTTGATGCCACTTGCGCAGGCCGCTCAACACAGCAACGCCAAAGGCGATCAACACAACCCAGCGCCAGAGATCGTGAAGGGTGACCAATGTCTCCATACACTTCTCCTCCTTGAGCTTGCACTGCACACTGCACATTCAAGCCCGACGATCAGGGATCTCTCCTCTCCTGTTCATAGGCTTCCCCGGCTAATAGGCTCCGCGGCCGAACAAAATGGCGGGAATGGTTTTGAAGAAGATGATGGCATCCAGCCAGGGTGACCAGCGTTCGGCGTAGTAAATGTCCAGAAGACACATCTCCTCGAACGGCATATCGCTGCGCCCGCTCGTCTGCCAGAGGCCTGTGAGGCCGGGGGGGACTTCCAGCCGCTTGCGGTGCCACGCCTCGTACTGCTCCACTTCCTGGGGCAAAGCCGGCCGTGGGCCAATGAGGCTCATGTCCCCCTTGAGCACGTTCCAGAGTTGGGGCAGCTCGTCCAAGCTGAAACGGCGCAGCCAGCGGCCCACACGCGTCACGCGAGGGTCATGACGCATTTTGAAAAGGGGACCATCAGCCTCGTTGAAGGGGAGCAGTTCAGCCAGCCGCTCCTCCGCGTCGGCGTACATGGAGCGAAATTTGTAGAGGGTGAACGGACGGCCGTAGCGGCCCACGCGCACCTGCTTGAAGAGCACGGGCCCTGGGGAATCGAGCTTGATGAGCAGGGCGATGATCGCCATGAGGGGGGCCAAGAGCACCAACAACGCCCCGGCCACGGCTATGTCCATCATGCGCTTGATCGCAAAGTTCCACCCCTGTAGGGGCGGCTCCCGGGTGCCGATGAGGGGAATGCCCTTGATCTCGTCCAAGTAGACGTGGCTCAGGCTGAGCTGAAAAACGTCGGGAACAATGCGGCTGCGCACGTTTTCCCGCTCACATTGGTCCAGAATGCGCATGATCTTGCGGTGATATTGCCAGGGCAAGGTGATAATCACTTCGTCCACGTTAAGCTGTTGGACGAGCTCGGGCAGGCAGGAGGTGTCGCCCAAGGCACGGATGCGCCCGATGTTCTGTTGGCGTTGGGGATCATCGTCCACAAAACCCACAATTTGGTAGCCCAACTCGGGATGGGCCACGATGTGGCGCATGAGCGTGCGCCCTCGCTCCCCCGCGCCCACGATGAGCAGGCGCATCACGCCGAGACCCCCGCTTGCGCAACTGGTGGCGCACCAGGCGCTCTATCAGGCGCGCTGTGCCCAGAAAGAGCACCGTGAGGGCCGCCACGTAGGCGAAAATGAGCCGGGAATAGGAGTAGGGACGGTAGAAGAAGAAAATCGCGATCATCAACACGACGGACGTTGTAGTGGCGTTCAGGATAGCGTATAGTTCCTCGAAGAAGGAAACACCCCGGCGCCGGTTGTAGACGCCTTCAATGGTCAACGTCACCAGGAGCAAGGCGGTGAGGACAGCAGCCACCGGCACATATTGGGTGTAGGGTACCCGGTAGGCCGGGTCCACCTGTCCTCCCCACTCCTGGACGTAGCGCATCCAGTAGGCGACCGCGAACGCCACGTTGATGAGCACCACATCCACGGCCATCAGCCCAAAGCGGGCCAAGCGATGTGAGCGGTCAAGAAGACTCATACGCCATCCTCCCCGTGGGCAACGAGGCGACGGTAGACCACTACTTGTTGCCGGGCTGCCCGAAGCCACGAGAACTGCCGGGCACGCTCCCTGGCCGCCTGGCCGAGCTGAGCCCGCTGCTCCGGTGAGGCCAACAAGTCGGCCAGGGCATCGGCCAAGGCCTCCTCGTCGTCGGGGTTCACCATGACACCTGCTGTTCCCACGACTTCTGGCAGGCTCGAGCTGTCCGACGTGAGCACTGGTGTACCACAGGCCATAGCTTCCAACACGGGCATGCCGAAGCCCTCGTACCGGCTCGGGTAGACGAAGAGCTCGGCTGCTGCGTACCAGTAGGGCTGTTCGTCCGACGGGATGTAGCCAGGAAAGCGAACCCGCTCCGCCAACCCCAAACGCTCCACTTCGGCGAAGATGGCCTCCGCGCCCCACCCCCGACCGCCGGCCAACACGAGGGGGGGCACGTGGGAGTCGTGCCTGGCCAGCCGAGCATACGCCCGCAGAAGCTGCACCAGGTTCTTGCGCGGTTCCAGGGTGCCCAAGTAGAGCACGAACCGCTCAGGCACCCCACGCCGCTGTCGGAACGCCGCCAGAGCGGCCTCAGCCGGCCGCTCAAATCGGCCATCCACGCCGGGGTAGACCACACTTATGTGTGATTCCGGCAGACCCAGCCAGCGGGCCACATCGCGGCGTGTGTTTTCCGAAATGACACAGACGTGTGCGGCTTTCCGGGCCGCTATTCGTGTCATCACACGCAAGTACAGACGATTCCAAGGTCGGAACGCATTCGGCAGGTGGATGAAAGAGAGATCGTAGACTGTGACCACGGCCGGCACGGACACCACAAGGGGCAGGGCATAGGCCAGGCCGTGAATGACGTGAACCGGCAGGGACTCACGGGCCAACACGGCCGGCCACACGATCTGTTCCCACACGATCCGCATGGCCGGACGATGGGTGTTCCAGCGGGTAACTACTCGCCGCAGGCCGGGGAGTTGCCCCCCCCGTTCGTGGGTGTAGACAGTGTACCGAATGGTGCTATCGGCCAGTGGGAGGTGGTAGAGCAACCCGTAGATGTAACGAGAAATGCCGGCGTTCCGATAGCCGCGCCGGAGCGAGAGCAGTTGGGCGTTGAGCGCCACGGAAAGGTGCGCCGGCTGTCGGACAGCGTCAACCATGCTCGAGCCCACACGTTTGGAATTTCACCCTCCTCCACGCTCCCGTACTCACACGATCACCCCACCACCGTATTCATGTCGTCGCCCGCGCTTCCTCTCACGGGCCCACAATGAAGGATTATATCACAGGCAAAATGTCCTCCCAAACACCACCGCCACGGCGTGACCGTTCCAAAACAGGCGGGCTAGAGCTTGTGCATCCGTTCATTCATCGCTTCGACCCACAACCCCACGCCCTGCTGCTCCTGGGCCACAACTACTCGCACCTCACCGCGTCTTTGGAACGGTCATGTGACGGGTGTTCTTGCGAAACAAGGCGTTCCCGGATTGGAGGTTGTCCCCATGATAGCCAAAAGGCGCTCGGCGTGAAGACCAGCAGGACAGAGGCAACTGTTTTCCGCTCACGATTCTGGGACAAGTGAACGTGAGCGTGTCAGGGCCTGTTGAATGAGTTGACGGGCAATGGGAGCAGCCACGAGGCCGCCGATGCCACCGTTTTCCACGATGACGGCGACCACGAGTCGGGGCGCATCTGCCGGCGCAAAGGCCACAAACCAGGCATGAGGTGGCCGGTTGCCACCCAATTGTGCCGTGCCCGTTTTGCCGCCAATGGGAATGCCTGCTGGCGCCCCGGCGCGGGCGTAGCCTTCACGTGCCGAGATCACCAGGGCTTGGCGTACTTGGGCGGCCGTGCGCCTGCTCGTCGCCCGCCTCCACCCGGCGGGCTCGATGCGGCGCAACACTGAACCCTCTGCCGTGCGAATCTCCTGGACGAGGCGTGGGCGGGGCATGACACCATCGTTGACGATACCGGCCACAATGAGGGCCATGTGCAAGGGAGTCACTTGGACTCGCCCTTGACCGTAAGCCGTGTTGGCCAGGCCAACTTGGTCCAGCAGGAATTCATCTGGTCCCAGCGAACTGGCTTCGGCCTCCAAGTCCACAGGGGTAACCTCCCCAAAGCCAAAGGCTTGGGCTGTCTGGCGCATCAAGTCAGGGCCCAGTTGCAGCCCGAGTTGGGCGAAGATCACGTTGCTGCTGTAGGCCAGGGCACGGGCCAAGTCGAGTCGGGGTTGGGGGGGGGGCTGGAAGTCGCGCACTGGAAAGCCGTTGACCACGAAGAGCCCCGTGTCCTCGAAGACATCGTCCAACCGGGCCTTGCGGTGTTCCAATACACCGGCCAGGGTCACGATCTTGAACACTGAACCGGGCGTGTACAGGCCTTGAGTGGCCCTGTTGAGCAACACGTGGTTCGGGCTCCGCTGGAGCTCCTCAGCCTGTTCGTCGAACGTGTTGGGGTCATAAGTGGGGTGGCTGGCCAGGGCGAGAATATCGCCTGTGCGGGGATCCATCACTACCACGGCCCCTGCTCGATCTCCCAGCAGGGCGTCGGCAGCCGCTCGCAGTTGCGGGTCCACGGTGAGCACGAGATCATAACCGCGCACAGGACGGTGGAGCATGTTGTCCAGCCACTGGTCCAAGGGCTTGCCTCGTCGGCCGGCCAGCCAGGGATCATAGGCGGCTTCCAGGCCGGTGTTGGCGTAGCGAAGGCTCCACACGCCTGTCACAGGAGCTAATAGAGGGTACTTGTACTGCCGGCGAGCTATGCCATCCGCGTCCATCATCGTCTGCACGAACACAGTCCTCCTGTCGCGAGCCAACATGCTGCCCCGCCACACCCGCCGTTCCCGCTCCACTCGACGTGCGTTGTCGGCGCGGGCGTTCAGTTCGCCGGCGCGCACCACGCCCCAGTAGCCGGCGCCCACGGCTACAGCCAGGAAGCCGGCCATGAGGAGCAGAACCATCTGGCGAAAGGTGGCGTGTGTCTCGCTCATGGTTCGTCCGCCGAGATCCGGAGGAGGAGCCCTCTGGCCGCGTAGCTGGTCATGAGGCTGCTGCCGCCGTAGCTCACGAAGGGAAGCGTGACCCCGGTCAGCGGGATGAGTTTGAGCGAACCGGCCATGATGATGAAGGCTTGCAGGCAGAGCATCACGGTAATGCCGCCGGCCAACAGTTGGGCAAAGCCATCCTGAGCTTTTACGGCCACGCAGAACCCCCGTTCCATGAAGAACAGGTAGAGGCCCACCACAGCCACCACGCCGGCCAGGCCGAATTCCTCGGCAATGGCTACCAGAATGAAGTCACTGTGGACGACGGGCACGAAATCCGGGTATCCTTGGCCGAGCCCCTGCCCGAGCACGCCGCCCGCGGCCACGGCCAGGAGCGCCTGCACCACCTGAAAGGCGCGTTCATCCGCTTCGGGCCAAGGGTTACGCCA
>JAUZRY010000107.1 GCA_030949995.1 Ardenticatenia bacterium
CCTTGGCATCAATGACCACGGTGTTGAGCCCAGCCGAGCAGCCCGGTCCAAATACGCCTCGATCACCGTTCGTGGCCGATTGAGAATCACGAAGGCCAAGTAGAGGCCACGCACGCGGATGGGTTCAAGGCGCACTAAGGTAGCCGTTTCGGGGGAACTCACCACAGCCCGCCAGTAGGCGGCCCGCTTCACAGTCAGTGGTCCCTGAGGGACAGCCGGCAGGAAGACCACTCCCCGGTCATCAGTGCGCGCCCATTGGCCGTTCCAGACCACCACGGCACCGGCCACGGGCATGCCCGTGCGCGCGTCCACAACGTGCACCCTCGGCCGTAATGAGCGCAGGCGGATCGCTTGGCTATCGGCCCTCAAGGCAATCTCGGCGAGCTCGTAGCCCGGTGTCGAGGCTCGCACCCGGGCGCCGTACACCCCCAACACGGAGACGACGCCCTGCACATCTGCGCGCCGTGTGCCGTAGGGCGTTTCTACCACGGCTCCCGGCAGAGGTGCGCCCGTGTCGGCGTCCACCACGTGGAGGCGCCAGGCCCGGGACCACACCGCCTGACGCCACAGTTCGGTGGCCGGCGGATTCGCCGCCACAAGCTTCCAGGCCAACAGCGTGAGCCAACCGGCCCACCACACCACAAACCACCGACGACACGTGCTCATCATCCCTCCTCATGTCAAGAGTGCCGGCGATGTGAACCGCCAGCCGCCAAAGGTCCCGACCCTCATGGGAATTTGTTCACAAACCTTAAAATTTCTCCGGCCAGATGACGGGATATGTCAACACTGCCGCGCCCGTGTCAAGAGGCCACAATATCTAGTAGGTGTGCTCGGCCCGACCCTACTGTATATTGTAGGGGAACATCACAGGAGGCAAAGGCGAGAAACCCGAGGCCGCTTGCCTCCCCCCCTGGCCTTTGCTACAATCTGCCCTACTACCAGACGCAGGATGCGCCGGATCACCGCCTCGTCTTTGGCCAGACCAACGGAGCTGCCGGCCTCTTCGTGCCCCGGCGTCGGCAGTCCTCCGAACATAATCGCAGGCCAACGCAGACCGGGCGATCCACATGTAACGGGCTCCGCCAAGCACTCAACACCGACGTGCCCACACCGGGCGAATGCAATCTCCGGGCTCATCTCTTGCAGCGGGCAGTTGTGCTGGTACTTGCTTGCTGTGTCGCCCCACGCGGGGCCCTGTCCACACATCACGCTACACGTGCTATCGGGCTCCTTGGGCGCACCTATTCCCCGTGACGCGGTGCGCGCCTGCAGGGTCCCAAAAAAGGAGAAGGAGGTGGGGGTGTGAACGCCGGCTCGGCCGACCTCAAACGCCTGTGGGATGCTGTGTTGGGTGACATCCAGCTTCAAATGACCCGCGCGACCTTCGACACGTGGATGAAGGGCACGGAACTGATCGAGTGTCGGGGCAATAGGTATATCATCGGCACGCCCAGCCCATATGCCGCCGATTGGCTGGAGAACCGCCTGCAGCCCCTCATTCGCAAGACACTGGAACGTCATGTGGGCGCCGAGGTGCACGTGGAGTTCACGGTGAAGCGAGCGAACGGGCACACGGCCGGCTCACGTGCTCCCAGTGCGCCGCCGGAGCCCCCAGCGCTCCTCCAGCCGCCGGCCGGCAATCCCTTACAGCCCCGCTACACCTTCGAGACCTTCATCGTGGGCCCCAGCAACCGCTTGGCCCACGCCGCTGCTCTGGCTGTGGCCGAACGCCCTGCCCAAGCGTACAACCCCCTTTTCATCTACGGTGGGGTGGGGTTGGGCAAAACACACTTGCTCCACGCCATCGCGCACAACGTCCTGGCCCAGAACTTGAAGGCCGTCTACGTGTCCTCGGAGCGATTCACCAACGAGTTCATCGCCGACATTCGCACGCAGAACACGGAGGCCTTCCGCGCCCGGTATCGGGGGGCTGATGTGCTCCTCGTGGACGACATCCAGTTCATCGCCGGCAAGGAGAGCACCCAAGAGGAGTTCTTCCACACCTTCAACGCCCTGCACGCGGCCAACCGCCAGATCGTGATCAGCAGCGACCGCCCGCCACGGGCGATTCCCCTGCTCGAGGAGCGGCTCCGCTCCCGGTTCGAGGGCGGGCTGGTGTGCGACATTGCTCCGCCCGACTTGGAGACACGCATCGCCATTCTCCACGCCAAGGCGGAGGGCCAACCAGTGCCGGTGCCCAACGAGGTGATTCACCTGATCGCCCACCGGGTGCAGAGCAACATCCGGGAGCTAGAGGGCGCCCTGACCCGCGTTGTCGCCTACGCCCAGTTCGGCCATCAGCCCCTCACGGTGGAGCTGGCCGAACGCGTTCTTCAAGACGTGCTGGAGCGGCCGCCCGCACTCGAGCTTGACTGGGTTATCGAGGAAGTGGCCCGCTTCTACCACCTCTCGGTGGACGATCTGAAGAGTCCCAGCCGGCGCAAACACATCGTCCACGCCCGCCAAGTGGCCATGTACCTGGCCCGCGAGGAGACGGACGCCTCGCTCATTCGCATCGGCGAGGCCTTGGGCGGGCGTGACCATTCCACCGTGTTGTACGGGTACGAGAAAGTGGCGCAGGCGGTAGAAGGGGACGAACAACTGCGTCGGGAAGTGTTGGCCATCCGCGGGCGGTTGTACGATACCGCCCGCGTTTAGCCGAAGCGGGACAGGGGCAGGGCGGACGAAGCCCGCCCTCATCCCCCGTCAGGGCGCAACAGGCTGAGGTATTTGGCGCCACCGTCCGGCAGGATGGCCACCACCACGCCTTCGCGAAGTGTGCGGGCCACCTCCAAGGCCACGTGCATGGCCGCCCCCGCGCTGAACCCCACAAACCAGCCTTCCTCACGGGCCAAACGACACGTCATGTGGTAGGCCGCCTCGGGCGAGATGTGAACGGTCTGGTCCACCAACGCGGGCTCGTAGATGCCCGGCACAATGGCCGTCTCCATGTGTTTCAAGCCCTCGATAATGGCCAGCTCATCCTCGGGTTCCACGGCCACAACGGTGATGTCCGGATTCACACGGCGCAGAAAGCGGCCTGTGCCCATCAGGGTACCACTAGTGCCCACACCGGCCACCAGATGAGTGATGCGGCCCTGGGTTTGTGCCCAGATTTCCGGCCCCGTGGTGTGAAAGTGGGCCCGCCAGTTCTCGGGGTTGTTGTACTGATCGGCGTAGAAGTACCAGTCTGGCTCCCGGGCCACGATCTCGCGCACGAGCCGCAGGGCACCATCGGAACCCTCGAGGGGATCGCTGAAGATCAGTTCGGCCCCATAGGCCCGCAGAATGCGCTTGCGTTCCTCGCTCACGTTCTCCGGCATCACTAAGGTGACCCGGTAGCCCTTCAGGGCACCAATCCAGGCGTAGGCAATGCCCGTGTTGCCCGACGTGCTGTCAATGATGATCTTGTCGGGCGTCAGCAGGCCGGCCTCTTCGGCCGCTTCAATGATGCGCAGGGCCGGACGGTCCTTAACGGAGCCGCCCGGGTTGAACCACTCCGCTTTGGCGTAGACTTCTACCCCTTGGGGCACATCGTCGGCCAGCCGGTGGAGGCGGAGCAAGGGCGTGTTTCCCACCCGTTCCAGGAGGCTCACCGGGCGATTCAACAGGGCCTCATGGCGAACCACCTGATTACGCACGGTGGGAACGACGTCGGCCACGGGTGGTGTGGTGGAACGCGCCGGAACAGTCATGGTGTTACACTGTCTCCAAAAGGGCTTCTTGGGCGTGTTCGGTCACGCCGTCACGGCGTGGCAACGGCACCCCACAGAACTCCTCGTAGTCGATGAGTTCGGTGATGGTGGGGTTCTCGCCACAGACCGGGCAACGTGGGTTCTTGCGCAAACGCACCTCGTGGAACTCGGCACTGAGGGCATCGTAGAGGAGCAAGCGCCCGATCAGCGAGCGGCCAAGCCCCAAAATCAGCTTGATGGTCTCCACGGCCTGCAAGCATCCCACAACGCCGGGCAACACGCCGAGCACGCCCCCTTCCGCACATGAGGGGACCTCGCCCGGCGGGGGCGGTGTGGGGAAGAGGCAGCGGTAGCAAGGCCCCTCATCGGCCTTGTAAACGGTCACTTGGCCTTCAAACTGGAAGATGGAGCCATCCACCAGGGGCTTGCCGGCCATCACACAGGCATCGTTAATCAAGTAGCGGGTGGGGAAATTGTCCGAACCGTTGACCACAATGTCGTAGTCGCGGATGATATCCATGACGTTGTCGCTGTTGAGCGGCGCGTTGTGAGCGATCACGCGCACGTCGGGGTTGATAGAGGCCAACGTTTCGCGGGCCGACTCCACCTTGGCGCGGCCAATGTCCTCCACACCGTGCAGAATTTGGCGTTGCAGGTTGCTCAGGTCCACCACATCGTAGTCCACGATGCCCAAAGTGCCCACGCCGGCTGCAGCCAGGTACATGGCTGCCGGAGAGCCGAGCCGCCGGCGCCGATGAGCAGCACTTTGGCGTCGAGCAGTTTCCACTGGCCTTCCTCGCCCACTTCCGGGATGAGCATGTGACGGGAATACCGTATGCGCTGCTCGTCGGTCATCTTGCGGGGCACGTCAAAGGCCAGGCCAGCATGTTTCCAAGCGGAAAACCCTCCGGCCAGAGAGTAGACGTGGCGGTATCCCATGTCTTGGAGCGCTTTGGCCGCGAGCGCCGAGCGCACCCCCTCCGGCGCAGTAGAGCACGATAGGCGCCTCCCGGTCTGGCTCATAGTCCTCAATTTGGAGTTCGAGATGGCCCCGTGGGATAAACTTGGCGCCGGGAATGAAGCCTTGCTCAAACTCATCTCGCTCGCGGATGTCCACGACGCGGAGGGGACGGCCTTCCTCCAACCACGTTTTCAGCCCTTGCACGTCGATTTCCTTGATTTGTGACTTGACGTAGGCCAACAGCTCGTCCCGTGTCACTTTTCGCGTCATACTTCACCCCTCTTTCACGTGAGTCCACTCGCCGTTGGCAAAGGCGCCTCACCGGGAGGCGCCCACCGCGGCGTGGAAAATCGATTGGGTTTCAGGGTTCCCGCCTGTGCAGCCGTCGGTGTTCTCACCGGTACAGGCCACCGGCCATGGCGGGGATGATGCTCACCTCGGCATGTTCGTCCAAGGGCGTTTCAGTCCCTTGGAGGGAACGAATCTCCTCGCCGTTCACGAAGACGTTGATAAATCGCTTGATCTCGCCGCTTTCAGCCTCCACCAGCCGGTTCTTGATGCCGGGGAATTGGTCCTCCAGCTTCTCGATGAGTTCGCCAACTGTACCGGCCTCCACGTCCACGCGGGCTTGACCGCCGGTGAGGCGGCGTAAGGGGGTCGGAACGTACACAGTCGCCATCTCCTTCACCTCTCCAAGAGAATTTGTGGGATTGGCCCCCGGCGAATAGGCATTCTCCGGGGGCGTGGGTCACGTTGGTCAGGGCTTCTCGATGGGGGCTCGCACCAAGTTGCCCCACTCGGTCCACGAACCGTCGTAGTTGCGCACCTCCTTAAAGCCCAGCAGGTACTTCAGCACGAACCACGTGTGGCTGCTGCGCTCCCCGATGCGGCAGTAGGCGATTGTTTCCTGGTTGGGGTTCAGTCCCTGTTCTTCGACGTAGATGGCACGCAGCTCCTCGGCGCTCTTGAAGGTGCCGTCGGGGTTGACGGCCAAGCCCCAAGGTATGTTGCGGGCACCGGGGATATGACCACCTCGCAGGGCGCCCTCTTGGGGGTAGTCCTCCATGTGGATTTTTTCGCCAGTGTACTCGGCCGGGGAGCGCACGTCCACCAGTTGGGCGCCCTCCCGTTGAATGAACTGCATGACGTAATCGCGGAAGGCGCGAATCTCCTCCTCGCGGCGGGCACGTACCTTGTAGTTCGTTCGAGGGTAGGTGGGGACCTCCCGGGTGAGGGGACGGCCTTCATCGATCCACTTTTGGCGCCCGCCGTCCATCACCTTGGCGTTAGTGTGCCCGAAGAGCTGGAAGGCCCAAAAGGCGTAGCAGGCCCACCAGTTGTTCTTGTCCCCGTAGAAGACCACTGTGGTGTCGTTGCTGATGCCCAGCCTGCTCATCAACTCTTCAAAGGCGCGCTCGTCAATGTAATCACGCACAATGGGGTGTTGCAAGTCGGTGAACCAGTCCACCTTGACGGCACCTGGAATGTGGCCCAAGTCGTAGAGCAGTACGTCCTCGTCGCTCTCCACAACGCGCACGTTGGGGTCGTCGAGATGTTGGGCCACCCACTCCGTGCTGACCAACACATCTGGATGAACGTATCCCCGCTCTTCAATCGGCTTGCTGGACATATGCACCCCTCCTTACGTTGGGCATTCAGTTACTTGAGCAGTTCTTGGAAATCCGCCGGTTTCACGACATACAAAAAGGCCGACGGCGGCTTGTAGGCTTGACATGCCTTCCCCCCACTCGTGTGAAGGGATCACTCCAGCACAACACACCTACCCCCACTGGGGGCGAGGGTGGAGTGCGGGAGCGTTAGCCGCCGTCGGCCCGTGTAGGCGACGGACGAATCGGATCAGGCGGCGGCTAACGCCCCCGCCTGATACAGATGCATCTTGTCGTCAACACCAAGGTCATGCCTCTCATGTGGTTCCCGTCCGCTCGCGTCTCGGCCGGTCAAACCCGGACGGACAGATTATGGCGCAGGCGGCCAAATTTGTCAAAAGAAACCCCCACGACCCTGTGCCAACGCCAAGAGGTACGCAGGGTCGGGCCCTGTTCATGGGATGACGAGCACTTGGCCCACGTAGATGACATCAGTTTCCAGCCCGTTGAGGCGTTTGATGGCCTGCACGGTGGTGTTGTACTGTTGAGCAATGCTGTACAAGGTCTCACCGGCCTTGACCACGTGTTCCATCCGACCAGCCGGCGGCGCTCCGCCATCGGAGGGAATGATGAGGACTTGGCCGGGGAAGATCAGGTCAGGCGATTGGATGTTGTTCGCCCTGATGATGGCTTGGGGTGAGACTTCATACTGTCGGGCGATGGCGTAGATCCACTCGCCCCGCTGGACCACGTGGACGCGCTGGGAGGGGGTCCCTGTTTCGGCCGGCGTCACATCAGAAGGTTCGGGAGTAGGTTCGGCCGGCTGGGGCACGGGCGTTGGGCTTGCGACGGCCACCGTCGTGGGCTCAGGCTCAACTTGTGTGTCGGGTTGCCCCGAGGGCATGGCCGTTGCCTCAGGGGGAGTCGTGGGCAGAGGCGGCGTTGTCGGTGTGGCCTCCTCGGACACCGGGGTTTCCGGGGGAATTGTGGGCACCGTGACATTGCCGGAGATTGCCTCATCCGGGGTCACCGTGGGCTTCACCACCTCTGACTTAGGCCGCTCACAGGCCACAACTCCCACAGCCAGCAGCGTCAAGACGAACAACAGGGCTCGCCCCCGTTGAACAAAACGGCTCATAGTGTTCCTCCTCACACGAGATTGAGCTTGTCTGTGATCAGACCTTTTGCCACCGTTGGTACCAGAACGCTGGCCGTGCGGCCAATGTTCCCCGCTGTCAGCTCGCCCGCTTCCACACCCAGGGTGATACTCTAATCATAGCACAACTGGGTGGGAAGCGTCAAGGGATTTTTACCGGATAGAACACCAAAAAACGAAAAAAGAATGAAAAAAAAGAGAGTGCAAAAATTGAAATGGATACCAGCCCGTCAGGCCTGGCGCCATGGTGAAGCGCCATGTGTCCCCATCACAGGCCCTGAGCCATAAAGCGCACGAGAGGGATAATCGTGTGGGGCACGAGGCCCACAAATGAAGCCACAATGAGCAGGAGCAACAGCAGAATGGTAACCAAAATGGGCTCAGGTTCAATTGTCTCCAGCCGTTCCGGGGGCGCGGTGCGGAGTGCAGCGTTGAGGGCGCGCACGTAGCCCACGACCCCCAACAGCGTGGCCACCACAATGCCCCACGCCAACCGCATGTCCAAGGCGAAGAGCTGGCGCAGGATGAGCCAGTGGCCCGGGAAGCCCGGCGAGAGAGGAACGCCCAGGAACGAGAGTCCGCCGGAGAGCCACCCCAGGTAGGAGAGGGGCACGCGAGAGGCGCTGCCGGCCAGTTCGTTCATCTCCAAGCTCATGGCACGGTGACGGATGGTGGCCAGGGCCACGCCGCTGAGGATCAAGGCCACAAAGCGGGCGCCCACGGCCAGCAGAGGTGTCTCCATGCCGATGAGGCGGCCAAGGCCGATCCCCAGCACAATGTAGCCTGTGTCCACCAGGACACTGTAGGCCCACAACCGCCCCACGTGGGTCTCCACCAGGGCCAAGAGGCCACCGCCGACGATGAGCAACAGCCCTCCGCTGCGCAAGAGGCTCAGCCCTCTTCCCTCCTGCAACAGCCAAGGCATCCGGTCCACCAGGTCGATAAGCAGGACCAAGTAAGCGGTCCCCAAGGCGGCCACAAACCAAGCGGCGATGAGGGGCGGGCCATCCTCGGCCACTTGAGGAAGCCAGGCGTGAAAGGGAACAACAGCCAACACCAGGCTGAAGCCAATGCCAAATCCAATGCCGGCCAGAGGGGCCAAGGAGATCAGGTCTGGGGTCGTCTCAATGCGTCCTGCCAACACGCCCGCCAAGAGCAGGGCAGGCGTGGCCAACACGGCCACGACAAGCAGGCGCGTGGCCGCCCGCATGGAGGTGACAACGCCGCTTTGTACCAACAGAATAGCCCCCAACCAAGCCACTTTGAGCACGATGACGCGCACCGTGAAATCTTGGAACATGAACGCCACAGCCAGCAGACCAAACAGCAGAAGCCAAAAGGGAAACAGGCTCCACCCTTGAGAGATCCGGGCCGCGTAGAGGGCTCCTACGGTCATCCAGAAGCCCAGCGCGATTAGCAGCACACGGGGCACGCGTTCCAACACAACGGGGCGACCCAAGATAATCGTGGGCGGCGGAGGAGCTGTCCACAATAAATAACTGCTCAGCACGAAGATGGCTGCAGTGAGAATGGCGGCCACCAGCTCGTGCCGGCGCAGGATGTAGACCAGGGGAGCCACCACAAGGGGGAGCCATATTGGAATCCAGAGCCAAACCGGTGGTGGCAGTGTCAAGCGCTCGCCTCCCCTTCACGGTTTGGTTCCGGGCCCATCAGGGCCAAGGTGGTTGATTCCCAGTCGCCCAGTTCCGGCAATGGCTCCAGGTAACGCAAATTGGCCACGATGGTTAAGTAAGCGCCCACCAAGGCCGTCATGATATTGGCCGTTCCCAGAAAGGCCATGATAAGCAGACCAGGCTCCAGGGGAGTGAAGAGCACCTCGAAGCCGTTTTCAAAGGTGAGCAGAGCTGCTGTGGTCTTCAGGGGATCACGGGTTAACATGATGGCCAACAGCCCCATGCCTCCGAGCCAAGAGGCCGGGAAAAGCAACTGTGGCGCCATAAAGTCAAAGCGGAGCCGGTTGGAGAGGGCCACAATGCCCAAAGTCCACATGGCCAATGCCAAGACCCGAAACGACGTGGAGAAGGGCAGGGATTCGTGTTGTTGGTCCACCCAAGCGCCGGGAAAGCTGTGTGAGTCTACCGCCTTCTGGACATAGAGGCCCGTCCGGTAGAGCACGAGGAGACAGAAGCCTCCTACCAAGCTCTTGATCAGGGCCACTTGGGGAAGCACATGGTCACCCAAGAGGACGGAGACCAAGCCATACTGCACGGCCAGCGCGAGCAGCACCACGCGCCAGTCCACGGCAACGGCCACAGCGGCCGCCATCATGGCCAGCCCGACTAGAACCTGGTCGGCTGTCAGGGAGAAGAGAAGCCGCACGAGCGTTTCTGTCATGGTTTATGTCCCTCTGATCATCCTGTGTTACCTGAACAGGAGCACAAAGGCAATGAAGAGGAAGAGCAGAAGCCAGCCATAATTCTCGCCTTCCACGATGCGAACGGCCCCGCGCACGAAGACGGCCAACCACCGGCCGGCGTGCCCCACGCCATCCCAGGCCCATTCCAACCCCAAGAGCATCACACCTCCTCTCATGACGGATGGGTATCGTGCCCACACGCGTCTCAGGCGCCAGAGCAGAAGGCCACCAGCCCACCCAAAAACCAACATCCCCATCCACCACGTCCAAGGAACGGCCGGGGGGCTCTGTTCGACAAACGGAGGAACCAACCAAAGCGTACGGCCAAAGGGGGGCCAGGCCCCCACGGCCAGAAGCGTTATGCCCGCCCACCGTGACGGTTGCGCTTGGGATGGCTTCGGCTCCGCCATCTGGTGAATGATGGCTGCCGTGATGCCCATCAGGCCGAGAATGCCGGCCACCCCCAACCCAACGCGTCCGTCAGCCACGGCTTCAGCAATCAGCTCACCCACCACGGCGAGACCACTGCCCGGAATGCCGAGAAACACGAAGGCAGCCAACAGCGTGGGCAACGTGGCCACCTCCAGGCGCTCCCCCTCGCCCCCGTGAAGGGCCAAAGCGGCCAAGCTGAGCGCTCCCCCCCAGATAATTTGGCCTGCCCGGCCAGGATGCCCTGTCCACAGGGCCCAGAGCACCAGGAGGACCAACCAGGTGTTCAGGAAAATTACCCGCTGGGTGGCACGTGGCCTCCTCCAGGCCAGGAACCCGGTGGCCACCAGCAACACTGCCAAGACAGGTTCCCACGCCACTGTCAGCCACGCTGTGCCCCATTTGGACATCCAGAAGATCAACCAGAAGCCACTGGCCGCCACGCTCACCAGGGGAAAGAAAGCTCGAATGCGGGAGGGCACCTCGTTGTGCGCGAGAGCGGGCAGATGAAGGGGATACGGAGCCGTGCGCACAATCAATGCCGCCGAGATGAACACCACAGCCAACAAGGGCATGCTCTCCAGGGTGAAGGAGACCACCCGAAACATGCGCCACACCAGCAGCGTGGCCCCCAGGAGCGCAAACATGCCAATTCCTTGCAGCACCCCGAGGGCCCACGGCCAGCGGGAGCGGCCGGGCAGCCCGACGGCGAAGAGCCAAAACAGGTCGAGAAGGGCCCACGCGGCCAACCAGGTGGTGAAGTTGCCCGCCATGCTGAAGACCATCAGGGCAGCCGACACCCCGGCGAGCACGCTCACGTATTCGTCCGTTGGCCCCTCCCACGGCTCGTCCAACGCGGCTAAGGTGACCGCCAGACCGGCATAGAGCACCAGCAGCATCCACCGGCCGGTCAGTTCAGTGAAGTGAAACACAATGGCCTCGTCCGTGCCGGTGAAGTCCTCCCAGTGGGAGAGGGAAATCACGAGAGGTACCTCGGACAGGGCCAACAGGCCCAGGAAAAAGGCCACCCCCATGAGCACCAGCGTCAACACGCTGCGCGCAGGACGGCTCACCCAAGGCCGCGTGCGCGGTATGAGCAGGCTGCCGCCCAGCAACACCAGGACAATCGTCAAGGGGTGGGTGAGGGTCACAGGCTCACTCCTCTCAATATGCCGAGGCACCACAGGCACTGGGAAACAGGCGTTTCCGGCACGTCCCGGTGGCCGGCGGGTTGGGATTGTAACACAGGAGGTATGCTTTGCCCAATGCCAGCGTCAAAGGGAACGCCCCCCGCAGGCTGTGTGGGAGGTGAACAATTCGTAGAATCACCGACTTGTGCTACAATTTCCACCGGATGGCGGCCCTTTCCCGAGGACGGTAGACGTTCCCCAACGCGGTTCCAATCCAAACACAGGAGAGGTGAGATGGACTCAGTTGTCTCCCTTCTTCCCGGTGCCCGAGTGGCCGTGCGCCAATGTCTGGCCGTGAGGCCAACTGATCGCGTGTTCATCATCACCGACGATGAGACAGAGGCCATTGGTGAAGCGTTGGCCCGCGTTGCCGGCGAGCAGGGAGCCCCGGTGGAACTCGTCACGCTGGAATCGTGCGGCCAACGCCCCTTCTTAGACGTGCCCGAGCCGTTAGTGACCGCCCTGCGGGCGTTCGCGCCCACGGTGACGTTCTTCGCTGCCCAAGGCCAACCCGGAGAGGTGAGCTTCCGCATCAAGTTAGGCCACCTGCTGCGCCACGAGTTCCAGACCCGCCACGGCCACATGATCGGCATCACGCCCGAGCTCATGCGCACAGGCATGTGCGCCGACTACGAGCGCGTGGCCGCGCGCACGCACCAAGTTCACGAGCGGGTGCGCCGTGCCCGCTCCATCCGCGTCCTCCACCCGAACGGCACTGACTTCACCGCCTCCTTTGACCCCGATGGGCGGACGTGGGTGCCGTGTACAGGGCTCTACCATGAGCCCGGCCAGTGGGGCAACTTGCCAGAGGGCGAAGTGTTCACCGCCCCCGTCTCGGCCGAGGGCATGCTAGTGGCCATTCTCCTCGGAGATTACTTCAGCCACAAGTACGGCCTCCTGGCCCAACCCGTGCGCTTCACCGTAGAAGCCGGCACCGTCGTCCACGTGGACCATCCCGACACCGGGCTCGCCCGTGAAGTCTGGACATACTTGGAAAGGGCCGAGAACGGGCGCCGGGTGGGAGAGTTCGCCATCGGCACCAACGAGGCGCTCACAGCTCTGACGGGCAACCTGCTTCAGGACGAGAAGTTCCCAGGCGTCCACGTGGCCTTCGGCAACCCCTATCCCGACCTCACCGGCGCCGACTGGACCAGCACCGTTCACATGGACGTGATTCCCGGGGTAGGGGTCACCATCTGGGCTGATGAGGAGCTCATCATGGATCAAGGCACCTTTGTACTTCAATAAACACAAGAATTCAGGGGACTCAACATGCGATCGTACCACGCCAGGACGGTCAAACAGATCCAACGAGTCAGGAACGGAGTATTGGGTGAGAACATGGATACGAGGTATGGACGGTTTGTTATTTTCATTGATGGTTCAAATCTCTATCACACGTTGCGCGATTTGGGCATTCACCTGGATTACAAACGCCTCTTGGATTTCTTCAAACGCCGGGGGCACCTACTGCGCGCCTTCTATTACACCGCCCTGCTTGACAGCTCCACACCCGACTGGCTGATCCGGCTCACCGATTGGCTCAGCTACAACGGGTACACCGTGATCACCAAGCGCGCCCGGGTCTTTCGCCGGCGATCCGTGGACGTTGAAGGCCAAGTTCACATGGTGGATGAAGTGAAGGGCAACGTGGACATCGAGCTGGCCATCGATATGCTCACGCTGGCCCCATATTACGACACGGCCATTCTCTTCAGCGGAGATGGCGACTTTGTCCGGCTGGTGGAAGCCGTCCAGCGGATGGGCGTGCGCGTGGTGGTCGTCAGCAGCGAGAAGACAGCGGAGAGCACCGTCTCCGATGACCTGCGACGCCAGGCAGACGAGTTCATTGATCTGGTGGACATTGCCAATGACGTGCGCATGATCGACAAGGCCAATCATCAATCGTGAGGCACAGCGATGGACGTGCGAGCATTTCCCTTCACCTGCCGCGTGGAAGTGGCCTTTCGGGACCTTGACGCCTTTGGACACGTCAACCACGCGGTCTACTTCACCTACATGGAAACTGCACGCCTGAAGTACCTGCAGCGCCTCTTTGACGTGCGCGTCCCTGCTGATCTGCCCATTATCCTGGCCCACGCCACGTGTGCCTACCGCTCACCCGCATTTCTAGGGGAAACTTTGGAGATCGGGGCGGGCATTTCACGAATTGGCCGCAAAAGCTTCGACATGGTCTACCGCATCGAGGGGCCAGACGGCCGGCTCGTTGCCGAGGGGATGACCGTTCAAGTGATGTATGACTACCGCACAGCCCGGTCCAGGCCCCTTCCCGACACATTCCACGCTCACGTGCGTGCTGTTCAGGGCCCATGGCGCCCGCCTGGCGCAGGCTAAGAGCAGCCCAACCCCTAGCTCAGTTGGCTTCGGGCTTGTTTCGTGCTACAATGTGAGCACTCGCGCCCGTAGCTCAACGGACAGAGCGGCGGACTTCGAATCCGTAGGTTGGGGGTTCGAATCCCTCCGGGCGCGCCTGGGGGCACGGCCAAAACCGTGCCCCCCATGCTCTGTGTCAAGCTTGGATCCCAACAGCAATTGGCAATGGCCCGCCTTCTTGGGAGCATGTTCCCCCTGTCACGTGCCGCCCGGGCAGGTTCTCCCCCAAGGTGGAAGTTGGCTCTGCTGCTCACTTGGGGCCTCCTCGTCGCCTGCACGGGAGCCCACCCCGCCGCTCTCACGGCCTCTCCTCCTTCAACTGCGACGGCCACTATGGGGCCCGCCCACTTCGTTCCCACTCCTGTGCCCGAGGGCACGCCTGGTCTGCTCCCGTCACAGACAGCAATATCCCCCAACACGCCATTCGGTCCCCTCGGCCCTTCCCAGCCCCTGCCAGACACGGGGCCGACGCGAACATCGGAGCCAGAACCACCGCCCTCACCCGACCTCAGTGCACCTGAACAGCATCCCCTTATCCGCCAAGCTTGCCAACAGCCCTCCAGAGAGGAAGCGCTGGCCTTTACCCTTGACGTGCTGGACACCCTGTACCGCCATCCCAACACTCCCGATCGGCCCGTCTTGCTTGAAGCGGCCGCGAGCGCCCTCTACAGCTTCACCCCCATCGTGCCCATGCCGTGGCTCTTCCGCACATGGGTCGAGGAAGGCGTGTTGCCCTCCTTGTGGCACGCCCCTCCCTCGGGCCCACGCCCCTCGATTCCCGAGGCCGTGAGCCTCACGCCAGTGGACGTGGAAGGCGATGGTTCATTGGAGTGGTTGGTTGCTGTCTCAGCATGTGCTTCCACTCCTCTTCCCCACCTTGCCCCCTATGGAGATCTGCTCGTCGTGTGGCCCGCTGAGCAACAGCACATCTCCTTGCTGGACGCACTCTCAACATATCACTTTCCCGAGCAGAACTCCTCTGGCCCACACCGCCTCCCCGAGGTTAAGGGTGTGGGCGATCTCACCGAAGACGGCCGCCCTGAGATCGTGCTCCTGTATCGTTCTGCCGGCGCCACCACCGACTTTGAACGCCTGCATGTGCTCTCGTGGAGCTCGGATGGGTTTCGGGACTTGGTCACAACCGCGTGGGAACCTCAAAATGGTGGGTGGAGCGTGGCCGACTCCAACGGCGATACCGTCGCCGAGCTTATCGGAGAAGACCGGGGGCCAGGCAGCGCCGCAGCAGGTCCGTTCCCACCGTACCAGCTCATCTACGAGCTCGTGCACGATGAGTACGTGCCCACACGGATACGCCCTCTTTTCCCCGCGATCCGCCCTGATTCCGCCAAGCACCCCGTCCTCCTCTGGCGAGAGGCTCACCTCTTTGCGCGCACGGGCTTCCGGCAAGAAGCGCTCGCTCGCCTGCAGGAATTGACCACCCTGCCCCCTCGCCGGGGCGAGGGCATTCCAGATTTACGTCCCTATGCCATGTTCCCCTAGGCTTCCTCGCCGGACTCTGGGGTGATATGACAAGCTTACGCACGTGGTGGCACCGGCTTGTCCGGGAATTCCCCACACATCCCGTGAGCAAAGGGATAAGCCAGTGGTTGAATGCTGTTCATTCTCCCGATGATCTCGGAATGGTCTGCGGCCAGCTCAACGAAACAGAGGGGGATTGGGTGGTGGAGAGCCTCGGTGCCCTCTGGTACCCTCTGTCATTGGATTGGCGCGATCTCTGTGTGCCTTCGCTTCTCTTCTCGGCCTGGTCATGGCCTCGATCATCATCCCTGGACACCCTCCTCAGCCGGCGCGGGTTCCGGTGGCAGCCGGTAACCGCCGAGTACGACCTCAATGCTGATGGAATTCTCGATCCTATCGGCACAGTTACCGGCCCGTGTGTCACCTGCACGACAGGCACACGCACCCTGTGGGCCTTCCTGAGCGCCGATCAACAGTACCTTCCATTGTTGGCCACCAGCGGACAGCCCCCCGGAGGCCCTATGGCCCCCTTGGGATTGGCCGCCGGAGAGATTCCCCAGCCAATGTGAGCTCTCGGCCATCGCCGATCTCAACGGCGACGGCTCCCCCGAACTCATCACCCTGTGCCCACAGCGCATCATCCTCTGGACGTGGACCGGCCACCGGTTCCGCCCCTTCACGGTCTCAGGTGGGCGCTTCCTCAACGGCCAGTTTGTGATCTTTGCACAACGCCCTCGCCTGGTGCGTGGCGATCAGAACACCCTTCAACTCGAAATCACCTTCTTCTCACCGGCGCTATCCTTCACTCACCTGTACCGCTTCACCGGCGCTGGGCTCCACCTGGTGGCAAGCACCGAGGACCTCCCCTCCGAACCCCCGAGGAGTGCTGCCCTCCGGATCCTCTTTGACGAACAGGATCCTGCAGGTGCACTCACTCTCCTCACAGCCACCCCAGATGTGCTGCCAGCGACAGCGACCCCGGCCGACCCTGACCCTGCCCTTCGCCGAGCTCTCACCTACGCCCAAGCGCTGGCCCACGAGTACCTGGGGCAGGACACACGGGCTGCTGCGCTTTACCGTCGGCTTGCCGAGGAGCCCCGCTCACCGTGGGCACCCAGAGCCCGCCAACGCCTAGACCACCTGTGTGCACAGCGTACGTGCTGACAGCTTCCACACAGCTTGACACCTGCGGATTTGGGGGTACAATTCCCCAACTTGTCTAAACAACCAGACAGCCCGTTCACATCATGGAGTCCCTCTATGGTCCCCTCCCACCACCAACCGCCACGTCACGTGCACATCCGGGAAACCCTGCGCCGGCGCGTGCTGAGCGGCGCCTATCCGCCGGGGGGGCGCATTCCCTCGGAGCCGACACTGGCGAGGGAATTTGGGGTGAGCCGGGGCACCGTCGAGCGGGCCATCCGCGCCCTGGTGGAGGAGGGACTGCTGGTGCGCGAACAAGGCCGGGGGACGTTCGTTGTCTCCTCCCTGTTGGAGAGCGTCTGCTTCCGGCTGAGCACCTTTGCCGAGGAAGCCCGCCGGCACGGCTGGCATCCGAGCACACACCTGCTCAGGGCGCACATCATTCCTGCCGAACAGGAGGCTGCAACGGCCCTGAAGCTTGCGCTCGGCACTCCTCTTATTGAGATCGTGCGCCCTCCACCACGCCGACGGCGAGCCCATCGTCCACGAGGTGCGCCAGCTCGCCCACACCCTCTGTCCGAACCTCCTCGACGAGGACTTGGAACACGCGTCCCTGCACACCCTGCTGCTCTGCACGTATCGCATTCCCTTGGTGCGCGTTCGCTTCACCGTGCGCGCCGTGACCTTGTCCCCGACAATCGCCCGCCTCCTGAACGTGCCCTCGGGCACGCCGGGCTTTGCCGTCGAACGCATCACGTACCGCTCGGCCACTCTGCCGGCCGTGCGCATGGTCCAACGATGGCGAGGTGACCGCTTCGCCTTCTCGGAGGAGATCATCGGGCTGCGTGAGCCCCCTTGCGGAACAGCCCCTGGAGGACCGAAAGAAGGAGGTGAGCACATGAGACAACCGCGCGCTCATGTAACCCCGTGGGTTGAGGCCACTCCGCCCACCGAGACGCATTACGGGCCCGTTTTACCCGCGAGGGCCTGCGCCCCTACCGGTGGGGCAACGCGCCCGGTGACGTGTACGGCCTCCACGCTCACCCGTACCACAAAGTGATCTACGTGGTACGCGGGAGCATCACCTTCCACCTGCCCGAGAGCGGCGAAGACCTTACCTTGGGCCCTGGCGACCGCCTCGACTTGCCGGCGGGCATCAGGCACGCTGCCACCGTGGGCCCAGAAGGCGTTGTGTGTTTGGAAGCACACCGGTGATATCCGACCACGTCGATGCGGGCGGCCGCTTGGCCGGAGGAAAGGAGACCGTGCAATGGCCGATCAACCCACAGTCCACGTGGGCCAGCGCCTCACCGTTGAGGATGTGGTGCGAGTGGCCCGCAACGGGGTGCCCGTGGTGCTGGACGAGGGGGCACGAGGGGCAGTCCGCGCCAGCCGTCGCTACGTGGAGCGTCTCTTGGCGGAAAACCGCGTGGTCTACGGCGTGACCACGGGCTTCGGCAAGTTCGCCCAAGTGCGCATCAGCCCCGAGGAGACGCGGCAGCTCCAGCGCAACGTGCTCCTCTCTCTCCCACGCCATGGGGGTGGGCCATCCCCTGCCCACCGAGGTGGTACGGGCTATGATGGTGCTCCGGGCCCACAGCCTGGCCTTGGGCCACAGCGGCGTGCGCGAGGAGGTGATTACACTCCTGCTGGCCATGCTGAACCGGGGTGTCCACCCAGTCGTGCCGGCCCAAGGGTCGGTTGGTGCCAGCGGCGACTTGGCCCCCCTGGCCCACATGAGCCTGCCTCTCATCGGCGAGGGGGAGGCTGAATACCAAGGGCGTGTGCTCCCCGGCGGGGAGGCCCTACGGGCGGCAGGCTTGGCACCGCTCATCTTGGAATCCAAGGAGGGCGTGGCGCTCATCAACGGGACACAGGCCATGACCGCCATCGCCGCCCTCGTGGTGCACGACGCCCAAGCCCTCTGCACCGTGGCCGACATCGCCGGGGCCATGAGCTTAGAAGCCCTCAAGGGAAGCCTGCGCCCCTTCGACGCCCGCGTGGCTGCCCTCCGGCCTCATCCAGGCGCCGCGCTCGTGGCCGAGAACGTCCGCACATTGGGGGCTGACAGCCCCATCCACGCCTCCCACGCCAACTGCGACAAAGTGCAGGACGCCTACTTCCCTGCGCTGCATTCCACAGGTCCACGGTGCCAGCCGCGACGCCCTGGTCCACGTGCGTGAGGTGGTGGAGCGGGAACTCAACAGCGTCACCGACAACCCCCTTGTCTTCGCCGATGACGATGAGGTGATCTCGGCGGGCAACTTCCACGGCCAACCCATTGCGCTTGCCATGGACTACGCCAAAGTGGCCATGGCCGAACTGGCCAACATCAGCGAGCGGCGCGTGGAGCACATGCTCGACCCGGCCCTTTCGGGCCTGCCCGCCTTCTTGGCCCGCCAAGGGGGGCTCAACTCCGGGCTGATGATCTCCCAGTACACGGCCGCCAGCTTAGTCTCGGAGAACAAGGTGTTGACTCACCCCGCCTCGGTTGATTCCATTCCCACCAGCGCCAACCAGGAAGATCACGTCTCCATGGGCATGGCGGCTGCCCGCCAGGCACGCCACGTGCTGGAGAACGCCCGTTGGGTCCTGGCCATCGAGCTGGTCAACGCTGCTCAAGCCCTCGACTTCCACAAACCCCTGGAGCCAGGGCCGGGCGTCAAGGCCGCTCTGCACACCCTGCGCACCGTTGTCCCTCCCTTAGACCGCGACCGCATCGTGGCTCCAGACATTCGCGCGGCCCGGGAACTGATTGTGACCGGGAAATTGCGCGCGGCCGTGGAGGCAGTTGTCGGTCCCCTGCACTGAGCGTTGCCGGCTGCCGAATACAGGGCTCAGGTAACGGACAGCGGCCAGAGAGACCATGGCAAAACGAAAAGCGGGGCACCAAATAGTGCCCCGCTATGGAGCTCAAGGCCACCACGTGATCCTGATTTCGCCGATTTTGTGTGTTAACGATGACGGCGCCACAAGGCCCACCCACCCACAGCGAGCAAACCGCCAAATGCCCCTGTGAGAAGCAAAAATGTGCTGTTGTAGGTCGATGATATTCCACCATCGAATGACTCAAGTGTTATAGCTGTGGGAAGGCCACAACCTAGATTAAAATTGCCGCTATCAGGCACATTATCATCAGGATCTACGGTTCCATTATCATAATACACAACACTAGGCATTGTCTGTATACATGTAGCCGACGAGGTTATCCCCAGGTCATTTAATGGAACTTGAATTTCGATCACAGGAACTGCTGCGCCTGTATCATAACCAAAACTCGAGCCAGGACTAGACACAGGCTCGAAAGAGCCAGTCCCACTGTTGTAAGTATACAGCTCAACAGATGTGGTGCCATTTAACACTACCAATTTATCAAATCCGCTTTGGGAATTACAATTGCCATAGTATCCTCCAGAATTCACATCGTTATCAACGTCTATACAGACATATATCCTTGTAGGACTAAGACCACCCGCGATCCTTGGTATATCGTATGTATCAACCAGGAAATACAAGTATGTTGTATCATTCGTCCACTTGAATTCTTCAATATCGACATCATTTGTTATCAAGGATTCGTCAACATCAGTAATTTGCCCTGGCGTCTGTCCATTTGTACTCGTATCCCATGCCAATTCACGGTTACCGTCTACGTTGATTGTAACCGCCAAGGCGACGGTCGAGCTCAACAAAACAAGAACAATGGCGAACACAATTTCCAAGCGGCGACAGAGTATGACAAACACAATACCTCTCTCCCCTAGAAATCTGCGCATCCTGTCCGAATACACATACATCTACCTAATAGTCGCACAAGACGCCACAATGGTTCAAAATTGGTCTCGCTCTGGTTAGCGGCTTCCTATCGGCCCTACACGTACTGCAAGGCTTTGGCCTGGCGGGTCAATTCATCACGGAACTGGGGCGCTGCGATGCGAATGAGCGCTTGGGCCCGTTCCCGGACGCTCTTGCCGTGCAGCTCGGCCACGCCGTACTCGGTGACCACGTAATGCACGTCGTAACGCGTGGTGGTCACGCCGGCGCCAGGCTTCAGCGTGGGCACAATGCGGGAGATGGTGCCCCCCTTGGCCGTGGCCGGCAGGGCGATGATGGGCATGCCTCCCCGTGATCGCGCCGCCCCCCGAACAAAGTCAAGCTGGCCGCCAACGCCACTGAACAAGCGCGGCCCAATCGAATCGGCGGCCACTTGGCCTGTGAGGTCCACCTCCAGGGCGCTGTTGATGCTCACCATGTGGTCATGTTGAGCAATGATGTAGGGATCGTTGACGTAGTCGGTGGGGTGGAGCTCAATGATGGGGTTGTCCGCCACGAACTCGTAGAGGCGGCGGGAGCCGAAGAGGAAACCGGCCACCACCTTGCCCCGGTGGAGCGTCTTGCGCGCGCCGGTGATCACGCCGGCCTCCACCAACGCCACCACGCCGTCCGAGAAGAGCTCGGTGTGGATGCCCAAGTCACGGTGGTGGCGCAAGTTGGCCAGGACGGCATCGGGAATGCTGCCGATGCCGAGTTGCAAGGTGGCGCCGTCGGGGATCATCTCGGCAATCCGCTCTCCGATGCGGCGATGCACTTCGGTAGAGCCGCCCTGGGGGGCTTCGGGGAGGGGGTAATCAACCTCCACAATCACGTCAATGTTGCGCACGTGGATGAAGCTATCACCCAAGGTGCGAGGCATCTGCTGGTTGACCTCAGCAACAACCACGCGGGCAGCCTCGGCAGCCGGTTTCGTACACCCCACCTCAACGCCGAACGAGCAAAAGCCGTGTTCGTCGGGCGGTGACACTTGAATACAGGCGAAATCGAGGGGCAACCGGCCTGACCGAAAGAGGGAGGGGATGTCCGAGAGGAACACGGGAGTGTAATCGGCCCTTCCGGCCTGAACAGCCTCACGCACATTGGCGCCGATGAAGAGGGCATTGTGTCGAAGATGGCCTTGGCATTCCGGCTTCACATACGGGGCCGGCCCAAAGTGGAGAATGTGCACCACCTCAACATCCCGAAGGTGCTCGGCTCGTTCCACCAGGGCATTGACAAGCACTTGGGGCACACCGGCTCCTCCACCCAAGTAGATGCGATGGCCCGAGCTCACGGCGGCAACGGCCGTGGCCGGGTCCGTCACCTTGCGGCGATAGAGCGTGTCCCAGTTCACAAGGTCACCTCCACGGGTCGTCCCAAGGCAGCCGCCACACCCGGGTGGGCCAGGCGGCCGTCAACAACGTTCACACCTCGCCGGAGCTCGGGAATGGTGTGCAGGCTTTCCTGAAGCCCCGCGTGGCTCAAGTGGAGCACGTAGGGCAAAATGGCGTTGGAGAGGGCGTAACTGGCCGTGCGGGCCACACGGGCCGGCACGTTGGGCACGCAGAAGTGAATTACGCCTTCCTCCACGTAGGCCGGATTGGCGTGATTGGTGGGCCGGCTGGTTTCCACACACCCGCCGTTGTCAATGGAAAAGTCCAAGATGACCGCTCCTCGGCGCATCATGCGCACCATATCGCGCGTCACTATCAGGGGGGGCCCGCTCGCCGGGCACGGCCACCGCACCCACAAGCACGTCCGCGAAGGCCACTGCCTTGGCCACGTTGTAGGGTGTGGCCATCATGGTGGCGATGTGCCCCTTGAAAAGGGTGTCGAGCCGTTGGAGGGCTCGGATGTCCCGGTCAAGCACTGTCACCTGAGCGCCCAAGCCGTGAAAGGCACAGGCGGCGTTCGTGCCCACCACTCCGCCTCCCAAGACGACCACCGCGGCCGGTGGCACGCCGGGAATACCGCTCAGCAGAATGCCACGGCCACCACCCATTGTTTCCAGCAATTGGCCGGCGATCAGGGGCGCCATGCGGCCGGCTACAACACTCGTCGGGTGGAGCACGGGCAGCGTCCCATCAGGGGTTTGCATGGTCTCATAGGCAATAGCCGTGACCTGATGCTCCTGGAGAGCGGCCAACAAGTCGGGCGAGGCCACGGCCAGGTGAAGAAAGCTCAGGATTACTTGTCCTTGGCGGAAATGGCCGTACTCCTCGGCCGTGGGGCGGGCCACCTTGACCACCACCTCGGCACGGCCATATGCCTCCTCGTGGGTGTAGACAACCCGAGCACCTACAGCTTCGTAGGCCGTATCGGGAAAGCCGGCTCCTCTGCCAGCACCCCGTTCCACAAAGACGGTGTGGCCGGCCCTCACAAGAGCATCCACGGCCGGGGGCGTCAGCCCGACGCGGAACTCGAACGGTCGTACTTCCTTGGGGACGCCGATGTTCATGGCCTGCTCCTCGTCTGGTTCGCTTGCTCAGCACACCTCGCCGGCAGCGATATTTCTGCCCTGTACATCGGCCCAATCGGCACGCGGGCCAGCATCCATGCCCACATGAACAGGGCACTCCGCTCTGGCACCGGTCCTCGACCACAGTGAGTAGTGTATTGCTATCCATGGAGGACGTGGGGGCACAGAAGAAGCACAACAATCGTGGTCGAGCACTAGCAGACGGGGCCGGTGCCCACTGGGCTTCCCGTGGTCGTGTAGGCATGTTCGGAGTTATGGGTAAATTCCGCGGATGGCGATCGCCCGTGCCACGCGGTCAATGGCCCGGATGTACGCGGCCATGCGCATGTTGACGCCTTGTTCGCGGGCCAAGCGCAACACGGTGTGGAAGCTGTCCCGCATCCGTGCACTCAGGCGTTCGTTGATCTCCTCCTCGCTCCAGAACAGGTACTGCAAGTCTTGCACCCATTCGAAGTAGGAGACAATCACCCCGCCAGCGTTACACAAGATGTCGGGAACCACAAAAATGCCCCGGTCGGCCAGGATATCGTCCGCCTCGGGCGTGGTGGGTCCATTGGCACCTTCGGCCACCACACGTGCTTGAATGTGCGGGGCGTTCTCAGCCGTGATCTGGTTCTCCAAGGCTGCTGGGATGAGCACCTCACACGGCAACTCCAACAGCGCCTGATTGGAGACGGGTTCAGCATCCGGGAATTCGACTACAGAACCCGTTTTCCGCTTATGCCGCCACACCGCGTGGGCGTCCAGCCCGTCGGGACGGTAGATGCCACCACGTGAATCGCTCACCGCGACCACACGGGCGCCAACCGCTTGGAGCAACACAGCAGCCACCGCCCCGACGTTGCCAAAGCCTTGCACCACCACGCGCGCTCCCTTGACCGGAATGTCCAACACGCGCAAAGCTTCCACCGCGGTGACCATGACTCCTCTGCCGGTGGCCTCGAGGCGCCCGCGGGAGCCTCCCACCTCCACCGGCTTCCCGGTCACCACGGCCGGCGTGGTAAAGCCCCGGTGCATGGAATAGGTGTCCATAATCCAGGCCATAATCTGCGGGTTGGTGTTGACATCGGGCGCGGGGATGTCACCTTCCGGGTGCATGAGCACACTGATCTCCGTGGCATAGCGGCGAGTGAGGTTCTCCAGCTCCTTTTGGGAGAGCTCCTTGGGGTTACAGACCACACCTCCCTTGGCCCCCCCGTAGGGCAAGCCCACAGTGGCACACTTCCAGGTCATCCACATAGCCAGCGCCCGCACTTCGTCGAGCGTGACATCGGGATGGTATCGAATGCCCCCTTTGCTCGGGCCAAGTGCCGTGTTGTGGTGAACGCGATAGCCCGTGAAGACACGCACCGAACCATCATCCATCTGCACGGGAAAGTAGACGGTCAATTCGCGCTGGGGATGGCGAAGCATGTCCTGCACGCCCGGATCCAAATCCACGTACGCAGCCGCGCGGTCGAACTGTTCGCGGGCCATGTCCCAGGGGTTCGGCTTCTGCTGCTCACTCATCATCTCACCTCCTCGTGGACGATGCGGTTGTGGCCTTGGACTCAGATCTCCTGGGGATGAATGCCGCGGTGCAGGAAGGGGACAGTGTGGAGCACAATATCAGCAGCTTCTTCGGGGGAAAGACGAGCTGTGTCCACCACCACATCGGCCGCCTCGGGGACTTCGTAGGGAGCGCCCACGCCGGGCAGCGTGGTGATGTCACCCCGTTCGGCCGCCGTGTAGAGCCCCTTCTGGTCCCGTCGGCGGCACACGTCCGGCGGGCAACGGGTCCAAACTTCGGCGAAGAGGGGCAACGTGCGCCGGGCCATGCGCCGGTAGGCCACCCGGTTGGCCGTGGCCGCCACAATCACGTTCACCCCGTACCGGGCCAGCAGGTGAGCCAGCTCAACCAGGGCGGCGTAGAAGCGGTCCCGCTCCTCGTGGGTGAACGTGGGATTGGGGGTGAAGATGGGGCGCAACTCGTCGGAGTCAAGCACGGCCACGCTCACGCCCAGCTCGTTCAGGCGCCGGCGAAGGGACAGCGCCAGGCTCGTCTTGCCAGAAGCAGGCAAGCCGGTAATCCAGACGACCCACCCCGGCGACATGATCTTGGCCATTGTCTCCTCCGTTTCTCTGGAACAGGAACACCTCTTTGTGTTCCCCGTATTCTCGTGTCAGGACAGAGGGAGGATCGGGCTCCGCACTCCACGACTACACGACAGGTGTGCCCACCACGTCTTACTGCTCTTCTTCCTGACGCCATTCCTCCACCACGAGCCGAAAAATGTCCGATTCGGTAATGATGCCCACCACTCGTTTGCCCTCAATGACCGGCAACCCGCTCACCTGGAAGTCCAACATGAGCTCGGCCGCTTCCTGAACGGTCACGTCAGGCCGCACGGCGATGGGATCCCACGTCATGATCTCCTCCACCACGACATCCTTGAGAAGAAGAGCACTTTCCACGTCCTGTTCCTCGCTGGTGAGGGGAATGAGACGTTGGATGTCACTGAGCGTCACGATGCCGATGAGGGCCCTCTTATCGTCCACCACGGGCAAGCGGCGCACGCCGAACTCCCGCATGAGTCGGTACGCCTCGGCGACAGAAGCAGATGGTGTGATTGTGATCGGACGTGGCGTCATCCACGCGCTGACAAGCGACCTACGCCGGCTCATACGTCTCCTCCGACATGAGATATCGGTGAACCTGTGCTGGGTCGAAAGTGGTCGCTGTCAACACGTTGGTGATGAAGGCAAAGATCGCCCGGCGCACGTCGTCTTCCACATGATACCACAAAGGGCTGGCCACCACGAGCCCCCGCCAGGCCAGAAAGGGGGCGATGACACTCAACAGCTCCTCATCCCCTGTGCGCGCCAGGTAGGTGGTCCAGAAGGTGTCCCACAGGTGATCAAAGGGAAAGGCCAGACGACCACAGCGTTGGAGGGAGAAGAAGAGGTAGTTGATGACGAGAGCAGCCACATCATCGGCCGGCTCCCCCCACGGCCCGCGGCTGCGGTCGAGCAGGCGAAACTCAGTGCCCCGGGTGAACAGCACGTTATAGGGATGATAGTCACCGTGCACTTGGGCCAGACGGTGTTCTTTCTCCCGCAGACGCCACCGCCACTCCACACAGCGGGACTCAACCCAAGCGAGCCACTGAGGCGGCGCCAAGGGAAAGTCTGAAGGATAGCTGTCAATGAGGCCCATAATGCCCTCCCCACCGCCCACAAGATCCCGGAGGCGTCGGTGGTAGAGGTCGGGATCGTGTCGTTTGACAGCGTGAATGTGGGCTAGGTACTCGGCTAACGCTTGAGCCCGGCGCACGTCCACGTCGGTGAGATGTCCCGTCTCCCGTAACCGCACGAGATCGTCGGCATAGGGCGTGCCGTCCACAAACTCGGTCAGCAGGAAGAACTCATCGCCATGGCCTAAGGAGGTCAAATGACCGTCCGCCTCCACAACACCCACGTCAAGGGCCCGCGCGTGAGCCGGCAAGTGGTTGTAGGTATCATAGGCCAACAAGAGGCTGGCGGCTCGGTCGGCACGATATTCGTGGCCAAAATGGTTGGGAAGCATGGTGTTGAGTACCACCTGTTTCACCGTGCTCCCGCCGTTCACGCGGTAGCGCACCAGCAGGGGTTTGCCGTACCCGAACGCCTTCAACTCCTCTCCGTCAGCCGTTGGGTCAACGCCCAAGGGATGGACGGCTTCCACGCTTACCGTCTGCCCCTCGATTCGGGAAAGGTATTCCCGGATACGCCTGGTCTTCAGACGCATGGCCCGCCTCCTCATGTGCGTTCCTGAACCACGCCACGCCCACTCACGCGGCACATGTATCACTCTCCTTCAATTATAATCATAATGCAGCCATGCAGCCAAGGCGTAGCGATGAATGTAACGATTTTCGTGACAAATGTCGTGCCGCGCTTCCTTGTCACCACGCTGGTAAGGATGTATAATTTTCTAACAGGCGTCCGGCCCGATGTGAGGCCGACAAGTACGACCGACCGGGTGCACACGTCAGCGCTAGGAAGGCATGGCCCGTTGCTTGGGAACGCAACCCGTCCACGCCCACACACGTTGGGCGTGGCCACGGTGAGAGCGGTCTCCACGCCCAAGGCCGGTGAGCCGAAGACGGCTCCGGCCACATGAGAAGATGACTGCGGGGACCGGAGAGAGGGAGAATTTTCCCGAGATCGTGCCGGAGGAGGAGCATTGGCTCCCAACAGCCACAAGTGGAGAGCGCGGTCACATGGCCTGGACACCGGCCTACGATGGCGTTCCTCGTCCGGTTCCAGGGATATCTGTCCGCGGTGGTCCCCCGATGAGGTCAAAGTGGACACATAGCCGGCCCCTCGGGTGATCCCACGGTATCGCGAGCACCCACACAGGCACTCGCTCGGCGTATTTGTCGGCCGTGGCTGCGACAGTCACGGCTTTTTCGTGTTTCCTGGGCGCCTTGGGCGCATGGGGTGCAGAGCTGTGAGCCAGAGGAGAATCACCAAGGTGGAGATCGACCCCCGCCGCCCCCGGTGGGCGCGCGTTCACGTGGAGGGCCGCTCCCCAATGCGGGTCCCGTCCAGCGTGGTGGCCACATTGTGCGTCGGGCAGGCCCTGTCGCCCGAGGAAGTGGCCCGCTTGGAGGAAGCAAGTCGCACCCGGCGTGCCCTTGAGGTTGCCCTGCGGCTCTTGGCCCGCCGGGACCGCTCGACGGCCGAAATCGAGCGTCACCTGCAGAACAGGGGGTTCCCGGCGTCCACAGTGGCCGCTGTGGTGGCCATCCTCACCGAGCGGGGCTGGTTGGACGACCGGAAGTTCGCACGCCGCTGGGTGGAAAACCGCCTCGAACACCGCCCGCGGGGCCGTCTGGCCTTAGCTCACGAGCTGCGCCGTAAGGGCGTGAACGCCTCTCACATCGAAGCTGCTCTGGCCGAACTCCCCGACGAGGAAAGTATAGCTCGCCGGGCGGCTGAGCGGTTCATGGGCCGGCTGGCCTCCGTGGAGGACTATCACACCTTTGCCCGTCGGCTGTCCGCCTACCTGGCCCGCCGGGGATTTGGGTGGGACACCATCCGCCCCGTTGTGGACGCCCTGTGGGCCGAGCGCGGGCAAAGGTGAACTCGATGCTCGCCTGCCACGGGCCGAACGCAGGGCCCAGAACGAGGCGAGAACCCAGGAAACCAGGAGGAACGAAACATGCAACAGCCACTGGTGCTCATCCCCTTACCGTTGTCGGCGGACTGATCGTCGGCCTCGTCATTGGCGTGGTCGTGGGCCGACGGTACGGCCTTCAGTCGGCTGCCGACACCCAGAGGGAAGCCGAGCTTCTCCTGAAGGAAGCTGAGGCCGAAGCACAGCGCATTCGGCTGGCTGCCAAGGAGGAGGCCGTCCGCCTTCGAGAACAAATTGAGGCCGACCTTCAGGAGCAACGGCGGGAGCTCCAACGCTTGGACCGACACCTGCACCAACGGCGTGAGAGCCTCGACCGCCGCCAGGAGCACCTCGAAAACCGCAGCCGCAATCTGGACCGGCGCGAGCGGGCCCTGGAACAACGCGAACGGCACATCGAGACGCTGGTGGCCCGCCAGCAGGAGGAGCTGGAACGCATCGCCAACCTCAGCCAAGAGGAGGCCCGGGCACTCGTGCTCTCCCAAGCCGAGCAGGAGGCCCGCCAAGACATGGTCCGCATTATCCGCCAAATTGAGGCCGAGGCGCGCGAGATCGCCGGCCAGCGGGCCCGCGAGATCATCGTGACGGCCATCCAGCGGCTGGCCACCGACGTGACCAACGACGCCGTGGTCTCCATCGTCGAGCTCCCCCTCGGACGACATGAAGGGGCGCATTATCGGGCGAGGTGGACGCAACATCAGGGCCATCGAGAACGCCACGGGCGTGGACATCGTAGTGGACGACACGCCCGAGGCCATCGTCATCAGCAGCTTCGACCCCGTGCGCCGGGAGGTGGCCCGGTTAGCCCTGGAAAAACTCATCGCCGATGGCCGCATTCACCCGGCGCGCATTGAAAAAGTCGTCCACGAAACGCGCGAAGAAGTGGAGCACATGATCCGCGAGTTCGGCGAACAGGCCGCCTACCAGGCCGGCGTGCGCGGGCTCCACCCGGACTTGGTCCGGCTTCTGGGCCAGCTCAAGTTCCGCACCAGCTACGGCCAAAACCAGTGGCACCATGCCATCGAGGCTGCCCATATTGCCGGCCTGTTGGCCGCGGAGCTGGGCGCCAATGTGGACTTGGCCAAGAAGGGCGCACTGCTCCACGACATCGGCAAGGCCGTCTCCCACGAGGTTGAAGGCCCCCACGCGCTCATCGGCGCCGAGATCGCCCGGCGATGTGGCATGCACGAGATCGTGGTCAACGCGATCGCCAGCCACCACCACGAGGAGGAACAGCGCAGCGTGGAGGCCGTTATCGTCGAGGTGGCCGACGCCATCAGCGGTGCCAGACCCGGGGCACGGCGCGAGTCGCTGGAGAGTTACATCAAGCGCATCACCGCCTTGGAGGAGATCGCCCGTGGATTTGAGGGGGTGGAAGAAGTCTACGCCATCCAGGCCGGCCGCGAGGTGCGCATCATCGTGAAGCCCGACGAGGTGGACGACCTGGCGGCCATCGAGCTGAGCCGCAGCATCGCCCGCAAGATCGAGGAGGGCCTGGAGTACCCGGGCCAGATCAAAGTCACGGTGATCCGGGAAACGCGCGCCGTGGATTACGCCAAGTAGGCCGTTCCCGAGGGCCCCCACTCGCCCTCGGGAACGCGCCGACGCACGGGGCGCTTCCCGTGCCCCGTGCGTCGCGCGGCTGCGGCGTGGCCGTGCCCGCAGGTCCCATCTCACGCCTTCTTCAAGATGCCCCCCTCAGTCATGAGCCGGGGATCCAGCAGGCGATCAAGCTCCTCGGGCGAGAGATCGGTCATCTCCGCGGCCACTTCCTTGACCCGCCTCCCCTCGGCATAGGCCCGCTTGGCGATGGCCGCTCCCTTCTCGTAACCGATGACCGGGTTCATGGCCGTGACCAGAATGGGGTTCCGCTCCACCAGGGCGGTGACCCGCTCCCGGTTAACCGTGAACCCGGCCACCGCCTTGTCGGCCAGAAGGCGCGCGGCGTTCCCCAAGATGGTGATGGATTGGAGCAGGTTGTGCGCAATCACCGGCAACATGACGTTGAGCTCAAAATTGCCCCGCTCGTTGCCAATGGTGATGGCCACATCGTTGCCGATAACTTGTGCGCAGACCATCATCACCGACTCACAGATGACCGGGTTGATCTTGCCCGGCATGATGCTCGAGCCCGGCTGAAGGGCCGGCAACACGATCTCGCCCAGACCGGCAATGGGGCCGCTGTTCATCCAGCGCAGGTCATTGGCCACCTTCATGAGGGCCGAAGCCGTCGTCTTCAGGTGGCCGCTCAGCTCGGTGGCCGTGTCCATGGCCGCTTGGGCGGCGAAGTGATTCCGCGCCTCGGTGAAGGGGAGCCCGGTCCACTCGGCCAGCTTGGCGGCCACACGTCGGCCGAACTCGGGATGCGCGTTGATCCCCGTGCCCACCGCCGTGCCGCCAATGGCCAGCTCGGCCAGGCGGGGCAGACACGATTCCACCCGCTCCACGCTCTGGGTCACCTGATGGGCCCACCCGCCGATTTCCTGGCCCATGCGGATGGGCATGGCGTCCATTAAATGCGTGCGCCCCATCTTCACCACGTCGTCAAGTTCCTTCGCCCGCGCCTCCAACGCCTCCCGGAGGTGCCGTAGGCCGGGCAGCAACGTGTCCTGAACGGCCAAGTAGGCGCTCACGTGAATGGCCGTGGGGATCACGTCGTTGGACGATTGCCCCATGTTGACGTATCGTTGGGATGCACCAGCTTGGACCCCAGCTCCCCCCCCAAGCAGTTGGGTAGCCCGGTTGGCAATCACCTCGTTGGCGTTCATGTTGGTGGACGTGCCCGAGCCCGTCTGAAAAATGTCCAGGGGGAAATGCTCATCCCACATGCCCTCTGCCACCTCGTCGGCCGCCTGACCGATGGCCCCGGCCAGTCTGGCATCCAGCAACCCGAGCTCCTGGTTGACTTCGGCCGCCGCCCCCTTGATGAGGCCCAGCGCCCGAATGAAGACGCGGGGAAATCGGATGCCGCTTACGGGGAAGTTTTCCACAGCCCGCTGGGTCTGAGCTCCGTAGAGGGCTTGAGCAGGCACACGCACGTCGCCGAGAGAATCGCGTTCAACGCGGTAGTCCGTCATTGGTTTCCTCCTTCACTATTTGTTGACGGTGCGAGGCGTTTCAGGGGCAAAACCACCAGAGGAACAACGCGGCACCGCCGGACAACGTCGCCCCGGAGGGGGTATCAAAATGTCCGGCCCCGTTCGAGTATACGCCACAACCGGGCGATTGACAATTTCCCTGGCGGGTCCCCCAGCCCTTGACACTCCCCTTTCCAGATGCGCAGACCAGAGCACATGGGGCACACTCGAGCCAGGAGAGGGGAGCCGGCACGGGGAAGGCGCCTTGCCCCGTGCCGGCCAAGCGAGGGGGAAGGGAAACGAGCGTGTACAGGGGAGCAGTGCGAACCGCCTCAGATCGCCAATGCTCTCACGGAGCAGCACCGGGAGGATCCTGGTGGGATGTGGCACGCAGGCCGGCGATGAGCGCCTCCCGTTCTTCAGGGGAAAGTCGAGCGCCAGGGTGCAACAGCACGTAGTAGGCCGGCGGCATCTCCCCCTCCTGGATGACCTCGACGAGCTCGTCAGCCTCTTGGAAGCGGTGCCACTCCGAGAAGTTCAACTCACGCCGTCCCTCGTCCACATCGTGGCGGACCAGCCACGAAATGGGCGCGATGTTGCTGTACCACGGCCACACCGTCTCATTGCTGTGACAGTCAAAGCAGGCCCGGCGGGCCAGCTCCCGGGTGTGCGCCGAATCCCACCGGGGCTCCCGGACGACCGGCGGGTTCTCGTGGGAATGCCCATACGGGATCAACTGGATCCCCACACCAACCACGGCCAGCAGGACAAAGAGGTGCCTCCAATACCGGCTCAACAGCGGGCGCATTGAACTCATCATGTCCTCCACGTTTCCTGTGACACATGCTCCTCATTCAGGGCACTTGTCAGTTTACCCGGGCCCGAGGTCCGTTTGGTTAACGGAGTCTTAACATTCCATTATGGCATGTTAAGGGCCACCCTGTGCGCCCAGCGACGCCGACGGGTTTCCCGGTATGAGCCCAGCAGGGTAGACTTTCAAGGCAGACTCGATCCCAACCACACATACACGAGGAGGTCTTTGATGAAACGGTTGCGGGAGCTGTTCCGGCGATCGCCCAAGGGTGTGGTCATCTACACCCAGCCTACCTGAGCGGACTGCCAGATGGCGAAGAGGTTCTTCGCCCAACACGGCGTGCCCTACACCGAGAAAGATGTCACCACCAACGAGGCCTACATGGACGAACTCAAGGCCCTCGTAGGCCGCTTCATCACGCCGGTCGTGGTCATCGACGGGGAGGTGCTCCTGGGGTTCGGGGCCAACATGGCCCGCGTGCGGGAGCTCCTGCGACAAGGCGGATACCTCGACGGCGAGCCGTGACCCATCACCCCGCCAAATGGCCCAGACACATCGCGCGGAATAGCGGTTGCCAACGGCGCACAAGCGTGTATAATGAAAGGTGCACCCTACCCCCTATCCCCCAGGGGGTATACGGGGTGCCATCAGGGGGGAACAGGCTATAGAGAGGAGGTGCGAATATGAGCGCACAAACCAAAGTCGTGTTGCCCATCGAGGGCATGACCTGCGCCTCATGTGTGAACCACATCACCCGCGCGCTCAAGAAGGTGCCGGGCGTGGCGGACGCACAGGTGAACTTGGCCACAGAGCGGGCCACCGTGATCTTCGAGAACGGGGCCGTGCCCCTGAACGACCTGATTCAGGCGGTGCGGGACGCCGGCTACGGCGTGCCCACCCAGACGGCCGTGTTGCCCATTGCCGGGATGACCTGCGCCTCATGTGTGAACCACATCGAGCGGGCGCTGAAAAAAGTGCCCGGCGTGCTGGAGGCCAACGTCAACCTGGCCACGGAGAAGGCCAAGGTCACCTACATTCCCGAGCTGACCGGACTGGCCGACTTCAAGCGTGCCGTGGCCGAAGCCGGCTACGAGGTGCTCGACATGCCGGACGACGCGGCCGCCCGCGAGCACCAGGAAGAGGACGAATCCGAGCGCAAGATGCGCGAGGCCCGCTTCCGCATGTGGGTGGCGTGGGGCTTCACAGTGCCCATCATTCTCTGGATGTTCCTGGAGATGTTCTTCGGCATCTACTGGCCCAACGAGACGATCTACAACGTGGGGATCATCCTGTTAGCCCTACCGGTGCTCTTCTGGGTGGGCCGTAAGACCTACGCGGCCGGCTTCGCCCCAGTCCTCCACGGCTACGCCAACATGGACACGCTCATCGCCTTGGGCACGGGCGTGGCGTTGCTCACAGGGCCAGCTTCATTCGTCTTCCCGGTGGCCAACTACGCCGGCGTGGCCGCCATGATCATGGCCTTCCACTTGACCGGCCGCTACGTCGAGGAAACGGCCAAGGGGCGTGCCTCACAGGCCATCCGCAAGCTGTTGGAGCTCGGCGCCAAGACGGCCCGCGTCATCCGCGACGGCCAAGAGGTAGAAATTCCCGTCGAGGAAATACAAGTGGGCGACATCATGGTCGTGCGCCCGGAGAGAAGATCCCCACCGACGGCGTGGTGATCGAGGGCGAGAGCGCGGTGGACGAGTCCATGGCCACCGGCGAGTCCATGCCCGTGAACAAGCGGCCCGGCGACGAGGTCATCGGGGCCTACGATCAACCAGGAAGGGCTGCTCAAGGTGCGGGCCACCCGTGTGGGCAAGGATACCTTCCTGGCCCAGGTGATCAGAGCTGGTGGAAGAAGCACAGGGCACGAAAGTGCCCATTCAGGAGTTCGCCGACAGGGTGACCAGCGTCTTCGTGCCCATCATCATTACCATCGCCGTACTCACAGTCGTCGCGTGGCTCGCCTTCCCCGACGTCATGTACCGGCTGGTGGAACTCGGCTCCTTCCTGCCCTGGGTGAACCCGGACTTGGGCGTTATCACCCTGGCGATTGTCTCGATGGTGGCCGTGCTGGTCATCGCTTGCCCCTGCGCGCTGGGCTTGGCCACGCCCACGGCGCTGATGGTGGGCAGCGGCATGGGCGCTGAGCACGGCATCCTCATCCGCAGTGGTGAGGCCATCCAGACGCTCAAGGACGTGAAGGTAATCATCTTCGACAAGACAGGCACCATCACCAAGGGCAAGCCCGAAGTCACCGACGTGGTCGCCGTCAACGGGTTCGACGAGGCCGTGGTCGTCCGCCTGGCCGTTCGGCCGAGCGGGGCAGTGAGCACCCCCTGGGCCGCGCCATTGTCGAGCGCGCCGAGGAAGATGGGCTGAGCCTGGAGGATCCCCAGGACTTCCAGGCCATCCGCGGGAAGGGCGTCGTGGCCCGTGTCGGGTCGCGCCTGGTGGTGGTGGGCTCCCGCCGCCTGATGCAGGACCAAGGCATTGACCCCTCGCCCGTCGAGGCGCAAATGCGCGCCTTGGAAGAGGAAGCCAAGACGGCCATGCTGGTGGCCGTGGACGGCCAACTGGCTGGCGTCATCGCCGTGGCCGACACCCTGAAGGACGACTCCGTGCTCGCCATCCAGGAGCTGCACCGCATGGGCCTGCAGACGGCCATGATCACAGGCGACAACCGCCGCACGGCCGAGGCCATTGCGCGCAAGGTGGGCATTGACCACGTCCTGGCCGAAGTGCTGCCCGACGGCAAAGTGGCCGAGGTGAAGGAGCTCCAGGAGCGGTTCGGCCTGGTGGCCTTCGTGGGCGACGGCATCAACGACGCCCCAGCCCTCACACAGGCCAACGTGGGCATCGCCATCGGCACGGGCACCGACATCGCCATCGAGGCCAGTGACGTCACCCTGGTGCGCGGCCACCTGAGCGGTGTCGTGGAGGCCATCTACTTGAGCCGCGCCACCTTCCGCAAGATCAAGCAAAATCTCTTCTGGGCCTTCTTCTACAACGTGGCCATGATCCCTTTGGCCATCATCGGCTGGATGCACCCCGTGTTGGCTGAGATCGCCATGGCCACCAGCTCCATCACGGTGGTCACCAACGCCAACCGCCTGCGCAAGGTGGACATCCGGCCCACCTACATGCGCGAGGAGCAGGCCACAGCCCGGGCCCAGCAGGGCGCTTGGCAACCGGCCGAGCGCCCCACCTGATCGGAACAGCAAGCGGGCGAGCCCTACAGCAACATGGCTCGCCCGCTTTTTTGCTCGCTGGCAAGAGAAAAGGTGCCTGGGCGCTCCTAGGCGCTCAAAGAACGGCACGAGGGGTTTGAAGATGGCCCAGGATCAGCATGGCGTTCGACAGGTGCGTGCCTGGTACGGTCTGCCTGTAGAGATAGCCATCGAGGGGAGAGTACTGGCATTGGGTCAAGGTGGGCTCGGTGCCAGTGCCTCACCCTCCGCTGGTCAACCTCATCGTGCGGCAGGGCCTGCCACGCGAGGAGCGCCTCACCCTCAGCTACCGACACGAGCTCGGCCACGTCCAGACGTTGCCGCTGGCCCTCCTCCACGTGATTGTCCTGTGGTGGCTGTGGACGAGAAATGGGGTCAGCGCCAGGTGGCCTCGAGCGGTGCGCCTGCTCGTGGCCTTCGTTGCTCACGAGGCTACGTGGGAGTTGATGGCCGAGGGATACGTGGCCCTCCGCACCGGCCGCCGGTACATTCAACTGCACCGGCAGAAGGGGAGCCCCCTGATCTCCGCGTTCGTCTGGGGCAGCTTCGCCGTGATGGCCTCCCTGGGCCTCGTGCCTGCCCTTGGGAGGCACCTTGGTGGTTCGTTCCTCCCAACGCCCCACGGAAAGGAGCACACATGAGGTATGACGTGATCATCGCCGGAGCGAGCTTTGCCGGTTTGGCTGTTGCCGCCCAGCTCCGGGGGAAACGAGTGCTCGTGTTGGACCGCAAGCCCATTGGCGAGGGCCAGACATCTGCCTGTGGCACCCTCGTCTCCACCCTCCAGGCCCTCGGCCTGGAGGACTCTATCTTGCACCTCCACGACCGGCTCGTGGTTCACACGCCGGGCCGCACGTATGTCTACCCCATGCCGGAACCCTTCTGCACCTTCGACTACCCTCAATTATGTCATCTTCTCTGGCGCCAGGGGGACGCGGAATTCATTCAGGCCCCGGCTCTCGGAGTGGAGGGGAAGAGCGTGCGCACGCCGGCCGGCGAGTATACCGGCCGCTTCATCGTGGACGCCTCGGGCTGGCGAGCGGCCTTGGGCACTTCCCTGGACTCCACCCTGGTGCGGCGCGACCGGCTCAACTTCGGCCTCGAGACCACGCCCGCCTATCAGGACGACGGGCTGCACTTCTGGTACGACCCGAAAGGGCTCCTCCCCATGGGGATCACCTGGGTGTTTCCCATCGGCGACTTCAGCCGCATTGGCGTGGGCAGCTACTTGGGCGACACTCGCCTCATGTCCACGCTGACTCACTTCCTCGGACGCCTGCAGGTGGAGCGAAACGGGTTCCACGGCGGATTCTTCCCGTACCAGGTACGGGACCCGCTCCTCGGCGAGCTCTTCCTCGTCGGGGACGCGGCCGGACAGTGTTTGGCCCTCACGGGGGAAGGCATCCGCCCGGCCCTTTTCTTCGGCACCCACGTGGGCCGCCTGCTCCGCATGGCCTTGGACGGGGAGATCACACCGGAGGAGGCCCGCCTGGTGTACCGCCGGCTCGTCCTACAACGCAAGGGGGGCTACGATCTGCTCACCAGCATGCAGCTCCTGTTGCCACGCGTGCCCCTGGTAGCCGTCCAGGGGGCCTTCGCCCTGGTGGCCTTGCCCCCGCTTCTCAGGCGCATCTTGGACCGCTACCTCAGGGCATTTGCCCTGGACGAAACGTTCACTCCGGCGAACACCTGAACATGCACTCGCAGAGCACCCATGTGGGGAAACAGGAACACACTTAAGGAGGCAACATGGAACACCAGGACTGCCACGTGGAACCCATCGAGAAGCCTGTTGATCCCGAGGCCCTTCAGGAAGCCCTCGTGGCCTACTTGGGCGTTGGCGGCATGGGGTGCCCCCGCTGTGCCACGCGCGTGCGCAACGCGCTCTTGCACGTGGATGGCGTGCTCCTGGCCGAGGTGATCCTGGAACAGAGCTTGGCCTTGGCCGCCTACGACCCGAAACGCATCACGCCCGAGGACCTGATGGCGGCCGTTGCCGGTGCCGGCAACGACGGCCGTCACCGCTACTGGGCCCAACTCCTGACTGTCGTGCCCGCGGGCGAGGTGCTCCGTCAGGAATAGGCACCACCAGAGGAGGAGACGGCCCACACTCGTGCCGCCGGCTAGTGTCGCCAACAGATGCCGGAGGTCTGCCCCATCACGATGTTCCCACCTGGTGAGGGTGGGGGCAATCCACCCACAAAAAAACGGCAGCCTGATTGGATTGGCTGCCGTTTTTTTGTGGTTTGGAGGCTCCTCGGGCAGGACTCGAACCTGCAACCACCCGGTTAACAGCCGGGCGCTCTGCCAGTTGAGCTACCGAGGAACGCCGTGGCTATTATATTCGGCTTCCAGGAAAAGTCAAATGGACTCGCAGGTCGCCGACACACGCCCACCAGCCCCTCTTTCCGCACGGGTTCGTCGGAGCCGTCGGCTGCCTGTGACAGGCACAGGACCAGGAGCTGTTGAGCATTTCATCCCATCACCCGATGTCCCGTGATCCAACGCCACAGGCGAGTCCACCAGCTCATCGACCGGCCCGCACGCCGTTCGAGTTCCCGCACGGCCTTGGGCAGGCCCAAGGTGCGGGCTTGGAACCAGTTCACCTCCAAGGCGCGGCGGAAGTCGCCCAGTGCTTCCTCATGGCGCCCCAGCCGGGCCAGGAGGCGGCCCCGGTTGTAGAGGGCGGGGAAGTGGTCCGGCTCCTGGCGCAAGGTGGCCGAAAAGTCATCAATGGCCTGGTCAAACTTGCCCATGATGGAGAGGGTGATGCCCCGGTGGAAGCGGGCCTCCACGTGATGGGGCATGGCCTGCAGGACGCGGTTGAATGCCTCCAGCGCCAGGTGAAACTGCAAGCGCTGGAAGTAGGCCATGCCCACCTGGTGCCAGCGATCGGCAGAGGGTTCCTCCTGCGCCAGGTACTCCAGTTCTTCCAACGGGCGCAGGCGGCGGTCGAAGATGTCGTGAAAGAGCTTAAGCTTCATGCGCCTTGGTGCCACGCTCTCAGCGGAATTTGCCAACCGGCCGTGTCCTGGGGATTCTACCCCGCCATGCCGATCTCCGCCAGGTCAACCGGGTGGACGGACATGGATGATCAGCGACACCGTTGTTGAGACAAGGGCGCGAGCAGTCAACGCCGCCGGGTCGCGATCCGGCGCCCACGTGTCGTCCGAACGCCTGTTTGCAAAGGCTCCCCCTCATTGGTATAATCCCGCCAACATTCGGCCATCCCGCCCTCGCCCGGCGGGCTGAGGGGGAAAGCCGAACGACAGAACTTCCTGAGGAGCATTGTCATATGGCACCCTCCGTCCAAAGGCGCACGGCACGCACCCTGCCCGACTTCACAGCCCTTGTGTTGTGGGGCATTGGTGGCCTCAGCATCGTGCTCATCCTCTACCGCATTTTCTACGTGCTCACCACTCAGGAGGAGCTGACTGCCACTATTTGGGGCTTTCAACTCGTCAACGGCCTCATCCTCGGCGGCGTCTACGCCCTAATTGCCCTCGGCTACACGCTCGTGTACGGCATTCTCTTCATGATCAACTTCGCCCACGGCGAAGTGATGATGATCGGCACATACGCCGGCTATTTTACCCTCACCATCTTGAAGAACCGGGGATGGTTGGAATCCCAGCCGGTGCTCACGCTGCTGTTGACCTTTTTGGCCGGCATGCTGACTTCCATGGTGATGGGCATTGTGTTGGAGCGTGTGGCCTACCGTCCGCTGCGCCACGCGCCGCGCCTCGTTCCTCTCATCACCGCCATTGGCGCCTCCATTTTTCTGCAGAACGCGGCCCTGCGCATCTTCGGCTCCCGCCTGCGCGTCTACGTGAAGCCCCCGATCATCGAGGGGGGCTGGCGCCTGGGGGAGACCGGCATTTTCGTCACGCGCACGGGCGTGCTCATCTTTGTGGCCTCCATTCTGCTCATGGTGGGGCTCTACGTGTTGGTTCAGTACACGAAGTTCGGCAAGGCCATGCGGGCCGTGGCCGAGGACAAACAGACGGCTGCCCTCATGGGCATTGACGTGGACCGCGTGATCGTGCAGACATTCATGCTGGGCTCCGTGTTGGCCGGCGCCGCGGGGGTGATGCTCGGGTTCCACAACAGCCAGGTGAACGCCTTCATGGGCTTCATTCCCGGCATCAAGGCCTTTACAGCAGCCGTCCTAGGAGGTATCGGCAACATCCCCGGCGCCATGTTCGGCGGGTTCTTCCTCGGGCTGGCCGAGGCCTTGGGCCCCACAGCGCTCGGCATCCCGTCCCAGTACAAGGACGTGATCGCCTTCAGCTTGCTCGTGTTGGTGCTCATCTTCCGCCCGACCGGCCTCTTGGGCGAAGTGTTGGCCGAAAAGCGGGCGTGAGTGGGGAACCGGGAACGATGCGGACTGTGAGCACAGGTCTCCGAGTTGGTCTCCTGTTCGGCACCGTCTTGATCTTCACCGTGCTGGTCGGCTTCTTCAACGCGTTTGCCGAGGCCAAGCTGGCCGGCGTGTCCATCCCCCTCTGGATGTTGGTGCTCTTTGGCCTGTGGTGCGGGCACATCGCTGCCCGCCGCGGGGCCAGATCTGGCCAGGCGGAGTATTCCCTGGGCCCGTCGCTGGTCGCTGGCGCCGTGGGCGGGCTGACGGCCGGCTTCCTGTTGGCTGCCTTCACCAGCGTGATCGCCCGCTACAACCTGAGGGAAGCCTTCGAGAACATCGTGCCCGCCACAGTGGAGATTCTCACCCTGGGCGCCGGTGTGCCCGCCGGACTGGTATGGCACGTGGTGGGCGGCACTGTGGTGGGGAGCATAGGCGCGCTGGCCTGGAACGCTGGCCGACGACTCCGCACTCCGGCCGGCTGGCAGGCCTCGGCCAAGGCCGGCGCCGCCCTGGCGCTCGGGCTGTACGTTGCCCTGGGAAGCCTTTCCGCCCTGTTGGCCACCCTTGCCTCCAGGGTGCCCGCCGTTGTCCCATTAGCTCAACTGCCCCTGCTGCGCCTTGTTCACCCGGATGACCTCTACCGGGTGTTGCGCCTCACCCTGATGGCCGTAGGGGCCGGAGGTGCGGCCGGCACGGTGCTCCTGATCCTCTCGCCCGATCGGGCCCGGCGCCTGGCCAGGCAAGTGCCTGTGGAGCGCATTGCCGTCCTCTCCTTCCTGCTGATGGCCATCATTTTTCCCCTCACCTTGGGCTCGTACTGGAACCAAGTGCTGACGACCATCGGCATCTTCGTGATGATGGGGTTGGGCCTCAACGTGGTGGTGGGCTTCGCCGGCCTGCTGGACTTGGGCTACGTGGCCTTCTTCGCCATCGGCGCGTACACGTACGCCTTCCTCAACTCCCCCAAATACGGGCTCTCGGTGAACTTCTGGATCGCCCTCCCCATCGCGATGGCAGCAGCCGCCTTGGCCGGCATCCTCCTCGGCGTGCCCGTGTTGCGCATGAGGGGCGACTACCTGGCCATCGTGACCTTGGGGTTCGGAGAGATCATCCGGCTGGTCTTGAACAACCAAGTTGAGCTCACGGGCGGCCCCCAAGGCATTCTGGAGATACGCCCACCGCAGATCTTCTCCTTCCTGATCAACTCGCCGGTGGAGTTTTACTACATGATCCTGGTGGGCGCGGTGCTGGTGGCCTTCGTGACCGCCCGCCTGAACCACTCGCGCATTGGCCGCGCCTGGATCGCCATGCGCGAGGACGAGGACGTGGCCCGCGCCATGGGGATCAACACCGTCAACTACAAGCTGCTGGCCTTTGCCGTGGGCGCCTCCTTCGCGGGCATCGCTGGCATGATCTTCGCCGCCCGCCAGCGCAGCATCTTCCCGGCCGACTTCGGCCTGCTCGTCTCCATCGAAGCCCTCTCCCTTATTATTATCGGGGGGATGGGCTCCATCCCCGGCGTCATCGCCGGCGCCGTGGTGCTCAAAGGGCTGCCGGAGCTGCTGCGCGCCCTCCAAGAATACCGCCTGCTCCTCTACGGCGCCCTGTTGGTCATCATGATGCTCATCAGGCCGGAAGGCCTGTGGCCTTCTCGCCGGCGAGCCCGTGAAATTCACGAGCTGATGGACGAATCACAGCTCGCAGTGGAGCCCATGCCCGCCGCCCCGTCACCGGCCGCGCCCCCTCCAAGGGGAAGTACGCCCAGAGAACCCGGAGCCGCACCATGAACGACATCATTCTCGAGGCCAGAGGGGTGACCAAAAGGTTCGGCGGCCTCGTGGCCGTGAACCACGTGGACTTGATCATTGAACGTCAGTCCATTGTGGGCCTCATTGGCCCCAACGGGGCCGGCAAGACCACCTTCTTCAACTGCCTCACCGGCCTCTACACCCCGGACGAGGGCACCATTCTCTTCGACGGCCGCTATCCCCTGGCCGGCCTCGCGCCCGACCAGATCACGGCGTTGGGCATGAGCCGCACATTCCAAAACATTCGCCTCTTCAACAGCATGACGGCCTTGGAAAACGTCCTGGTGGGCATGCACTGCCGAACCAAAGTCAACCTCTTGGACGCCATCTTCCACACCAGGCGTTACCACGAGGAGGAACAGGCCACCCGCAGGCGGGCCATGGAGCTGTTGGAGTACGTGGGCATTGCCCAGTACGCCGACGAAATCGCGGCCAACTTGCCCTACGGGGACCAGCGCCGCCTGGAAATCGCCCGCGCGCTGGCCACGGAACCGAAGCTGTTGCTCCTCGACGAGCCCACCGCCGGCATGAACCCCCGGGAGACCGACCAGACCACAGAGTTGATCCGCAGGCTCTGCGATGACTTGGGGCTCAGCATTCTCTTATCGAGCATGACATGGGGGTAGTCATGGGCATCTCCGACCGCGTGAGCGTGCTGGACTACGGGAAGAAAATCGCCGAGGGCACCCCCCGAGCAAATCCAGAACGACCCTCGGGTCATCGAGGCGTACTTGGGCGCTGAAGACATCGAAACACTCCTCCTGGAGGAGGGAGCTTGAATGCCCATCCTGGAGTTGCGCAACGTCCACACCTACTATGGCCACATCCACGCCCTCAAGGGGGTCTCCATGCACGTGGACGAGGGAGAGATTGTCACCCTGATCGGCTCCAATGGGGCCGGCAAGACCACCACATTGCGCACCATCAGCGGCTTGTTGAAGCCCCGCGTCGGCGAAGTCTGGTTCGAGGGGCAACGCATCGACCACCTCCCCCCCTCACCACATCACCGCAATGGGCATCGCCCATTGCCCGGAAGGGCGCCAGATCTTCGCCCGGCTCACCGTGCAGGAGAACCTGGAAATGGGCGCCTTCCTGCGCGCCGACCGAAATGGCGTCAAGGAAGACTTGGATCGGGTGCTGGCCCTCTTCCCCCGCCTGCGAGAACGACTCAGACAGCCGGGAGGCACGCTCTCCGGCGGCGAACAGCAGATGCTCGCCATTGGCCGTGCCCTCATGAGCCGGCCCCGCATCTTGCTGTTGGACGAGCCCAGCATGGGCTTGGCGCCCATTTTGGTCCAGCAGATCTTCCGTATCATCCGGGAGATCAACCGCCAAGGCACCACCCTGCTCCTCGTGGAGCAGAATGCCCGACTGGCCTTGGCCGTGGCCAGCCGGGGATACGTCCTGGAAACAGGCCGCATCCGCCTCGAAGGGCCGGCTAAGGTGCTCATGGAAAGCCACGAAGTGCGGGCAGCCTATCTCGGCGGTTAACCCGCCCGGGCACGTACCCCGGCGCGCAACGCGATGATCACCAGCAGAAGTGTGGGCGGAAATGCCCTGCCTAGCCCGGTCCGCCGGCGCCTCTGTGCCCGTTTCAGGCGGAGCGGGGACGACAGCGGAACGCACCGTCCCCTGATGAGGTGGATAGACGAGCAAGAACACACCTGGTGTTGGAGTCCAAGGGGGGTGCCCATGCCATTTTTCCGACTCAGGCTCACCATCGGGATGCTCGGGTCGGTCATGCTCCTCATCACCAGTGCCTGTGCCACCAGCGGGCTCGGGAGCCCGGTCACGCCCACGGCACCTCCTCCGGCCTCTCCCACGTCCCCGTCACCCACGCCTGCCGGGGATTGGGGTTCCGTGGTGTTGGAACCGGGCGAGCCGATCAAGATCGGCTTTGCCGCTGCCCTCAGCGGCGACGTGGCCAACATCGGCATTAACATGCAACACAGCGTGGAATTGGCCCTGGAGGATAAGCCGGCGGTGCTCGGGCGGCCCGTGGAGCTCGTCGTCGAGGACTCCAAATGCAGTGAAGAGGATGGGCGGGCAGTAGCCCGGAAGTTCGCCAACGACCCCAAGATCGTGGGCGTGATCGGCCACATGTGTTCTGCTTCCTCCATCCCGGCCAGCAACATCTACGAGGACGCCCACCTTGTGATGATCAGTCCCTCCTCCACGGCCGTGGACTTCACCGCACGTGGCCTCAAGGTCGCCAACCGCGTGGCGTGGAACGACGCCGTCCAGGGCATTGTGGCCGCCAAGTACATCTTCGAGCAGTTAGGCGTGCGCCGTGTGGCCGTGGTACACAACGGCACCGCTTACGGCCTGGGCTTGGCGGGCATCTTCCGCAACGCCTTTCGGCGGCTGGGCACCAATACCATCGCCTACGAGCGCATCGAGGAGGGCGGAGACAACTTCCGACCCATGTTGAAGCGCATCGTTGACCAGGAGCCGGAGCTCATCTACTTCGGCGGATACCATGGTGAGGCCGTCAGGTTGCTCCGCCAGATGGACGAACTCGGCATGGAGGATGTGATCTTCTTCGGTGCCGACACCATCATGAGCAACCTGTTCATCGAACAGGCTAGCCCCATGGCCGAAGGGGTCTACGCCTCCTTCGCCGACCTCCCGGAGGGATCCCCAGCCTTGGAAGCCTTCCGCCGGCGGTACCGACAGAAGTACGGCATCGAGGCCACCGATATGGGCCCCTTCTACGCCCACGCCTATGATGCCACCATGGTGTTGCTGATGGCCATCGAAAAAGCGGCCATCCAGGATGGAGAACGCCTCATCATCCCACGCCGCGCCCTGGCCGAGGCCGTGCGGGCCACGAAGAATTACCAGGGGCTCAGCGGGCTCATCTCCTGTGACGAACGGGGGGACTGTGGCTCGGCCTCGGTCGCCATTCATCAGGTGCAAAACGGCCAATGGGTTCGCCTCTGGTCGCAGACCATAGACGAGTAGCCCCACGCCACGCTCACACCTTCCGGTTGAACGCCCTCGTGCCACTCATCACGCCCGCTCTTCCCCCATGCTGCCCCCCTGTAACACGCGCCGGAACGCTCCACCGTGAAGCCCACCTTTTGCCGAAGAACACATGTTCTGGTACCATCACCCCCACATCGTGCTGGAAGCACGGCATCCGCTTGGGCACATCACTTCCCCTTGGGGGCAGCATTGGCCGCCAAGGAGGAGCAGCCCGTGTGGGCCAAGCGTGCCTGGGCACGGACAAGTTGTCCCTCTCCATGAACGCAAAAGGATGGCGCCATGAGCACCATAGGCACTGTGTTCCAAGTGGACATTAACGAGGAGATGCGGGGCTCCTACCTGGATTACGCCATGAGCGTGATCGTGAGCCGCGCCCTGCCCGACGTGCGGGACGGCCTGAAGCCGGTCCACCGGCGCATTCTCTACGCCATGTACGACATGGGGCTGCGCCCCGACCGGCCCTACCGCAAGAGCGCCCGCATCGTGGGGGAAGTGCTGGGCAAGTACCACCCCCACGGCGACAGCGCCGTCTACGACGCCATGGTGCGCATGGCCCAGGACTTTGCCATGCGCTACCCGCTGGTGGACGGGCAGGGCAACTACGGCTCGGTGGACGGGGACGCGCCGGCGGCCATGCGCTACACCGAGGCCCGCTTGGCCCCGATGGCCATGGAGATGTTGGCGGACATAGAGAAAGAGACGGTGGAGTTCGTGGACAACTTCGACGGCTCACTCCAGGAGCCGATGGTCTTGCCGGCCCGTGTGCCCAACCTGCTGGTCAACGGGGCCAGTGGCATCGCCGTGGGCATGGCCACCAACATCCCGCCCCACAACTTGGGCGAGATCTGCGATGCCCTCGTCTACATGATCGAACACTGGGATCGGCTGGACGAGGTCACCGTTCAGGAACTCATGCGGTTCATCAAGGGGCCCGACTTTCCCACGGGCGGCCTCGTGTACCGGTATCGCCACGACGGCCGACACCAGGGCACGGACACCCTGCTCAACGCCTACTCAACCGGCCGCGGCCACCTGATCGTCCAGGGGCGCACGCACATCGAGGCCATGAGCCGAGGCCGGCACCGCATAGTGATCACCGAGTTGCCCTACCAGGTGAACAAGGCCAACTTCATCGAGCGCATCGCCCACCTCGTGCGGGAGGGAACGCTGGACACCATCACCGATCTCCGCGACGAGAGCGACCGCCAGGGCATGAGGGTTGTCATCGAGCTCTCCCGCAACGCCGACCCATCCCAAGTGCTCGAGCAGCTCTTCAAGCTCACCCCACTCCGCCAGACTTTCGGCGTGATCATGCTGGGACTTGTGACGGCCGGCCGCGGACCCTCACCCTCAAGAGCGCTCTTCTGCGCTTCCTCGAACACCGCATCGAGGTGGTACGCCGGCGCAGCGAGCACGAGTTGGCCCGCGCCCGCCGGCGCGCCCACATGCTGGAGGGCCTGCGCATTGCGCTGAGCCACATTGAGGCCGTGATCGAGACCATCAGGCGCTCGCGCAGCAGCGAAACGGCCCACAAGAACCTGAAGCGGCGCTTCAAGCTGACAGACCAACAGGCCACGGCCATCTTGGAGATGCCTCTGCGCCGCCTGGCCGCCCTGGAACGGCGCCAGGTGGAGGCCGAATACCGGGAAACACGTCGGCAGATTGCCCGCTTGGAGGCCCTGTTGGCCGACCCGGGCAAGATTCGGGGCACCATCCGCGATGAACTGCAACGCCTCAAGCGCACATACGGCGATCAGCGCCGCACCCGCATTGTCGAATCCGAATACACCGGCCAGGTGAGCCAGGAGGAGCTCATCGCCGACGCCGAAGTGGTGTTGACCTTGGGCCACAAGGGGGACATTGCCCGCATCATCAACGCGGCCAACCGCCCCCGCTCGGCCGGCCGCTTCGAGCTGATCCAGACCGTTCACAACCGCCACGAGCTCTTCATCATCACCGCCGACGGGCTGGGGTGGCGGCGGCCCGTCCACCAGGTGCCCCAGGCACCTGGCACCGCGCCCATCACGCTTGACCGGTGGCTGAACGGGTTCGGCCGGCACCGCGTAGTGGCCCTGGTAGATTTTCCCCACGAGCGGGTGGACGAGCTGTCACTCGTGTTGGCCAGCCGACAGGGGCGGGTAATGCGAGTGGCCGGCAAGGAGCTCACAGCGCTTGCCGACGGTGTCCGCCTCTTCTCCTTGGACACCGATGACGAGCTCGTCTGGGCTGGCATCAGTGCCGACGCGGCCGAATGGCTGATGCTCTTCACCCGTGCCGGCCAGGCCATCCGCTTCCCCCTCGCTGACGTGCGCCCCATGGGGCCTGGTGCCACCGGCGTGTTGGGTGTCAAGCTCCAAGGTCAGGATGACGTGGTGATCGGCGCCGGGATGTCTGGCCAAGGGCAAGCTGCCCTCATCGTGAGCGAACACGGGTATGCCAAGCGGGTCCCCGTGGACGTGTTCCCGGCCCAACGGCGTTACGGCAAGGGGGTAGTGGCCTTCAAGCGCCTCCCGCCGCAGCGGCCAGCCCGTGGCCGCCGCCGTGCTCGCCGAGGGAGACTACGTGCTCCTGCACACCAAGCGCCAACGGAAGCTCATTCCTGCTGGTGATGTACCTGAGAAAGGCCGCACGGCCAGCGGTGCTCCGGTGTGCAGGCTCACACAAGGCGATGTGGTGGTTGGGCTTCACGTGTGGCGCCGGCAGTCAAAGCGCCTCGTTTCTCCCCCTGCATAGCCTACTACCGAAGACACCATCCCGCGACGAGCAGCACGCCCTGGCCTCGTTGTCTGGCACGAGTGCTCAACCACAGCGGTTTCTTGAGGAACGGCGGCGTGAGGGGAGGCGGTGGAATAAGGAACTGTGGAGACGGCCCGGGACGTAGTGCATTCAAGCCCCCAAAGGACGTTTGGCCGGACGGCCCGGGGGACGAGGATACTGTTGTGGGGTCGAGCGCACTTTGTGAATCACGATCACCGTGCGCGCTCCTGACAGGCCAGGCACCTGCACCGGAAGCACCTCTTCAATTCGGCCACCCAAGCGCGCGAGCGCCCGAGTGGCTACCTTCAGTTCCTCCTCCGGATCAGGGCCCTTCGGAGCCATCACGTAGCCTCCCACGCGCACGAAGGGCAGGCAGAGTTCCACGAGGACCGGGAGCTTGGCCACGGCCCGGGCCGTGGCCACGTCATACTGCTGCCGGTGATCCGGCTCGTGGGCCACCGCCTCAGCGCGCCCGTGCTGCACGCGGACGTTGGTCAATCCCAGCTCGTCCACGACGGTTTCCAGGAAGCGCACCTTCTTGCCCGTGGCCTCGACCAGCGTCACGTGCCAGGCCGGACGGGCCACGGCCAAGGGCACGCCGGGCAAGCCGGCTCCACTGCCCACGTCAACAAGGCGCTTCGGGACGAGCCGGGCTTCTACAAGGGGCACCAGGGTGAGGGCGTCCAGCAGGTGGCGGGTGTAGATCTCCTCGGGCGAGGTGGCGGCAGTGAGGTTCATGCGGCGGTTCCAGGTCAGCAGGAGCTCCACGTAGCGCTCCAGGAGGCGACGCTGCTGGGCGGAGAGGGGCACAGGGGCTACGTCCAAGGGGTGTGTGCTCACCGTTTATCCTTCCCCGTTGAAACGCAGTTCGGGAATTTCCGGTTCCGGGTCCCACGTGGGTGCCGTTTCCGCCCCCCGGGCGGTGGTAGAATGGGTGGCCAGCAGGGAGCGAGCATATACCACCGGCCGGCGACGACGGTGCCAGGTGGCCAGGCGCCGTAGGAGGGCCGATCCCACCCAGGCGACCCGGACCAGGTGGACGCCTCCGGGCGTGCACAGCAGAAATTGGCCTGGCCAGCGCGGACACATTGTCTCGGGCAGGTCATCGTACTCCGTCGGCAGGGGCCCCCCGGGGTCTGGCCGGCCGCTCAGGTGGACGACACACTTGGCTATCACGTCCGACGGCAAGAGATGGACCCGCCGGCTCACCAGGACAGTGCGCACGCCCGCGGAAGGCCCCTCGTCCAGGAGCCAGCTCAAGGCTCGTCGGCCGGCCCGCCCGGTAACGGCCAGCACATCCTCCAAGTCGTCAACGAGCACGAGCAGCCGTATCCTCCGGTCGGCAGGGCGCCACTCCGCCAGCAAGGCACTTAACGCCAGCAAGGGGTGCCTGTGGTGAAGATCCTCAGGTGGACACCAGACGTGGGGCAGCGTGCGCAGGGCTTCCACAAGGGATGGCCGCAGGCCAGGAACCACCACGAGGCGCCACGTGCGGGGTGAGGTGGTGAGGGCGACTTGGAGCCCAATGAGGCGCAGCAGCGCCGACTTGCCGGCCCGCGCGCCTCCGCTGATGAGCATGGGGACCAGGTGGCGTGGCATGAGGTTGACGTGAAGTGGCCGCCCTTCGATCGTCTTGCCAAGCACCACGGTGCCAGGCGGGGTGGCGATCACCTCTTCCCAGATATCGGCCAAGAAAACAGGCCGGGGCCGAGGCCCCATGCGGAGCACGACCAGGGGAGGGTGTTGGTCCAGCTCCACAAGGGGGCGTCCCACGGCGTGGGCCAACTCGTCGGCCAGCACGCGCACCTGCCACGTCTCCTCGGAACGGCGCGCGCGCACGAAGAAGGTGACTCCATCCCCATCCGCTCCAGCCCCCTCCACCACGGCCGGCACCCGGTGGCGTTTTAAAACCCGCTGAAGCTGTCGTGCTTCGGCCTCAATGGCCGGCTCTAAGGCCACCACACTCTCCGCACAGACTTCCTTAACAATTGTTATTCACTATTGCTATTGTAGCCTCGCTGACACCAGGCGTCAAACACGCCGCCACGTTTCGACATCGCCGGCCACACACCTCTGCCAGCCCGCTATGCCCTCGCTATAGCCGCCTGTGCAGGCAAAGTCATTCTCCCCACAACAGGGCCCGCGCTCTATGCACTCCCCTTGCCCGCAGACAACCCAGTCCCACGTGAGCACGCAGTTAACCGGCGTGGGCGTGGGCTGGCCCGCTGGGGCTGTGGGCTGGGGCTGCGCGCCGTAGGGCGTGGGCGTGGGCGCCGGCTGGCTGCTGCCCCCACCTGATCCGCTGCCGCCGGAGGAAGGCGGTGGTGGTTGTGGAGTGAGAACTCGTTGTTCCCCTGGACACCCCTGAGCACACGAGGTGTCAGGACTACACCCTATTAGCCCCTCCCATCTTCCTGATATTGGATCTAGTTCATAACAACAAGATTCATTACACCTTTCACACCTGCAACTTACTGGAAACCTGCCGTAGACGCTGTTTTTGAATAATGGATAAAAATACAGTGATAACAAAATAAATATTCCTATATTTACTACCCAAGGAAGCCTGCGCATCGTATATCTATTTTACACTTGTTTAGTTTTGTCTGTCAAGCTAACATAAGAGCAAGGCGTCGCTTGGGCTTTGGCTACACCAGACACCTGATACGCAATTTACCATTTTACACTCTAATGTTTAGGGGGCAGAATTGGGTGTTTGAAGAGGGCTTTATTGGCCATCTGCTGTTGATCTTTGATCCCAGAGGCTTGCCAGAAGCTGGCTGTATCACTGGTACACAAACCCGCCCGGATACAAAGCAGGATTCCCAGCTTGCTCACCAGCACCTGGCACAGCCGGCGATACAGCAGGCAGCAGGCCTGGATAGAGCGCTCCTGCCCCTCCCAAAAGCTCGGAGCGCGCCATAAACTCCCTGAGCCTGGCTATGATATCCTCGCTTACAGCCTGAGCATAGCCTATAATCTCAGGATCAATGGTATACCCCATTTCTCTGTAGAATTCTTTGGCAATAATAGCACCCCATATCCCATCTCTGCCCCTAAAAGGCATCATGCGGAAAAACTGCTCCTCATAGCCTTGCACAAGCTCAACATATCTAAAATTAGCTTCATTATATCCAAGCGGAATATCAGGCCGATACCCTTCGTGAAAGACGGTATACTCCAGACTATCAACACTTTGGGTTATTAGTATATCTTCAGGTGCTATTTTGAAAAGGTTAATATGCACAAGGCTGCTGCCTTCCTCAGCGCGCTTCAGCAAAGACAAAGGTACCAGGATATTGCAAGGCAAATGCTTCTGGGTACACATCAGAGGAGACATACGCGAGGTTGATATTCTGCCCAACCCCAAAGGCTTGGTTGACCAGCCCTGTCAGCAGCCCATATTCGGGCGAGGAGTATACATTTTCAAACGCAGTTTTGAGCATATTCCACTCGTTCTGGCCCAAACGCTGCTCAGCTTCTTTGTCCACGCCTGTGAGCAGCACTGCTACATTGCTCACCTCCTGTGCGCGGATCAGTGGCGTGGTAGAAGGAATCAGGTGTTATTTCCAAACAGTCTGTGTAATTAAGAGATTCCACTATAGTTTATTCAGGTCGTTCACAACTAATGAATAACACTTCTTGGTTTCTTTGCCAATCCCAGGAGTTGGTGAAGACGCTGGGTTTATTACTGCTATTACCTTGTTGCGTTATGTATGACGGTGGTTCTAGGCTTGTACATTCTCACATCATGGCAACTGTATTCTGCTTTCATTGACTTGAAATACACCGTCCAAGCCTTGACTCTTTGTTGAGCACAATCATAGGAACAAGTTTGATGTTGCCTTGATTCGTCTTCGCATAAGTAAAATACATATCATCAATGAATTCAGACATTATGCTCTATGTCTACTGCCAAAGCGGCCAAGCATGAGTAGGGGGAACTGGGTAGATCATATCCATCTTGCGGTGCAACATATCTATAGATAATCGCCACTGTCCTTCCATACACTGGGTATCTTTCCCAACGTTTGCCTTGCAAGACATTGGGGAGCAGGAGATTGACGTTTCCTCCGAAAACCACCACGTTGTTTCCTTTCATCTACATGCTTGCACATCTTACGGCGGAACCTTCTTTGAAAAATCTTCCGGATGATCTAGTTATTATCAAGGACAAATGACTCTATAGCTGCTTAGATGCTCTTCTATATACTTTAGGATTCGAGCCATGCTGGCCTCCGCTTGCCTTGGGGTGATGACATAGACATTGTCCGTGGTCATCCGGCATAGTAAGTCGGAGGTTTGGAGGTAGGTGAGCGCGTCAAGGTCACCTTGCTGTCTGCATTGAGGAGCGCTTCTGACGAGCTCCTGTGGATCGCAGTTTTGCCGCTCTGGTTGGTTGGCCCTGGCGCATGGAGTTCAGGAGCCGCAGGCTGAGGCTGGCGCTGAGGCCTCAAGGAGCTGGCAATAGGCTTCAGGCGCTTGTTCGTGGAGGGCCTCGAGGGTGGTGGGGGCAAGCTGGAGGCCGCGCTCGGCGAGGGCTTGGGCCAGGGGGTCGGGCACGGGGTGGGCGTGGGCGCAGGCGTGGAGGTGGGCAGAGGGGTGGCCGTGGCCGTGGGCGCGGGCGTGGCCGTGGGCGCGGGCGTGGCCGTCGGCGACGGCGCGGCCGGCACCCCGCAGGCCACTGCAACTACCCCCAGCTCAGGAGAAACCCACGCGTCGGACTCGGCGGACGATCACACACGACAACATCTCATGTCCCTCCCCGGTTCTCAGCGTTTACCCGAGGGCAGCGGTCTTGCCACGTTTTGAAATTACGTGCTCCGGTGGCCGTTGGGGACGTCTATTATCCCACATCCTCGCCCATTGGGCAACACTGCGTGCCCACAGCTCGCAGACACGCCCGGGGAATTTTGGTCCCCGGGCAACGCAGAGAAGCCCCCTGCTGCATGCTCTGCCTCCTATCGGCCTTCAATCACTGTCTGCCGGTGGTGTACGCGACGGTCTTTGACACCACACATTCGGGGCCGGCCGGAATAGGGCCTTTGCCGAGCACATGGGACACGTGGGCTGGCTGAACCGCTTCTCTTTTCTCAAGCCTCCTGTCTTGAGTATAATGTGTGGGAGGGCGGAGGGCACCGTCAATCTGGCTCAGCGAGCCAGCAGAAGACGAGGAGGGCTTTTGGTTCGCCTTACAGGGGAGGGGACTGTGCTGTTGCCGGCCAGCTCGCTTACGCGCGAGGGCTCTTGCGGAACGGAGTGAACCGACAAACACATGCACCAATTGGGACTGCACGACCTCTGGGTCATCTACCGGCTGCAAACTCACGGCATCTGTCTGGACACGCGAAGCGCGGTGTTGGAACCCCGCTCGCCACTTCTCCTCTCTCCTCGCTTACGGCCTTCTGCCCCGTCCTCGGCGCGTGCTCACTGTGGTCCTCCGCCGGCAAACTCAGCGGGGGTTCGTGCAGTTCCACTGGCGTTCGGGGCTGCCGGCCGTGGACGTGCTTTTCATTGCTCCTTCCTTGGAAAACCGCAGCGGAGCCACATGGCTGTGGAAACATTTGCTCCACAAGGGAGCCCACGTGGCCGGCCGGCTGGGGGCCCACCGCATCTTCGCCCACCTGCCCGCAGACGACCACGCGGCCGTTGAAGTGTTCCGACAGGCAGGCTTTGCCCTCTACACCCAGGATCGCCTTTACCGGCTGGAGGCGTCCTCCCTCCGGCCGGTGCGCACGCCTACCCTGTGGGCCCCCCAAGCGCCGGAGGATCGCTGGGGCATCGAACGCCTCTACCACAACATCACGCCGGCCGTGGTCCAACAAGCCGAGGCCCTGCACAACGGGCGCAACGGCCCCGGCCGAGCGCCGACTGGCCGGTGGGGGGCTATGCACGGGGGATGTTACGTGTTGCGGCGGGGCAGAGAAGTCGTCGGCTACCTGCGCCTGACCCAAGGCAGGCGGGGCCACTGGCTCAAAATGGTCCTCCACCCGGACGTGGGTCACCTGCGCGCCCTCCTGCTCCACGAGGCGATAGGGCTTCTCGCCAGGTGGCCCAAGCGTCCCGTGTTCTGCGACGTGCGCGAGTACGAGGGCTATTTGGCCGATAGCCTGGAAGCGTGCGGGTTTCGTCACGTCATGACCCGTCAACTGCTCGTGCGGCACACCACAGCGCCCGTGCCGGTCAAGGAGATTCAACACCTGCCGGCCCACCAGCCTGTCACCGAACGGGCCAGCCCCATCTCCTCCCAAGCCATCCACGCCGAGCCCGTTCGGCCCGGCCCGGCCGACCTTCCTCGGCCGCGCTGACGGCCGGCGGCCCACCTGCGGTCATTCCACAAGAGGAGGTGAGAACAAGCCCGTGGTACGCCAAATGATCACCGACGACATTGATGCCCTGCTGGCCGTGCTGCCGCCCCGCATCCGCGAGCGGCTGCACGCCTGCGAGGACAGCGACCAGCTCATCGAAGTGGTCATGGACTTGGGAAGGCCCCCTGAGGCCCGCTTCCCCGGCCGAGACATTATTCTGAGCGAACGGGAAATCAGCCCCGAGGACATTGACTACGTGGTCACCCGCATTGGCGAATTCGGCGGGGACAACCGAGCGGGCATCGAACGCACGCTCCACCGCATCAGCGCCATCCGCAACCGGCGGGGGGGGAGATCGTGGGGCTCACCTGCCGCGTTGGACGGGCCGTCTTCGGCACCATTGACATCATCCGGGACATCGTGGAGAGCGGGCGCAACATCCTGCTCCTGGGCCGTCCGGGTGTGGGCAAGACCACCATGTTGCGGGAGACAGCCCGCGTCCTCGGGGAGAAGAAGCGCGTCATCGTGGTGGACACCTCCAACGAGATCGCCGGTGACGGCGACATCCCCCATCCGGGCATCGGGCGGGCGCGCCGGATGCAGGTGCCCCGGCCGGAGCTCCAACACGAGGTGATGATCGAGGCCGTGGAAAACCACATGCCCGAGGTGATCATCATCGACGAGATCGGTCGTGAGCTGGAAGCCCAAGCTGCCCGCACCATTGCCGAGCGGGGCGTGCAGCTCGTGGCCACCGCCCACGGCAACACGCTGGACAACTTGCTGATGAACCCCACCCTGTGTGACCTGGTGGGCGGCATCCAGAGCGTCACCCTGTCCGACGAGGAAGCACGCCGACGGCGCACCCAGAAAACAGTTCTGGAGCGCAAAGCCCCCCCCACGTTTGACACCGTGGTGGAAATTCAAGACCGCAACACGCTGGTGATCCACCACGACGTGGCCCAAGCCGTGGACACTCTGCTGCGCGGCTACCCCCTCCAGGCCGAAGTGCGCCGGCGGGTGGGTGAGGGACACATCGAGACCGAGGAGGTCACTATCGAGCCGACCACGACTCTCCAGCAGGCGGGCGGGCTCACCCGCCGGAGGAGCGAGACGGCGCCTGCCGCGGCCCCCTCGGAGCCGCCCGCTGTGCAAGTCCGACGGGCCTTGGGCCAACAGAGCACCTTGCGCCTCTTCCCCTACGGGATCAGCCAGAACCGTCTCAAGCAGGCGGCCAAATCCCTCAGCCTGCCGGTGATCATCGTCAACGACATCGGCGAGGCCGACATGCTGATGACCCTGCGGAGTTATTACCGCAAACGCCCCCAGCTCATCGCCGACGCTGAGCGGCGCGGCCTGCCGGTCTACGTGTTGCGCTCCAACACCGTCACCCAGATGGAACAGGCCCTGGCCGACATCTTCGGCCTGGCCGCGGAGATCGACCCCTACGCGCAAGCCTTGGAGGAGGCGCGCCAGGCCATTGACCGCATTTTGAGCGGCCAGGCGTCCAGCGTGGAACTCTCGCCCCAGAGCGCCTACGTTCGCCGCCTGCAGCACGAGCTGGCGCGCCAAGCGAACTTGATCAGCCGGAGCATGGGCAAGGAGCCCCGCCGCCGGGTGCGCATCTACGCCAACGACGCCATCTGAAAAGGCCCGCCCGCGGGGCCGGGGAATTCCCTGGATCAACTCGCCTGGCCCCGCGGGCGGGCAATCTCGACGTCAGCACAGCCCCTTGCAGGGAGCTGAACGCTTAGTCACGGTGGCCATCAGCTCCATGGGGCACACACGCTACCACGCTGTGACGATAGGCTGGACACAGGAGGAGGGACGCCAAGTGGGCGCATTCATTACCTTTGAGGGTCCCGAAGGAGCGGGCAAGAGCACTGTGGCCAGGAGAATTGCCACACGCCTCTCGGGAATTGGTCACCGGGTGATCCTCACCCGGGAGCCAGGGGGCACGCCCATTGGCGACCAGATTCGCCACATTCTACTGGCCCACCACAACGTGGACATGACGCCGGAGGCCGAAATCCTGCTCTTCAGCGCCTCGCGGGCCCAACTGGTGCGTCAAGTCATCCGGCCGGCCCTGGCGGAGGGCACCATCGTGCTCTGCGACCGGTACGCTGATTCCACTTTGGCCTACCAGGGCTACGGCCGGGGCTTGGACGTACACCTCCTGCGGCGGATTACAGCCTTTGCCACCGATGACCTGCGCCCCGACCTGACAGTCCTGCTCGACGTGCCCCCTGAAGTGGGCTTGGCCAGACGCCGACAGGCGAGCCAGGCCGGGAAGGAGTGGAACCGGCTCGACAGCGAGGAGCTCGACTTCTACCGGCGGGTGCGCGCCGGCTACTTGGCCTTGGCACAAGAAGAACCCGCCCGCTGGCGCGTAGTGGACGCCGCCGGCCCGCTCGACAGCGTGGTGGACGAGGTGTGGCAGCTCGTCCGGGCGTCCCTGCAGGCCCAAGGACTCAAACTCGCCGGCGTCACGGGGCGTTGAAGGGGCTCAGAGCACCTGGTCAATGCCGCCGCTCTCGCCTGCTTCGCCCCCCAAGTCGGGCATGGCCTCCTCGATCTCCTCGGGGGTTTGGCCGGCCTCCAGGCGGTCAACCACCTCCTCGAACTCAGGGCCCAAGTCCTCGCCCAGCTCTTGGCTCATCTTGCGCATGAAACGGGCCAAGCTCTTGGGGTCGTTCTCGTCCAGATCGCCCCAGTTGGACGGGTCGGCCATGGCCTCCAAGGGCGCCTCCTCGGAGCGCACGTAGGCCACTTTGGAGATCAGGCGCTTCAGGTTCCGGCCACCACACCGGGGACAAGTGGGCTGTTGAATGTTGTGGATACTACGGTGGAGCACCGTGGTACGCCGCCCGCAATCCTGACAGCGATACTCGTAGATCGGCATCGTCACTTCCTCCGCTCCAGACCTTGTTCAATTCACACCCTTTTATTATAATGGCACCACCACAGACCGCCAAGGAATCAACAGAGCACCCATGGGGCCAGGGGAGATGACAAGATCACGTCACTGGCCCGGCGTGATGTCCCATTTTCCCGTGCTTGTGCGGACGGAGGGCGCGCGCCCGAGAATCAGGGGGAAATGGCCATGGCACACCCAAACGAACCCGACACGACTCTTTCCAACACGTTGGGCTTGGAGATCGATCCGGCGCCCTACTTTCCTCCTCCCATCCCGCTGGTGGTGGTCATCTCCGGCCCCAGCGGAGCCGGCAAGGACGCGGTGATCAAGCGCATGAAGCAACGGGGGGTGCCCTTTCACTTTGTGGTCACCGCCACCACCCGCCCTCCCCGTGAGGGCGAAGTCCACGGGCGGGATTACTTCTTCGTGTCCATGGAAGCTTTCGCCGAAATGATCGAAAAAGACGAGCTGCTGGAATACGCCATTGTCTACGGGGACTATAAGGGGATTCCCAAGCGCCAAGTGCGCGACGCCCTGGCCAGCGGCAGGGATGTCATCCTGCGCGTGGACGTGCAGGGGGCCGCCACCATCCGCCGTCTCATTCCCGAGGCGGTATTTATCTTCCTGACCGCCGAGAGCGAGGAAGCGCTCACCCGCCGGCTGTGGGAGCGGAAGAGCGAATCGCCCGAGAAGCTCAAGCTGCGCGTTGCCACCGCGCGCAAGGAGATGCAACGGGTGCAGGAGTTCGACTACGCCGTGGTCAACCGGGACGGCGCCCTGGACGAGGCCGTGGACCAAATTCTGTGCATTATCTCCGCCGAGAAGTGCCGCGTGCGCCGGCGAGAAATCCACCTTTGAGTGCGCCACAATGACCCAGCAGGCTTCCCCTCCCCCCCGCCTGGTGGCCTTGCCCTTAGGATCCTCAGCCTATGTGGCCTCCCTGCTCATCGCCCTGAACATCTCCATGTTTCTCCTCGAGACCCTCGCTGGCGGTTCCCAGAACCCCTGCACGCTCATTCGCTTCGGCGCCAAGTTCAACGTGCTCATCCAACAAGGCCAGTATTGGCGCCTCGTGACCCCCATCTTCCTCCACATCGGCCTCTCTCACCTGCTCTTCAACCAGTACGCCCTCTGGATCTTGGGGCGCGAGGTGGAGCAGCTCTTCGGGAGTGCACGGTTCGCCGTGCTGTACCTGTTGACGGGCATGTGGGGCAACGTGACCAGCATGCTCTTCGTGGACGCCATCTCCGCCGGGGCCTCGGGGGCCATCTTCGGCCTGGTGGGCGCCCAACTCACCTTCCTGTGGGTAAATCGGCATGTGCTGGGGGAGATCGGGCGCCAACAGCGCCTCAATCTGCTGGGCATCATCGGGCTCAACTTGATATTTGGGGTGACTGTGCCGGGCATTGACAACTGGAACCACATGGGAGGGCTGGCAAGTGGGCTCCTGTTAGGAGCCGTGCTGGCTCCCCGCTACGCCACAGGCGTTGTGACGCCCTTCCACGTGGTGATCGTGGACACGAACCCCCTGCGCGAACGCCTTTGGTTCGTGGCGGGCGTGATCGCGCTGACTGTTGCCCTGGTGCCCCTGTTGGCGGGCTTCGCGCCCACAAGTCCCCGTGACGGGTTGCTGTTGTCCTTCTGTGTCAGCCGGCCGGCCGGCTGAAGCGGCGTTCGGCCGCACTCCACGTGCTTCCCTCAACGGGACAGAAAGCCTGCCCCTTGTTCCACAGCACATCACACGAAGTGCTCGGGACACAGAACCATGCTCTCAGCCCCCTCCTTTTCCCGTCGGGCCAAAGGCGGTATAATAGGCCAGCAGCCGCGGGGAGCGCGTTGCCCGTTTGGAGAGGCTACGTGTCCTCCTGTTAGGCGTTCCACAACATTTGGCACCTTGATGTCTCAAGGAGAAAGGAGAGATCTATGCCAACCCTCGAAGAGATCTTTCTCGCCATGCCCGAACACGCTGTCACCGAAAAAATCAAGAATGTCAACACGACTGTGCAATTCATCATCACAGGCGACGAGCCCGGCGAGTACGTGCTGCGCATTGCCGACGGCAACGTCACCGTGGAGAAGGGCCGCGCTGACGACGCCAACCTCACAATCACCTCGCCCAGCGATGTCTGGAAGGGCATCGTCACCGGCGACATCAACGGGGCCATGGCCTTCATGACGGGCAAGTTCAAGGCCAGCGGTGACTTGAACGTGCTCATGCAGATGCAAAACTGGTTTACGTCCCCTCGATCCTAACACACGGGGGCCGGGGGAGGATCCCGGCCCCATCAGCCCCCCTTGCTGTGTGCCCCACAGCGTGTCCTCAGAGGGGCACGTTGTTGCGCATGAGTTCGCTCACGGAGATGCCGTAGTGGATGCGATTCAACACTTCACCCAGCAGGGGCGCCAAGGTAACGACCTGGAACAGGGGGGGCAACGCGGGCAGCTCAACGGTGTCCGTCACCAGAATGCGCTCTATAGGCGTCTCGGCCAGCCGGTCGACGGCTCCCTCGACGAGCACCGGGTGCGTCACGGCCGCTAAAATGCGCGTGGCCCCGTGGTGCTGCACCACCTCGGCGGCGGCCACGAGTGTGCCCCCGGTTGAGATGATATCATCCACCACGATGGCCGTCTTGCCCTCCACGTCGCCCACCAAGCCCACCACCTTGACCTCATCAGGGCGTGGGCGGTCCTTGAAGATCACCGCCAGCGGCACCTCCTGGTGAAAGTAGCGTCGAAACCGATCGACACGGCGCACAGCCCCCTCGTCGGCCGCCACCAGCACGATGTCCTCGCCCACGCGACAGAGATTCTTCACTTGGGAAGCCAGGAGTTTGGCAGCCGAGAGGTGGTCCACGGGGATGTCGAAGAAGCCCTCAATGGCAGGATTCGTCAAGTCCACCACGAGCAGGCGATTTGCCCCGGCCACGGTGAGCAAGTTGGCCACCAGGCGGGCCGTAATGGGCTCCCGTCCCTGCGCTTTCTTCTCCTGGCGGGCGTAGCCGTAATAGGGGACCACAGCCGTGATGCGCCCGGCCGAGGCACGCCGTGCCGCGTCCACGAGGATGAGCAATTCCATGAGGTTCTCGTTGACAGGCGGGGCTGTGGGCTGCACAATGAAGACATCGGCGTCGCGGATGTCATCTTCGATGAGCACTTGGGTTTCGCCGTCCCGGAAACGGGACACCACCACGCGCGCCAGTGGCCGCCTGACGGCTTGGGCGATGTGCTGGGCCAATGTTCGGTTGGCATTGCCAGCCATCAAGATCATCCGTTCATACGCGGGCATGACCTCCTCTACCTCCTTCGTCTCCGGATCACCTCCAAAGCCAACTCAACAGCTTCCCTGGGAGATTGGGCGACGTGGATGTCGGCGGGCGTGCCGCTCGGCTTGCGCAAGTCCCACGTGAGCAGGCCGATGACAGGCTTGCCCACTTTGCGCGCGAACGCGATCTCCGAAAGGGTGCCCCACTCCCCTCCCACGGCGATGATCGCGTCGGCGTTGTGGATAATGACCAGATTGCGCCCTTCGCCCAAGCCGGTGGCAATGGCCAAGGCGATGTACGGGTTCGCCATGGTACGGTCAATGCCCGGCAGAATGCCGATGGTCATGCCGCCGGCGTGTGCACCCCGGCTGGCCGCCTCCATGACTCCCCCCAGCCCACCACAGATCAACCAGGCGCCCGCCAGGGCAATCTCCCGGCCCACGGCCTCGGCCAGTTCGGCGGTCTTCTGGTCAGCGTGGCCGGCGCCCACAACAGCGATCACCGGCGGTAATTTCATCATCCCTCATCCTCCGCAGCGCCCGCCACCTGGCCCAGAATGTGCCGGGAGAGGGGCGTGTAGACGGGACCTGTGGGGGTGAGCACCGAGCGCATGAGCACAATGTGATCCACGGCCAAATTGATTCCGGTGGGCACCTCTACGCGGCCTACCAAGTCACCCAGTGCCCTTCGCTCCGCCGCGGTGGCCCGGCGGCGCACTCTCCCCAGGGTGATGTGGGGCACGAAGGGGCCACGCTGTGCCGGCGCGAAGCCCAGGGCCACAAGCGCGCGGTCAACGGTACGGGCCAACCGCCTGAACGCCCGACGCTCGTCGGCAACTCCCAGCCACAGCACGCGAGGCCGAGTGACGTTGGGAAAGGCGCCCAGCTCCCCCAGAGCCGTCACAAAAGGTCGGTTCGACCGGGCGACCTGGGCCAGCGCCTCGGTCACCGCCGGCAGCCGGCCCACCTCCACGTCTCCCAGGAATTTGACAGTGACGTGGCCGAGGCGAGGTTCTACCCACCGCACCACGGCCGTCGCCGGCTGCCGGCGCAAGCGCTGCTGCACGTCGGCCAGGTGGGCCTTGACCGGCTCCGGCACGTCCACGGCCACGAAGACGCGAACGGTGTCCGCCTCCATGTGCCTCCTCCAGTTCCACGTCACGGCGCCCAGCGCCGCTCCACGTAGGGGACGCCCGGCGGAGCATGTCGGGCAGCGTGAGCCCGCAGCCGCTCGCCGAGGGTCACAGCGTCCCCGTAGAGCACAGGCAGTTGAGTCCGGTAGTAGAGGGCCGCCCGGACTTTGGCGGCCATGTCAGCCTCTTGGAGCACAACGTGGGACGGGCGCCACCCGTCGAGCGGCCGGTGAGCGAAGGCCTCAGCCGCCTCGGCGTAGGGCAACTCCTCGTAGAGGCACAGCCGCACAGCTCTCTGAGCAGCCAAGCATTCGGCTGCCCGGCGCACGATCAGGTGGTCCACGTGGTGACCCACGCCGGCCGGGGCCACGAGGGATGTCCGTGGGCCCAGGTAGGATGCCAATGCCTCGGCCACGCGGTGGCCCAGTTCCCCCCGTCGGCCGGGTGGGGTGGGCCGAAGATGGCTTCATCTGAGGTGTACAGGGGCTGCCCGTCCGGCGTGTGGCGGTAGACGGCGTCGGGAAAGTCGAGGTGGATCACCCGCTCCGGCGGCACGCCAAGGCGCACACAGGCGGCCACGTCCTCGGCGCGCCGGAGCTCTGCGGGCAGGGGCGGCTCCCCCCACAGGCGATGTTGGTGGCGGGCGAAGGAAAACTCAGCAGCACCAGGGGCAGGAGAGCCGGCGAAGACGGTGATCACCCAAGGGCGGTGGCCCCGTTGGGTGAGCTGCCAAATTTGGCCTCCACATGACAGGACAACATCATCGAGGTGGGGTGCCAGAAATATGTGCTCCATGACGTGATCCCGTCCCGGAGAGCGTTGCGTTTGGCCGGCGTCTTCCATACTTCTCAGGGGCGGCGGCAGAGGACTTCTCCTATCCTGTGGCTTCTTCCCCGAATGATAACACATCCGGTGGAGAATGGAAGTACACCGATGTCCGCTTCGACCACAGCCCCCGGAGACGCTCATCGCGACCGATCTGCCAACGGCCTGAGCAGCAGGGCCAAGCGTAACGCGAACGCGTCGTCCGGGGCCAGAGGGTCCAATCCACAGATCTCGCGGATACGCTCCACCCGGTAGATGAGCGAGTTGCGGTGCACGTGCAGCTCTTGGGCCGCCCGGCTCACGTTGCCCCCCTTGGCCAACAGGACGTCGAGGGTCTTGACGAGGTTTGTGCCGTGTTGGGTGTCATAAGCGACCAACGGCCCCAAAGTACGCCGGTAGAAGGCGATCACGTCCGGGTGGCCTTGGAGGTGACGGAAGAGCTGGTAGAGCCCCAAGTCACCATATCGGTAGACGCGCCCGTGCCCGAAAAGGCGAGTGCCCAGCTCGCGGGCGTCTTCGGCTTGGGCCAGAGATTGCCTGAGGCCAGAGAGATCGCGGGCCGGCTCCCCCACCCCGAGGGTCAGGGGGCCACCGGACCAGGCCGACTTGATCTCGTCGAGCCAGGCACCGAGGCCGGCAAAGTGTTCCCCCCTGGTGCCGATGAAGATCACCAACCGTCGGTCCCTCGGCATAGTGAGCGCCCACCAGCCCCTACGGGCCGTGAGGTCGGCCACCCGGCGTCCCCAGAGGCTCAAGTGGCCCACGTCGTGGCCGGGCGCCTCGGCCACCAGGACCAGGTGGAGGGCATTCAACTCGTACCCGAGCGTGCGGGCGCGGGCCCGGATGACGGGCTCCTCCTCGTTTGCCAGGATGACGTCGAGCAAATCAGCTTGAATGGCCTGGCGCGCTTCGGTCACTGCTTGGAGCTTGGCCAATTCCATGGCCAAGGCGGCCGCCCTCGGACGGCTACCAGTTGGGAGAAGCGGTCTAACCGTTCGGGCACGTCCACAAGCCACAGCGTGCCCACCTGACGCCCGCCCACGTGCACGGCCACCTCCACCCGCTCGGTGTGGCCGTCGGCGCGGCCGGGATTCAGGGGGGCCTCGGTGAAGAGGGTGCCGTCGAGGAGTTTGAGCTCGGCCTGGTGACCGGTCAGGCGCACCACGTTGGCCAACACGCCCTTGACCCCCTCCCCTTGGGCCACGCACTGTGTCAGGCGGCGGAGCAATTCGGCCGCGCGTGCCTCTTCTTGGGCCTCCGGGTCGCTGATCAAGCGCACGACCGCTCTGGCCACACGGGCCAAGTCGGCCGAGGCGGGGAGCTCGAAGAGGGGAATGCCCACTTCATCGGCTCGGGCACGGGCTCCGGCATCTACCGGCGGAAAGGTGGCCAGAGCGCTCACGGGGATTTCGGCCAGGGCGCTCACCACACGGGTCAGGGTGAGGGAGGGCGTGAAGACCCTGGCCGCCTTAAGGTCCAACAGCGCCAGCTCCTCGGCGCTCAGGCCGGGGAACAGGGGCAGCGTGTGGCCGCTGGGGCGTGCCCAGCGCACCGGACGGCCCAGGCCAGCGCCGCCAGCCACCAAGCGCGTGCCCAGTGGCAGGGCCATGCGCCACACGTCACGCACCGTGGGAGGCACAAAGTCGTTCATGGTCATGGGCGCCCCATTTCGGCCCTTCCCGTCCAGGACCACGCGGCTACGCGGTCACGTGGACACGGCTTCCGCGCTCGTCCTTCACCACGTCAATGCGGGCCGGGAAGGCGTCCTTCAGCTCCTCAATGTGGGTAATGACCAAGATGCGGGCGAATTCGTCCTGAATGGCGTTGATGGCTGCGATGAGCCGCTCGCGCCCCGTGCGGTCTTGAGATCCGAAGCCTTCGTCAATGAAGAGGGTTTGGAGCCGCGCACCGGCCCGCCGTGCCAACAGCTTGCTCATGGCAATGCGCAGGGCAAAGTTCACCCGAAAGGCCTCGCCGCCGCTGTAGAGCTCGTAGGGGCGGGCGCCGTGTTCGTCCCCGATGATGATGTCGAGGGTTTCAACCACAGTGCCCCGTTGGGTTTCGCGCTGAGTTTCCAGGCGCACGTACATGCGCCCGTCGGTCATCATGCCCAGGAGGCGGTTGGCCTCATCTTCGATCTCGGGCAACACGGCTTCGATGATCATCGCCTGCAATCCGCGCTTGCCAAACGCCTCCTGGAGGGCCTGAAAGGCCCACAGGCGCTCCTGCCACCTGTGCAGCTCCCGGCGTTTGGCCTCTTGCTTTTCAGCCTGGCGGCGGGCGTACTCCAGCCGCTGTTGGGCGCTTCCCAGCCTGACTTGTGCGGCGGCCAGTTCGCCCTCCAAGTGGGTCACCGTTCTCCTGAGTTCCTCCTCCTGCCGGCGCAGGGTGTGCCCGCCCTCCAACTCCAGAAGCAGGCGTGCCCGTCGTCTCTCCAGCTCGGCTTGCTCCTCGCGCGCGCGCCGGAGGCGGGCACTCACGTCCTCCAGGGCTTCGCGGTCCCGGGCAATCTGTTCCCGGGCCACGCGCAGCCGGTTCCACGCCTCCTCGGCGGGTTCGAGGTCACGCGCGCGGCGTTCGGCGTCATCGTGGGCACGGCGGTCATAGCCCAGGTTGTGGGCTTCTTCGTCCAGTTGGGCCAAGCGCGCGTGGGCCTCGTGGGCGTAGTCTCGCCGGTCAAGCCGGCGTCGGAGCGCGTCCACGTCGGCCCGGGCCTGCTGTTGGCGCCGGCGCACGGCCTCGGCCTGTTCGAGGCGCTGTTCCAGCCTGGCCAGCTCCCGGTCGAGCTGGGGTCGTTTGACGTGGAGTTGCGCTTCGAGCTCCTTCACGGCGTTCTCGTGGGCCTCGAGTTCGGCTTTCAGGGCTTGCAGGCGCTCCCAGTTGTGGCGGTACCGGTCCCCCAGGGCCGTGCCCTCCGCGCGGATGTCGGCGAGGAGCTGTTGCCGGCGTTGGTCGCTGAGGGGCTGGCGGCACACGGGACACATGGCGTCATGCTCTTCCTCGAGGAGTTGAATGCGCTCTTTGAGCTGTTCCATTTCCTGCCGAAGGCGGTTGTTCTCGGCGATAAGCTCGCCCCGTTCCTCCTGAGCGGCGTCACGGGCAGCGCGCAACGCCGCCAAGCGGTGCACCAGGTCATCAAGTTCGGCGCGTCGGCGCTCCAGCGCCTCCCGCCGGGCGACAATTTCCTGAACGCGGGCGAGCTCGGCCTGACATTGGGCCACTACTTGCTCCTTGTGGTGAAGTTCCCGCTCCAGACGGTGGCGGGCCTCGTCAATGTGGCGCTGAACGTCGCGCCGCTCTTCCTGGAGGTCGAGGAGTTCGCGCATCTTCCGGTTCCAGTGCTCCAGCTCGCGGCGGGCCTCCTGAAGTTGGTGGTAGGCGCTCTCGATCTCCTCGGCGCGGTGCAGCAGGGCCTGGTGCTCCTGCAGGCCGGCCTCCAACGCTTGCTGCCGCCGGCTCAGCTTCTGGAGCTCCGCGTGCAACTCCTGGATCCGCCGTTCCACGCGGAGTCGCTCCTCATCACGGGCCTCCAGCTTCCTCAGTTGATCACGCACGCGACGCAAGTTTGCCTCAGCGGCCTCCAAGGCCTGGCGGGCGTCCCGGACGGCGTGTTCGGCCTTTTCGACGGCCTTCTCCCGCTCCTCAATGGTGGCAGCCTCCCGCTCGATCTCCTCCAGCTCACGCCTTAGGAATTCGACCTGTCCTTCGGCTTCCTTGGCCTTGTCACGCGCCCGCTGCTCATACGCATCGTACACGTCGAGCCCCAAGATGTCGGCCAGAATCTCCTTGCGTTTGCCGGGCCGCTTGGTGGTGAACTCGTCGGCACGCCCTTGGAGGATGAAGGCTGAGTTGATGAAGGTATCGTAATCAACCCGCAGGAGCGCGTTGATCTTGGCCTGCGTTTCCCGCAAGTTGTTGCCGCTGATGGGGATGAAGAGGGTGCCATTGTGAAGCTGAAGCTCCAGGAGGGTTTGTCCGCGGCCACCACGGCCGGCGCGTGTGCGGCGGCGGATCACGCGATACCGCTGGTCGTTGAGCTCGAACTCAAAGCGCACTTCCGCCTCATCCTCGCCCCACGTGATCAGGTCGTCGTCCCGGCGTGCCCGCGATTTTCCCCACAGCGCCCACGTGATGGCGTCGAGCAGAGCCGACTTGCCGTGGCCATTGTCCCCCACCAGGGAGGCCACGTGCAACTGCGAGAAGTCCACCTCGTTGTGTTCGCCACGGTAGCTCATGAAGTTTCGCAACACCAGGCGAAGTGGAATCATCGACAACCTCCAACACCCTGGGCTCGGGAGCGTGCGGCGGCCAGTGGGGCAACGGCGGTTGACCGGCTACATATTACCACACCCCCGCGATGGAAACAAAGGGCAAGTTGTCAGAACGCCCCCAGCATATGTGGGCGGAGGAAGTGGGCAAATGTCAGGGGAATGGTATAATAACGGCCCCACTCCAGGGGACATACGTCAGCACATGGAGCCACAAGGTGAGGTGAACGATGGCAGCACAAGTGCGCGTGCGCTTTGCGCCGAGCCCCACGGGCTACCTGCACGTGGGCGGGGCGCGCACAGCGCTCTTCAACTGGCTCTGGGCCCGCCACACCGGGGGCACCTTCATCCTGCGCGTCGAGGACACGGACCGCAAGCGCTACGTGCCCGACTCGCTCGAGGACATCCAGGAGAGCCTGCGCTGGCTGGGCATCACGTGGGACGAGGGCCCAGGGGTAGGCGGCCCATACGGCCCCTATTTCCAAAGTGAACGCCTGGCGCTCTACCACCGCTACGCCGAGGAGCTGGTGAACCGGGGAGCGGCCTACCGGTGCTACTGCTCGCCCGAGCGCTTGGCCCGCGTGCGCCAGGAGCGCCAGCGGCGCGGGGAACCGCCCGGATACGACCGCCGGTGCCGGTACCTGTCCGCAGAGGAACGGGCACGCCTGGAGGCGGAGGGCCTCGCCTCGGTGGTGCGCCTCAAGGTCCCCGAGAGGGGCACCACGGTTGTCCGGGACCTGTTGCGGGGCGAGATCGCCTTCGAGAACGCCACCCTTGAGGACGTGGTGCTCCTCAAGAGCGACGGCTATCCCACCTATCACTTGGCCGTGGTGGTGGACGATCACCTGATGGAGATCAGCCACGTGATGCGGGCCGACGAGTGGATTTCGAGCTTTCCCCTGCACGCGCTCATCTACCGAGCCCTCGAGTGGGAGCTGCCCACCTTCGTCCACTTGCCCATGATCCTGGACCCCAGCGGCACGGGCAAGCTGAGCAAGCGCAAGCAGAAGCGCGCCGACGGCCAGGTGGCGGACAACATGACGACGGTGCGCGAGTTCCGCGAGGCCGGCTACCTGCCCGAAGCCCTCTTCAACTTCATCGCCACCCTGGGGTGGGCCTACAGCGGCACCCAAGAGATCTTCAGCGTGGACGAAGCCATTGCCCGCTTTGAACTCGAAGACATCCGCAAGGCACCGGCTGTCTTCTCCTACGAGAAGCTGGAGTGGATGAACGGTGTCTACATCCGCGCCCTCGCGCCCGAGGAGCTCGCCCGCCGGCTGGTGCCCTTCATGGCCAAGGCGGGCATCGAGGTGGAGGCTGAGGCCCTCTTGCCTCTCATCCCCCTGGTCCAAGAGCGGCTGAAGACGCTGGCCGATGGCCCCTCGTATCTGGATTTCTTCTTCCAGGAGGTGGAAGTCCCCCCGCCCGCGCTCTTCATCCACAAGAAGATGGACCTGGAGCGCACAGTGCGGGCGCTGGGGGCCGCACGCGAGGTGCTGGCCCAAGTCGTGTGGGAGGAAGAGGCCATTGAAACTCACCTGCGCCAACTCGCCAAGGCATTGGGCCTGAAGCCCGGCCATCTCTTTCAGCCCATCCGCGTGGCCACAACGGGCAAGCGAGTGGCGCCCCCGCTCTTCGGCACCCTCTACCACCTGGGACGGGAGCGCGTGCTCGCGCGCGTGGACCGGGCCATCGCCGCCCTGAAGCGCGCCCTCGCCCGACAGGAGTAGCTCATGAGACTCTTGGACGCGCTGATTCCAGCCCCTTTCGTGGTGCCACGCTACGACGGGCGCAGCATTGCCAACATCCCGGCCACCTTCGGTGCCCTGTGGGATGTGCCCGTGAGTCCCCTGCCCCCGCTGGCAACGGAACTGTGGGAGCCCTTGGTGGGCAACGGGGTGGACCGCGTGCTCTTCATCCTGCTCGACGCCGTGGGCTGGCACCGAATGGGCCGCGCCCTGGCCCAGGATAAGAGCACCACCCGGTGGCTGGCGCGCGCGGGGGCCATTGTGGAGCCCATTACCTCCATCTTCCCCAGCACCACCGCGGCCGCCCTGACCACCATTTGGACAGGCACGCCGCCGGCCCAACACGGCATAGTGGGATACACCTTGTGGCTCAGGGAGTTCGGCGTCGTGGTCCAGATGATTGAGCTCCAGGGGGCACGCCGGGGCTTGGGCGCCGACTTGTTGGCGGCCGGCTTGGACCCGGCGTCGTTCGTGCCGGTGCCAACTTTGGCCCAACGGCTCAGCGCTGCCGGCATTTCTCTGGTGGTGCTCATCGGCGCGGACATCCACGGCAGCGGGCTCAGCCGGCTCCACTTTCGGGGCACCGAACGGGTGATCCCCTACGCGGGCCTGGGGGACTGCTTGGCCATCCTGCGCGCCGTGTTGGAGGAGTCACAAGGGAAGCGGGCCTTATTGGCCGCCTACTGGCCCTCGTTTGACACCCTGAGCCACCTGCACGGGCCCGAAGTGACCAACTGGGACGCCGAGTGGCGCGTGGTGACCACGGCACTGCGCGACGTGCTCCTTCATGAGCTCAGCCCGGCCGCCCGGCGACGCACGCTGGTGGTGATCACGGCCGACCACGGCCACAACACTGTCCAAGAGGAGCGGCTGGTGGTACTCGAACGCCACCAGGAGCTGGCCGACGCTCTCCTCATCGAGCCCACCGGGGACAGCCGGGCACCCTACCTCCACGTGCGCAACGGCCACCGAGACGTGGCTCGCCACTATGTGGAGGAACATTTGCACCAGGCCTTCCACGTGTTGGATTCGGAGGAGGCCCTGCACGCTGGGCTGTGGGGGCCCGGTGCTCCCATGCCAGAGGTGCCCTTTCGCGTGGGTGACCTCGTGCTGCTGGCCCGTGACGGTTATGCACTCGAGCACAGCCCGCGCACGATGCCCATGAGGGGCCGGCACGGGGGCCTGCTGCCAGACGAGGCGTTGGTGCCGTGGATCGCCTTTCGGTTGGACTGAGCGGAAGGAGCAGGCGGGGAAGCTGTGCGCGGCGAGTGACCACGGGGGCACAGCCAGGGGTTACGAGGGGGTTTTTTTGCTGTCACGGTAGCGGTACACGATCCGCCCCCGCTCCAGGTCGTAGGGGGAAAGCTCCAAGCGCACGCGGTCACCTAAGGTCACGCGAATGTAGTTTTTGCGCATCTTGCCGGACAGATAGCCCAGGATCTCCTGCCCGTTGTCCAGTTGGACGCGGAACATGGTATTGGGCAGTGCCTCCACAATAGTGCCGTCCACGTACAGTTTCTCACTCGTCATAGGGCCTCCTTCATCGGTGCGTTCGGGTTACGGTGACCACCCAAAGGGGGTACGCCGGACCTCAAAACGGGATTGTCCGCCCGTTGGGGGTTCTTCATCCACATCGACGTGGGTGACCCGCGCGGCCGGGGGTCCCCGGTGGGCCCAGCGAACCAGTGCGTCCACCGCCTCTGGCGGCCCCTCAGCGACGAATTCCACCCGCCCGTCGGGCAGATTGCGCACCCAACCACCCACACCCAGGCGCAACGCCTCCTGCTGCATGGAAACGCGGAAGAAGACGCCTTGGACGCGCCCACTGATGAACCCGTGGATCCGTTTCCGGCCCGGCGCGCTCATCGGGCTCCTCACGCCCCCATCTCTACATAAGTTCCCCGGCACGCCGGTGGGATTGTACCATGCGGCCTCAGAGTTGTCAATCGCCTGGGACGTCCGCCTCAGCACGCACCGAATTGCACAACACGCCCACGCCTTCCACTTCGATTTCCACCACATCCCCGGGCACCAGCGGTCCAACGCCGGCCGGAGTGCCGGTGAGGAGCACATCGCCGGGCTCCAAGGTCATCACGGCGGTGACAGCCGCAATGAGGTGGGGAATGGCGAAGACCATGTCGCGCGTGTTGCCGTGTTGGCGCACTTCTCCGTTCACCCGGGCGATCACGTCCACGGCACGGGGGTCCACATCCGTGACAATCCAGGGGCCCAGGGGACAGAACGTGTCGAAGCCCTTGGCCCGTGTCCACTGGCCATCGCTGAACTGGAGGTCACGGGCCGTCACGTCGTTGGCACAGGTGTAGCCGAGCACCACGTCCCACGCACTCTCGTCAGGCCGCACGTGGCGGCAGCGCCGGCCGATAACTACGGCCAATTCCGCCTCGTGCTCCACGTGTCGGCTGAGGCGGGGGAGTCGAATGACTTCGCCTGTGCCGATGACGGCACTGGGGGGCTTGAGGAAGAGCAATGGCTCCTTGGGCACCTCGGCGTTGTGTTCGGCCGCGTGGGCGGCGTAGTTGCGGCCCACACAGACGATCTTGCTCGGTTGCACAGGGGCCAGAAGCTGCACCTCGGACAACGGGGCCACGTGGGTGCCCCGCTGCCATTCCCGGAACACATCACCGTCCAAACGATATACGTCCTCACCGTCCAACACGCCGGTGGCCACCAGGCCACGATAGGCAAAGCGCACAATGTTCATGGTATCCCTCCCTCACGTTGCGCTCAGGTGGTATCACGTTTGGAAAAAGGCCACGGCCACAGCTAGGCTCCCCATCACAGCCAGCACGCCGAAGCCGTAGGCGGTGGGCGTGCGGATGGGCCGAGCTCCTAAGGTGTACGCCATGGTCGCCTTGGCCAGGGTGTTGCCCAGGGTGGCGAAGAGAATCGCGATGGCCGCGCTCATCACGCTGAGCCCCCCGGTGGAGGCGGTGTTGGCCAGGGAGAGCACGATGGCATCAACGCCCACAAGGCCCGTGAGCAGGCTGGCCACAAAGAGCCCTACAGTGCCTAAGTAAAGCTCAGCAAATTTCACTATAAAGGAAACGACCACGAAGATCACGGTGAACCGAATGGCCCCGCTCAAGTTGAGGGGGTTCTCCAGGGTCACGCCTCGCTCGTCAGCCGGCAACCGGTAGACTTGCCAGAGCACGATGAAGGTGATCAGGCCGGACACGGTGAGGCCCAACAGGTAAGGCAACGTGGCCCAGAACAGCGCGGGGTTCAGGATCAGGAGGAGGACAGCCACCCGCGGGTACATGACCGTGGAGGCGAGGATGAGGGCCACGCCCAAGGCCGGCGCCAGGCGCGGCGTGCTGTGGCTGCGTTCGGCAAAACTCAGCGTTGTGGCCGTGCTGGAGACCATGCCCCCCAGCAACCCTGTCATCCAGAGGGCTCGATGGGGACCCACGGCCTTGATGGCCAAGTAGCCCCCAAAGCTCACCCCGGAGATGAGCACCACGAGCAACCAGATGCGGTAGGGATTGAGCACCTGATAGGGGTCGAGGGGTCTGTTGGGCAGAATGGGCAGAATCACCACGGTGATGAGGGCGAACTGAAGGGTGGCCAACAGGTCCTCGTGAGTGAGGCTGCGAGCTAGTTCGTGAAGGGTGCGCTTGAGGGAGAGGAGCAACGTCACCACGACGGTGATGGCGCTGGCCAGAGTGCCCCATCCCCAGTAGCTGAGGCTGCCCAGCATGAAGACGAGCAGGATGGTCACTTCCGTGGTGATACCTTCACTGCGGTCACCCCGCTCATCGGTGAGGCGGCGCATGTAGGTCACGCCCACGAGGACGGCCATGCCCCCGAAGGCAACGGCGAACACAGTGGGCGATTCCAGCGTGTGGGCCACGAAGGCGGCCAGCGCGCCCAACAGCGAGATGAGGGGAAAGGTCCGAATGCCGGCAAAGGCACGCTCAACCTCGGCCACGTGCTGCTGGGCGTACTCGCGCTCCAGTCCGACCAGCCCGCCAAGGGCCATGGCAAGGCCGAAGCGAAACCAGAGATCAATGTTGGGCACCAACTCGGTGAGCCATTCCATGTGTCCTTGACCTTTAACGCGAATGTGTCCGCCAGGACGCGCTCCCCGGACGACGCCAAAGAGAAAAGCCGGGCCACGAAGCGCACCGTGCCCGGCTTCGGCCAACGGGCGGGCCGGTCATTCGATTCGGGGGGCGGCTGCTAGCACCTCCTCCGGCACCAGTTCGGCAAAGGCCGCAAAGTTGCGCCGAAAAGCGGCCGCCAGGGACCGAGCGTGTTCGTCGTATGCCCCCTTGTCGGCCCACGTGTTGCGCGGGATCAGCACCTCGTCAGGCACCTCCGGCACGCGGGTCGGGATGTGCAGGCCGAAGAGGGGATCGCGCACCGTCTCCACGCTGTCCAAGTGGCCGGCCAAGGCCGCGCGGACCATGGCACGAGTGTACTTCAGGGGCATCCGGTGGCCCACGCCGTAGGCTCCCCCCGTCCATCCCGTGTTCACCAGCCAGACGCGCACGCCGTGTGCCTTCATCTTGCGCCCTAACAGCTCCGCGTAGACGTAGGGATGTCGTGGGAGAAAGGGGGCCCCGAAGCAGGCGCTGAAGGTGGCCTGTGGCTCGGTAATGCCCCGCTCGGTGCCCGCCACCTTGGCGGTGTAGCCGGCCAGAAAGTGAAACATGGCCTGCTCAGGGGTCAGGCGGGCAATGGGTGGCAGCACGCCAAAGGCGTCGGCAGTCAAGAAGAAGATGTGGCGCGGATGGCCGCCGCGCCCCCTCGGGCACGTACCCGTCCACGTATTCTATGGGGTACGAGGAGCGGGTGTTCTCGGTAATACTGCCGTCGTCAAAGTCGGGCTCCCTGGTGAGCGGATCGAGGATCACGTTCTCCAGGATGGTGCCAAATCGGCGGGAGGCCGCGTAGATGACGGGCTCCCCCGTGGGGGAGAGGTTGATCACCTTGGCGTAACATCCTCCTTCAAAGTTGAAGACCCCGTTGGGCCCCCAACCGTGCTCGTCGTCGCCGATCAGGGAGCGGTCGGGGTCGCTGGAGAGGGTCGTCTTGCCCGTGCCCGAGAGGCCGAAGAAGAGGGCCACATCGCCGTCGGGCCCCACGTTGGCCGAACAGTGCATGGGCAGCCCCCCCCCTGAGCGGGCAACAAGTAGTTGAGCACGGAGAAGACGGATTTCTTGATCTCGCCGGCGTAGCAAGTGCCCACGATCACCGTTGTGCGCTGGGCAAAGTTGATCACCACGGCCACTTGGGAGCGCGTGTTGTGGCGCTCCGGCGTGGCCACGAAGTGGGGAGCGTGGAGCACGAGCCAATCGGGCACGAACTCGCGTCGCTCCTCCGGGGAAGGCACCAGGAACATGTTGTGAACGAAGAGGCTGTGCCACGCCGACTCGGAGACAACGCGCACACGGAAGCGATAGTCGGGATCGGCACAGGCGTACACGTCCTGCACGAAGAGCTCACGGTTCTGGAAATAGGCCAAGACATCACTGTGCAGGCGGTCAAAGTCGGCTGGCTCAAAGGGGCGGTTCACCTCACCCCACCAGATGTCAGCTTCGCTGGACGGCTCCCGCACGAGGAAGCGGTCATTGGGCGAGCGGCCGGTGTACGGGGCCGTGACGGCCACAAACGGCCCCTGGCGAGCTAGGATGCCCTCATTCCGCCGCAGCGCGTGCTCGTAGAGCTGGGCGGGGTAGAGGTTCCAGAGCTCACGCCGGACGTTTCGCAGGCCGTGATGCTCGAGGCCATACGTGCTCTGTACGGTGGCATGTGGTTCCGCTGACATGATCTCACCTCTCATCGGTTTTTGGCGCAGAAACCGGCGCGGTTCCCACGTTGTCCGGCACCCGGCGCACATGGCACCGGAGTTCCCCCGTGACTCGGCAGGCACCCCTGGCTGCTATGACGGACAACTCACCCCACCACTCACCGCTTCCCTTGGGATTGGCCCGCGTGGCACAACAGCCCGGCACGGTCAGAGAAGTTGTACGTCGTTGATGATCAGCCGGAAGGCGCACCCCAACGTGCCGGCCGCGCGACGGCACATGAGCATGCGCGAGAGGAAAATCTCGAAGTACTCCATGACCGAGGAGATGGTCGGTCGATCTCCAACTCCAGGGCAATGGTCTGCCGGTCATCGCTGACGCGCACGAAGGAGTGCTGAACGGCGAAGTTCACCCGGTCGTGGATGTCAAAGCGGGTCGGGTCTCGCTCCTGCACGCGGCTGCGGTGGACGTCGGCCTTGTCGGCCAGGACGACAGCCGCGCTGATGGCGTTGGTCGTGCTGCCCCGTTCCTCCTCGTGGTTGCCGATGGCGTTGATGATCAGAGCGATCTCATCGAAGGACATGCCCAGCCGGCTGAGGATGTCGTGGGCAATCTGTGCGCCGCTCAGGGCGTGATTGTCCCGGTGAATGACGTTTCCGATGTCGTGCAGGTAGGCCGCGATAGCCGCCAGTTCAGCCTGTCGGGAGGAGTGGCCCAAGTGGAGCAGGATGTTGTGAGCAATTTGGGCCACGAGGCCGGCGTGGCGGAAGCCGTGCTCAGTGTACCCGAGCGCCTTGAGGTTCTCGTTGGCCTGGTAAAGGTACGCTTTGACCTGGGCATCCCTTTTCACGTCTTCGAGGATGACCGTCTGCCGGTCCACGTGTGCGCTCATGCCAATGGGCTCCCCGTAGGATGGTCCGAATTGTAAACCTCCCCGGTACACTTGTCAACTTCTCCCATTGCCCGAGCTCTGCCCCCGCTTATTTGACAAGATAGTTGTTCTCCGCTAGACTTATTTGTTGCGAATCACACAAATACCCCCTAAGTGAGCGTGCTTGAAATTCAGAAACCCCAACACCATCTGTCCTCCCCAACAGAACACCTTTGTGGAATGATGTGTGAAGAGTAGATGCCGGAATCACGGAAGGGCAAGGGCCGGCGTTTTTCTCATGTGCCGGTGTCGGATAGAGAGCAAAACCTGGAGAATTGTATCAGTGGAGGGCCCGCGTGGAGATCAAAGACTTTCACGCCATTCGCATTAGCCTCGCCTCGCCGGAAGAAATTCGCTCCTGGTCCTTCGGCGAAGTCACCAAGCCGGAGACCATCAACTACCGTCGCCTGCGCCCCGAACGAGACGGTCTCTTTTGCGAAGTCATCTTCGGTCCCACCAAGGATTGGCAATGCTACTGTGGCAAGTATAAGAAGGTGCGCTTCAAGGGCATCGTCTGTGACAAGTGCGGTGTCGAGGTCACTCGCTCCTCGGTGCGCCGGGAGCGGATGGGACACATCGAGCTGGCCGCGCCAGTGGCTCACATCTGGTACACCAGGCGAGTGCCCAGTTACTTGGGGCTGTTGTTGGACATTTCCCGCCGCAACTTGGACCGTGTGCTCTACTTCGCCCAATACGTGATCATCCAGGTGGACGAACACGCCCGGCAGAAGGCCCTGCGGCGCATCGAGGAGGAGCTGGAACGGGCGATTGCCGACGTGAAGCAAGGCGTTGACGCCCGCCTGGCAGAGGTTGAAGCACGGGTTCAGGCCCGCAAGGAGGCCATCCAAGCCGAGCTCGACCAGGCCATTGCCGAGCTGGAAGCCGCCCGCGACGAGCGAGTCAACGCCCTCATGACGGCGGCCAGCCACATGCGCGAATACCTTACCGCTGAGAAGGGCAAACGAGCACCTCAAGACATCCGCTTCGAGCCCACGGAGTCGGTCATTGTCTCCCACGGGGAGATCATCGGCAGTGAACACATCGCCGAGCTGAACGCCGCCGTGGAGCAGGAGCTGAACAAGATCCAGGCCATCTTCGAACAGCAGGTTGAGGACAAGCGCCTGTTGGCCTCCGCAGAAATCGAGGTCATCGAGAGGGAACTGGAGGAGCAACGGCAAGAGCTCGGCGAGGAGTTGGCCCGCGAGATCCAACACATTCGGGCCTCCCGTGAGGACGACATCGAGGAACTCCGCTCCCTGCGCCCCCTAATGTTCCTCAACGAGGTGGAGTATCGCGCCCTCCGGGAGAAGTACGGCACCATCTTCGAGGCCGGCATGGGAGCCGAAGCCCTCTACGAGATCGTGCGCAACTTGGACTTGGACGAGCTGGCCAAGGAGCTGCGCCGCGAGATCCGCCGGACTCGGTCCCGCCAGCGCCGCAAGAAGGCCACCAAGCGCCTGAAAGTGGTCGAGGCCCTGCGCCGTAGCGGCAACCGGCCAGAGTGGATGATCCTCACCGTATTGCCCGTCATCCCGCCTGACTTGCGGCCAATGGTGCAGCTCGACGGCGGCCGCTTCGCCACAAGCGACCTCAACGACCTGTACCGGCGCGTGATCAACCGCAACAACCGCCTCAAGCGTCTCCTGGAACTGGACGCCCCTGACGTGATCATCCGCAACGAGAAGCGCATGTTGCAAGAGGCAGTGGACAGCCTCATTGACAACAGCCGGCGTGGAAAGGCCATCAGCCTGCGGGGCAAGCGCAAGCTCAAGAGCCTGAGCGACATGCTCAAGGGCAAACAAGGGCGCTTCCGGCGCAACTTGTTGGGCAAGCGAGTGGATTACTCCGGCCGCTCGGTCATCGTCGTGGGCCCTCACCTGAAACTCCACCAGTGTGGGCTCCCCAAGAAGATGGCCCTGGAGCTGTTCAAGCCCTTCGTGATCCACAAGTTGGTGGAGGAGAACTACGCGCCCAACGTGAAAGGGGCCAAGCGGATCATCGAACAGATGCGGCCTGAAGTGTGGGGCATCCTTGAGAAGGTGATCGAAGGCCGCCCTGTGCTGCTCAACCGGGCCCCGACGCTCCACCGGCTGGGCATCCAGGCCTTCGACCCGGTGCTCATCGAGGGGGACGCCATCCAACTTCACCCGCTGGTCTGCGCGGCCTTTAACGCCGACTTCGACGGCGACCAAATGGCCGTCCACGTGCCCCTGAGCGAGAAGGCTGTGAGCGAGGCGTATGAGCTCATGCTCTCCAGCCGCAACTTGCTCAAGCCGGCCGACGGCGAGCCCACAGTGAGCCCCACCAAGGACATGGTACTGGGGCTTTACTACTTGACTCTGGACCCAGCCCCGCGCGCCAAGGGCTCCGGCCGCATCTTCAGCAGCCCGGAAGATGCCCTCTACGCCCATGAGATCGGCGCCGTGGACCTCCACGCGGCCATCAAAGTGCGCGTTCCCCGTTGGTTCGACGGCATGAGCGTCGAGGAACTGGGGTTGAGCCCCCGGGTGCTCAGGGCCCTGACCGAAGTAGGCCTACACGACGTGGGCGACATTGTGGACCGCATGAAGGAGGGGCCCCAAGCCCTCCTCGCTGTGCCCAACTTCGGCCGTGTGGCTCTCAGGGAACTGGAGGAGGCCCTGGCCAAGCATCACATTGATCCCGAGCGCTATCCCAAACGCGGCGAGTTGGTTGAAACCACGCCCGGCCGCCTGGTGCTCAACCAGGTCTTGCCCAAGGAGTTGGGTTTTCGTAACGAGCTCCTCGACAAGGGGGGCATGAGGGATTTAGTGGCGGAATGTTACACCGAGCTGGGCTTGGAAGTGACCGCCACCTTTGTGGACCAGCTCAAGGAATTGGGCTTCCACTACGCCACCCGTTCCGGCGTCACTATCGCCATTGACGACGTGACCATTCCCGAGCAGAAAGCGCACATCTTGGCCGAGGTGGAAGAGGAGGTCGAGGAAGTCGAACGCCAGTTCCGGCGCGGGCTGATCACCGACGATGAGCAGTACCGCAAGACCATCGAGCTCTGGACCAAGGCCAAGGATGACATCACCGATCTTGTGCAACGGGTTCTAGACCCACGGGGGCCCATTGCCATCATGGCCAACTCGGGCTCCACCAAAGGCGGCTTTGGGCCAGTGGCCCAGTTGGCCGGGATGCGCGGCCTCATGGCCGACCCGTCAGGCCGCATTATTGCCTTGCCCATCCGCTCCAACTTCCGCGAAGGGCTCAACGCCATGGAGTACTTCATCTCCACCCACGGCGCCCGCAAGGGCTTGGCCGACACAGCCTTGCGCACCGCGGACGCCGGATACCTCACCCGCCGGCTCGTGGACGTGGCCCAGGACGTGATCATTCGCGCCGAGGACTGTGGCACACGTGAGGGCATCTGGATCACGGAAGCCCAAAGCCGTGCCATGCAGGAGGAGCTGGGTGAGCGCATCCTGGGGCGCTTTCTGGCCGGCCCGGTCGCTGACCCCGAGACTGGCGAGATCTTGGCCGACACCGGCGACTTCCTCGACGAACGCCTGGTGCGCCGCATTTTACGCGCCGGCGTCAAGGAAGTGTACGTGCGCTCTCCCCTCGAGTGTCGGCTCCACAGGGGGGTGTGCATCAAGTGTTATGGCCGCGATATGGCCCGGGGCGGGTTGATCCCCCTCGGCGAGGCCGTCGGCGTCATCGCGGCCCAGTCCATTGGCGAGCCCGGCACCCAGTTGACCCTGCGCACCTTCCACACAGGTGGCGTGGCCGGCGGCGGTGACATCACCCAAGGTCTCCCCCGCGTGGAAGAGCTCTTCGAGGCCCGCGTGCCCAAGGGCGAGGCCATCCTCGCGGAGATCGGCGGCCGCGTGGAGATCGAGCGCAGCATCGACATGCGCGTGGTACGCATCGTCAACGCCCACGCCATTCATCACCCCGTTGAAGTACCAGCCGGCTATCACGTCGTCGTCGAGGAGGGTGACCTGGTAAAGCGAGGGGAGATCCTGGCCCGTGACTCGGACGGCACCACGATTGAGGCTCCCCGTGATGGCGTCATCTTGTTTGAAAATGGCCACCTGGTGCTGCGCTACGATGAAAAGGAAGTGCGCGAGTACGAAATCCCGCTCACCGCGCGCCGCGCGTGGTCGAGGGCCAGGTGGTGGAGGCCGGCTACCAGCTCACCGAGGGAGCCAAAAACCCCCATCTGGTGCTGAAGATTCAGGGGCGAGAGGCTGTCCAGGCGTACCTGTTGCAGGAAATCCAGAAGGTGTACCGCTCTCAGGGCGTGAGCATCCACGATAAACATATTGAGCTCATTATCCGTCAAATGTTGCGCCGCGTGCGCGTCCGCAATCCAGGGGACACCACCTACCTGCCCGGCGACCTGGTGGACCGTCTGGAGATCGAGGAGGTCAACCGCCGCCTGGCGGAACGCGGCCTGCGCCCGGCAATCGCCGAACAGGTGCTTCTGGGCATTACCAAAGCGGCCTTGAACACGGAGTCATTCCTCTCCTCGGCCTCCTTCCAACACACCATCAGCGTGCTCGCCCAAGCAGCTCTGGAGGGGCGTGTGGACCCCCTCGAGGGGCTCAAGGAGAACGTGATCATCGGCAAGCTGATCCCGGCCGGCACAGGCTTCCGTCCACGAGACTACTCGGCCGATTTTGAACAGCAGATTGCTGAGAAGATCGTGGACAACCGCCCCCCCTGAGGAAGAACCGCTGGACCTGGAGCTTCCTGACTTGAGCGCGGAGGAACTCGAAGAGATCGAGGGGCTGGAGGACTTGGAGGAAGAACTGGCGGCAATCGAGGAGGAGCTCGAGAGCGACGAGCAGCCCGAGACACAAGACGACGAAGAGGCGACGCCAGCCACAGAGCTGTTGGAGGCCGTAGATGAGGAAGAAGAACTCGACTTGCTCGATGAGGAGCTGTTGCCCGAGCCCGAGCTGGACTTGGGGGACATCGAACTGGACGAGGACATAGAGGCTGACAAGCCCGCATCGTTGGACGAGCTCTTCGAGGAAGAATTGGACGAGGACGAAGAGGAGTAAACCCGGCCCGCCTGACGCCCACACGCCTTTGCCCGGCCGGCGGACATTTTATCACGTCCGCCGGCCGCTTCCTCTCACAAGCCCCTGCTGCCCCTGTTTACCCCGTCACCAGTTCACCACGTGGTCCACAAGACGCACGCGCACAATGGGCCTCGAGGCGCTGTCGCCGAGAAAGTCAACCCGGTCGTGGACCAAGGTGACGCCGTCACGTTTCGGGTGCACGTGGTCTGCCAGCTCCCGGGGCAGCACAATTTCGTTGCCCTGACTCGTGCGCTCCAGCTTGGCCGCCAAGTTGACCGTGCTCCCGAAGTAATCCATTTGTTCGTTGAGGGTGACCACCAACGCAGGTCCACTGTTGAGGCCCAAGCGCAACCGCAGTGGCCAGTCGGGATGGGTGGCATTGTACGCGGCAATCTCCCGGAGAATGCCTAACGCCGCCGTGACGCCTGCCTGTGGGGTGGGAAAAGCGCCCATGATCGCGTCACCGATGGTCTTGACAATGGCCCCGCCTGCTTGCTCCACGTTGCGCCGGAGGATCTCGAAGTGCTTTGAGACTTGATCGAAAGCCGGCCCGTCGCCGGCCTGGCGATAAAAGGCCGTCGAACCGCACAAATCGGTGAAAAGCACGGTGACCGCGGAGACATGAACTCTCATGCCCTTGTGCAGGGCTTCGAAGGGGAAGATATCCCGAAAGGCCTGCAGGTGGAGCATTCGGGCAGCCGTCAAGACGTGTTCCGTCCTCCACTGAAGGCGTTCCACGCCGATGAGGTGGGGGCGCACGTCCTGGTTGGTGATGTGGAAGATCACAGTTCCAGGACGAAGCCGCACTTCGGCCGGGTGGAGCGCATCGTCCAGCACGAAGTGGATCGTGGATGTCCCATTGTCCTGGTCATCCGTCACCACCACGCGAGCCTGCCATGGCCGAGACAACTGCCATTCGGTGAAGGCGTGAGCCACCTCCGACCACTCAGGATGGGTGGGCCAGCGCACGCGGTACTCCCCTTCCTCCAACTTGAGGGAAAATGTGCGCTCCTCGCCCGGCGCGAGCATCTGCTGGCTCAGCAGGTGAGGCGTGTTCTGGGGACTGCCGAAACAGTACACGGAGACGCTGACCTCCCGGACGGCCGGATGAGGGCGAAATGTCACCACCACAGCGTGCTCGAATTCGCTGTCGTGCTTCCAGGAAACACGACAGTAGGGGCAATGTCCCTCGGGGGGCAAGTCGGCCAGCCTCGTGATGGTCAGTGAGGTGCCGTGACACGAGGGACAGATCACATCCCAGTGCAGCTCCAACAGGCCCACACGGGAGGCATACAGGCACAGCCGGACAACATCTTGTGCATCACACCCCCACGCTCTGGCCAAGGAGAGCGGGTGCATGTGCGCCACGTCAGCGTCAGGGGCCGTGCGCACGTGGTCAACCAAGCGGGCGACCATGTCGGCATCAAAGCCCGCATCGACCAGCCGGCGGGCACAGGCGTCCAGCAACGCCTCGTCGCGCAGGCGGGGAGGCGAGGCGGTCTCCACGTGCTCAGTGAGACCAGCCTCGCACTCATCCTCCGCCTTGGCGGCTCGCGCGTCCAGCAGGCGGAATGCCCGCTCCAAGCGCATACGATTTACCAAGCCCATGTAGACAGGAATGAACACGTAGCCCAACACGTTGGCCGGCGTCGCCCGCACCGTGTAGGTGAGCAGGCTCCCACCCTCTGAGGTCGGCGTGAGGCGGAGCATGACGACTGTCTCGGCCAAGGGGCCGGTGCGGTAGCGGCGCACCACACGAAACCACTCCGGCTGAACCCACTCGAACGGCGACTCCTCCCACGTCAGCGCCTGGCCGAAGAGACGTGTTTGAATCACATGGGCCGGAGGAGTCACGGTTTCATCGTCGATAAGGTGAACATCAGGTAAACCGACCAAGGCATTGAGGCGGTCAGTGTCACTTACGAAGGGCCAAAGCCTCTCAGGAGGTGATGACAAACGCCATTGCCACGTGTATGTGAAGTCCATGATTCTCCTCCTGTCCGGTGAATGGTAGACATCCGGCTTGAGCCTGTCAAATCGGCTGATGGAACGCGGCTTATTCGATCTTGACAAAGTAATACATTTTATTGTATTATTCAATCATAAACGAACATCAACCCGCGCGCCTTTGAGGAGCCCAGATCATGTTGGCCGAGGAACGCCACCAGCAGATTCTCGTCCTCTTGGAGGAAAAAGGGGCTGTCACCGTCGCCGAACTGTGCGAACAGTTCGGTGTTTCCGAAATGACCGTTCGCCGCGATCTGGCCGCGCTCGAGCGCAAGGGACTCCTTCGCCGTGTCCACGGTGGGGCGGTTAGCGCGCGCGGGCGCAGTTACGAACCCCCCTTCCTGGTGCGCAGCGGCCGCCACGCCAGGGAAAAACAACGCATCGCCGAGGCTGCCCTTTCCCTCATCCACGACGGCGACAGCATCGCCTTGGACGTGGGCACCACCACCCTGGAGATCGCCAGACGCCTGCGGGATGTCCGTAACCTGACCATCGTCACGCCCAGCCTGCACATCGCTAACGTCCTGGCCGACACCCCCCACAACCGCATCATCCTCACGGGCGGCATTCTGCGCCCGGGCGAACTCTCTCTCGTGGGCCCCTTTGCCGAGCGCATCTTCGCCGAGCTCTACGTGGACAAACTCTTTCTGGGCATTGGCGGCTTGGACCTCGAGGCAGGGCTAACGGAATACAACCTGGAAGACGCCCAAGTCAAGCGTGCCATGCTGCGCTCGGCCAAGGAGTGCATCGTGGTAACGGACAGCAGCAAGTTAGGCCAGGTGGCATTTGCGTTCGTCGCGCCCGTTTCGGCCATGCACACCCTGATCACGGATGACGGTGCCGATCCTGAGGTTGTAGCCCAGTTGGAAGAAGAGGGTGTCAACGTGATGCAAGTGAACGTCGAGGCTTGAAAAGCACATGTGAGTCCAGGACAGGGTAATCCGAGCAGGCCGGTTGATGTGCACGCATCAGGACAGCCCACAGCAGATATTTGCTTTTTGGACAGAGGCTTTCTGGAGGATCAACATGAACGATTTTCTGTACGAACTCTTCAGCGTGAAGAAGCCGGTCATTGCCATGGCCCACCTGCCCGCGTTGCCGGGGACGCCCCGCTACGATCCTACCCTGGGTGTGGAGGGCATTGTGGAGCGCGTGCGCGCGGACGTGCAGCACCTCCTCGCTGGCGGCGTGGACGGCATCCTCTTCTGCAACGAGGACGACCGTCCGTATTCCTTCCATATGGGCCTAGAAGCGGTAGCGGTGATGACGCGCGTGATCACGGAAGTACGCCCCACAGATCGCCCCTTCGGTGTGGACTTCCTGTGGGACGCGAAGGCCGCGCTGGCCGCGGCCAAGGCCACCGGTGCCGCGTTCATCCGCGAAGTGGTCACCGGCGTGTACGAGAGCGACATGGGCTTGTGGGCTCCGGACGCGGCCGGTCTTTACCGCTATCGCCGCCAGATCGACGCGGAGAACGTGCGCGTGTTTGCCAACATCACGCCCGAATTCGCCTCGCCTCTGGGAAACCGCTCCGTAGGCGAGCGGGCACAGAGCGCGGTTGTCTCCACTCTGGTGGACGCCATCCTCGTTTCCGGACCGATGGCCGGCGCCGAACCCGATGTTTCGTGGATACAGGAAGCCAAGGAAGCTGTTGGCAGTCATGTGCCAATCCTCTTGAATACTGGCGCCAAGACAAGCAACATTCGTACATTCCTCCAGTACGCAGACGGCGTTATCGTCGGCTCCAGCTTGAAGGTGGACGGCTACACGTGGAACCCAGTGGATCCTGAGCGCGTGAAGGCGTTCATGGAGGTGGTGAAAGAGATTCGCCGCGAGGGATAGATCGTCCGTCGTTCATCGTCTTCTACTGTCGCTATCGCGAAAGGAGGCAGAACGTGGCTTACCTCCTGGGTATTGACATCGGCACAACGGCCACCAAGGCCGTCATCATCGACACCAAAGGCCATATCCTGGCCGAAGCCTTCGCGCCCAGCACGCTCATGTCCCCCCTGCCCGGCTGGGCCGAGGAGGATGCGAACGAGTGGTGGGAGAATGTGGGCACGGTGTGTCGCGACCTCCTCGCGCGCGGCTTCTCCCCCGACGACATCGCCGCGGTGGGCGTCAGCGGCATGGTGCCCACCATCGTGCTGCTCGACGACCAGGGCCACGTGCTGCGGCCCAGCATCCAGCAAAATGACGCCCGCGCGCATGTGGAGATCACGGAATTCAAGGCCCAGACTGACGAGGCCGACATTCTCCACCGCACGGGCAGCGCGGTGACCCAGCAGAGCATTGGCCCTAAACTGCTCTGGCTCTGGCGTCACGAGCCCGAGGTCATGGAGCGGGCGCGCAAAGTTCTCGGCTCCTACGACTTCATCAACTACCGCCTCACGGGCGTCTGTTCCTGCGAACAGAACTGGGCCCTGGAGAGCGGGCTCTTTGACATGCACCGCTACGACTGGGCCGACGACATTCTGGCCCTGGCCCGCATTGACCGCTCCTGGCTGGGGGAGGTGCATCAGCCCAGCGATATCATCGGGCAGGTGACGGAGGACGCGGCCGCGCATACAGGGCTGCGCGCGGACACGCCCGTTGTGGCGGGCTCCGCGGACCATGTGGCCTCGGCCTTCTCCGCGGGCCTGCGCCAGCAGGGGGATCTTCTTGTCAAACTGGGAGGCGCGGGGGACATCCTCTACGTGCTGGACGAGTTGGCGCCGGACCCGCGGCTGTTCATTGACTACCACGTGGTGCCGGGCCAATACCTGCTCAACGGCTGCATGGCCGCCAGCGGCTCGGTCATCAAGTGGTTCCGCACCACCTTCGCGCCCGACCTCGATTATCCCGACCTGGACGCGGAGGGGGAACAGGTGCCTCCCGGTTCTGACGGGCTGATTCTCCTGCCCTACTTCCTGGGCGAGAAGACGCCCATTAACGATCCCCTGGCGCGGGGCATCTTCTTTGGCCTGACGTTGGGCCACACCCGCGCGCACATGTATCGCGCCATCCTGGAGGGCATCGCCTACGGCTTCATGCACCACTTGGAGGTGATGGCCGAAAGGGGCCATCGGCCGGGGCGCACGATGGTGACCAACGGCGGCGCGCGCAGCCGCCTCTGGAAGCAGGTCACCGCGGATGTGCTCGGTCTGCGCCTGCACCAGATCGCGGAGCATCCTGGTTCCAGCCTGGGCGCGGCTTTTATCGCCGGTATGGGCGTGGGCCTCTTCGACGACTGGGCCGAGATCGAGAGGTACATCACTATTGCCGAGGTAACCGAGCCTCACATGGAGCACCATCGACGGTATCAAGATCTCTTCCGCATCTACCGGGAGATCTACGAGCGGGTGAAGGATCTGTTCCCACATTTGCACGAGATCGCGAAGGGACAATGAGGAGGGGCCTATGCTGCTTGAGGAACGTCTCGCTGCCGTGACCGGCGCCGGGGCCGGGATTGGTCGGGCTATTGCCCGAGCCCTGGCCGCGGAAGGAGCGCACGTTGCGGTGACGGACATCAATGAGGAGGCCGCGCGGGAGACGGTGCGCCTGATCGAAGAGGCCGGAGGCATCGCCCGCGCCTGGCGGATGGATGTCACACAGCGGTCGGACATTGTACAGGTGGTCGGCGCGATTCGCGAGTGGGGCGGAGGGCGCATCGATATCTGGGTGAACAACGCGGGCGTGTCCACCATGAACCGCTTTGTGGACCTGACCGAGGAGGACTGGGACTTCAACATGAACGTCAACGCCAAGGGCACGTTCCTCTGCTCGCAGGCAGTCGCGCGGGCCATGATGCAGCAGGATCTCATCCCCGATAGCGAACTGCGGGGCAAAATCATCAACATCGCGTCCATGGCCGGCAAGCGGGGCAACGCGCCCTTCCTGGCTCACTACGTGGCCTCCAAGTTCGCGGTGGTGGGGCTCACTCAGGCCACTGCGGGCGAACTCGCGCCCCACAAGATCACGGTCAACGCGGTGTGTCCGGGTTACGTGGCCACCAGCATGCAGGAGCGGGAGCTGCGCTGGGAGGCCGAACTGCGCGGCACCACCCCCGAGGCCGTGCGCGAGTTGTACATCCAGGATACGCCTCTCGGCCGCATTGAGACGCCCGAGGATGTGGCGCGCGTCGTCGTCTTCCTTGCATCCCCCCTCGCCGACTTCATTACCGGCGAAGCCATCAACGTCAACGGCGGCGCGTGGATGGACTGAAGTTTTACGTTGAATAGTTGGCCTTAATGTTGACTTTATGAAAGGAGGAGGCATCATGCGCGGTAAGACACGTTACACCCTGTTCGCTCTGTTGATCGTTCTGGCTCTCGCCGTCGGCGCGTGCGCGGGCGCTACCCCCACGCCCAAACCCGCGGCCCAGCCGACAAAGGCGCCCGCACAACCCGCGGCCGAACAGGTCACTCTGACCATCATCATGGAAGAAGTGCCCGACTACGACATTGTGGCCAAACTGGCGCCCAAGTTCGAGGCCGAACACCCCAACATCAAAATCAAGTTCGACGCCATGCCCTACGACGCCATGCGGGACAAGATCCTCACCTCCTTCATGGCGCCCGAGGCCACCTACGACATCATTATCGTGGACAACCCCTGGATGGACGAGTTCTCCCTGGCCGATTTCCTCACCCCCTTGGATGACTACATCGCCCAGACGCCGGGCTACGACTTCAACGACTTCGTCGCGCCCATCCGCGAGATCGGCGTGGTGAACGGCAAGATCTACGGTGTGCCCTACTACAACTACGCGCTGGGCCTCATTGTCCGCCAGGACATCTTCGACGAGAAGGGCATCCAAGTGCCCACCACTCTGGAGGACTACCTCAATACCGTCCAGAGTCTGACGGACGAAAACAAGAGCTTCTACGGCGCGGCCATGCAGCCCCAGCGCGGGTACAAGATTTTCGAGGAGTGGAAGAACTGGCTCTACGCCGCGGGCGGCAACCTCATGGACGAGCAGGGCAACGTCATCCTGGACAACGACGCGGGCAAGCGTGCGCTCTCCATGTACATCGAAGCCTACAACACCGCGGCACCGCCCAACTCCCTGAACTGGGGCTTCGACGAGGCACTGCGCTCCATGGCCTCGGGGCAGGCCGCGACCATGCTCAGTTACAACTGGATGCTGCCCACCCTGAACAACTCCGAGGGCCCCGCGGGTGACCTGGCGGGCAAGTTCGCGCTCTACCCCGTGCCGGGCGGTAAGGCCGTGCTGGGCGCGTGGCACTGGGCCATCCCCCACAACAGCAAAAACAAGGACGCGGCCTGGGCCTTCATCTCCTGGCTCACCTCCAAGGAGGTGGACAAGGAGCGCGTGATCATGGGCGGCGCGCCCACCCGCGCCAGCGTGATGAACGATCCCGAGGTGTGGGAGAAGGGCTACGGCAAGGACTATTACCAGACCGTGCTCAAGATCCTGGACAACTCCGAGCCCTTGGCGCGCGGCCCTAAGGCCGAGGAGATCATCCAGGTCGTGGGCACGGAACTGAACGCGGCCGTCGCGGGCGAGAAGAGCGTGGACCAGGCCCTGAAGGACGCCGCGGACAAGGTGCGGGAGATCGTCGGGAGGAAGTAGGATAGCCGACAGTAGACGATGGACGATGCAGGAGGGGCAGCCGAGGGGCAATGCCCTCGGCTGCCCGAGGCTGGTGAGCCAGCACCTCTGATGTGAAAGCTATGCTCGACAAGAGAACCACAGCCAAGACATTCCGTGGAGTTCCCTTCCCCTATCGCCTGCTCGCGCCCATGATCATACTTCTCGTCGCGGTGCTTATCTACCCCCTCCTCTTCTCCCTGTGGATCTCCCTGCACGATTACACCCTCACCCGCTTGCAGGACGTGCGCTTCGTGGGCCTGGCCAACTACCTGGGCCTGCTGCGCAATGACGATTACTGGACGGCCATGCGCAACACGGTCACTTTCGTGGTGCTCGCCGTGGGGCTCGAGTTCCTCCTCGGCTTCAGCCTGGCCCTGCTCCTGCAACGCCGCCTGCCCTTCCGCGATGTGTTCCGCTCTGTGCTCCTTACGCCCATGTTCATCACCCCCATCGCGGTGGGCCTCATGTTCCGCTTTCTGCTCAACTCCCAACTGGGCATCATCCCTTACATCTTGCGGGAGGGCCTGGGCATCTCCGTGGACTGGTTTGGCCCCCGTTTGGCCCTGTATAGCATCATCCTCATTGACGTGTGGCAGTGGACGCCCTTCATGCTCCTCCTGCTCCTGGCGGGATTGGAATCCCTGCCCAAGGAGCCTTTTGAGGCTGCGCGCGTGGACGGCGTCTCAGGGTGGCAGATGATCCGCCACATCACCCTGCCCCTGATGCGGCCCATCATCATGGCCGCGATCATCATCCGCATGTTGGACGCGTTCAAAGTCTTCGAATATGTCTACGCGATCACGCGCGGGGGGCCTGGCAACCGCACCGAGGTCATCCAGTACCACATCTATCGCGTGGGCTTCCGCTTCTTCCGCATGGGCGAGGCCGCGGCAATGGCCTACACCCTGGTGCTGGTAATGCTGGTGCTGACCATCGCGCTCGTGTACGCCATGCGCAAGGAGGTGACATCATGAGCCATCGAGCGCGGGCGCGCGCGGCGCAGGTCGCCGCCCTCACCATCCTTCTCCTGGCCCTTGCTGCCGTCGCCTTTCCCTACCTGTGGACGCTGCTCACCTCCTTCAAGCCGCCAAACATCCTCTCCCGCCCCGAGGTTATCCTGTTCGCGCCCACCCTCATCCACTGGCAAGACGTGCTCGGCTCCGACTTCCCCCGCTACCTGGCGAACAGCATCATCGTGAGCCTGGTCACCGTGGCCATTGCCCTGAGCACGGGCACCCCCGCCGCGTACGCGTTTTCCCGCTTCAACGTGGGCAGCCAGCGGGCCCGCTTCAGCGTCCTCATCGCCCAAATGGTGCCCCCCGACCGTGATCATCGTGCCCATGTTCCTCATCATGTACCACCTGCGCCTGCTGGACACCCTGGCTGCCGTCATTGCCGCCCACCTGACCTTCATCCTCCCCTTGGTCACCTGGTTTCTCATCGGCTTCTTCGATGAAGTGCCCCGCGACCTGGAGGAGCAGGCCATGGTAGACGGCTGCACTCCCTGGCAGGCCTTTTACCGCGTCGTGATGCCCGTCATCCGCCCTGGACTGGCTGCTGCGGGCATGTTCGCGTTCATTCTTTCCTGGAACGAGGTCTTCTACGCGCTCTTGCTCACGGGTGGGGACAGCAAGACGCTCCCCGTCGCCATCGCTGGCTACTGGACGTTCCGTGGTATTGAGATGGGCAAGATGTCCGTGGCCATTGTGGTGGCCATCGTGCCCGTGCTTGTGGCCTCGTTCTTCATTCAGCGCCACCTGGTGAAGGGCCTGGGGGGGCGGCGCGGTGAAGTTTTGAGTCGGAACCATGGACGATATTGAGGAAAGACCATCGTCCATCGTCCTCTCCCTGGAGGTTTGTCCCATGAAAGAACTCGACATTGCCACCGAGGTTGCGTGCGAGGCGGGCAGGATGCTGATGGAAGCCCTGCACCGCCCGCACACCGTAACCACCAAGACCAGCGCCATTGATCCCGTCACCGAGATGGACCAGAAGGTGGAAGCCTTCATCGTTGACCACCTGGCCGCGGCCTTTCCCGACTACGGCTTCCTCACCGAGGAAAGCCCTGCCCAAGGCGCGACCTCCACCCGCTGGATCATCGATCCCCTGGACGGGACCGTGAACTACGCGCACGGCCACCCCCACTTCGCGGTGTCCATCGCCCTGGAACGGGCGGAGGAGATCGTGCTGGGCGTGGTCTATCACCCCACGCTGGACGAAATGTTCACCGCGGAGAAGGGGCGTGGCGCGTGGTGCAACGGTCGGCGGCTGCGCGCCTCCAGCACCGCGCGGCTGGAGGAGGCGCTGCTCGCCTCGGGATCGCCCTACGACGTGCACGAGCGGCCCGAGCCCTACATGCGCCTGTGGCGCGCGCTGGTCACGCGCGCGCAGGCCGTGCGCCAGAGCGGCGCGGCCGCGCTGGACCTGTGTTACGTGGCCGCGGGCCGCTTGGACGGTTACGTGGAGATCGGGCTGGCGCCGTGGGACGTGGCTGCGGGCAGTCTTATCGTCCAAGAAGCGGGGGGAACAGTGAGCAACTTCGATGCCCAAGGATTCTACATATACAACCGCACGATTATCGCCTCGGGCACAGCGTTGTGGAGAACGATTCTGGGCACCATTATCATCGAAGGGACTCAAACAAGAGCAGGCTGAGAGAAGCCCCCCTGCCTCCCCACTCCTGTGATCCTCCACCCAAGCAGCTCAGTCTCGCCAAGTGGGTGACGTGTCCCGGAATGTTGAAGCACGGGATACCCCCAGTTCCACACTGTCGGACCATCAGGCTCGCCCAAGCTCCTCTGATGGGGTGAGCCCTCCCTAAAAACAAGCATTTGACGCGGCGGAACAACTCATGTTATACTACTTTTGCACCATTCCATGCACCTTAATAGGCAAACGGTGACGAGGTGAGCGAAAGCCCGGCAGGAAACGGGCATGAGTCCCTGTGGAGCCTGGGCCACTACTTTCTGTTCCCCGCATGTTACCCCCGTGCGCCCTATCGCCACCGAGACAACAACGGACCAGGCCATGTGGGCTACGAGCACCAATCGGCCATTCAACAACGCGCAGAAGCTTCATGGAGTACCTTTCGGATCATGCTCTTGTTCCTGCCGTCGGCGAGTTCGTCCCCGGCGGTTGGTCCTCCGGTCATCCAAGAGGGAAGCAGTTGGAGAACAAGAATGGGGGAGCTGGGCGCATGAGCGGAGAATCAGAGGAACGTGTGATTCGGGTTGTTCTTGTCGACGACCATCCTCTCTTCCGTCAAGGGTTACGGCGCGTGTTGGACTCAGCGCCCGACTGTCAAGTGGTCGGCGAAGTGGCTGACGGGGAGTCAGCCGTGGAAGTCATTCTCGACCTCCTCCCTGATGTCGTGGTCATGGACATCAACCTGCCCGGCATGAACGGTCTCCAGGTCACGCGGGAGGTCACAGGGAAAAGGAATGACATTCGCTTCATTATTCTCACGGCTTTCCACAACGCCGATCAGGTCTTTCACGCTATCCGGGCCGGCGCTTCAGCCTACTTTCCCAAAGATGTGGACTCGCAAGATCTCCTCGAGGCCATCCGCCAAGTCCACCGGGGCAATTATGTGATCGACGGTGAAGTGATGACGGAACAGAAGTTGGCCGCTTGGCTGCTCAAACAATTGGAGGCGCGCAACACATACGGGGGCTTTGAAGAAGACATGTTCGTGCCCCTCTCGCCCCGGGAGATGGAAATCCTGGTCCTCATCACGCGGGGATATTCGAACAAAGAGATCGCCTATAAGTTGGGCATTAGCCGTCAAACCGTGAAAAACCACATGACGTCCATCTTGCGCAAGTTGCGCGTGAACGACCGGACCCAAGCGGCCGTCTACGCACTGCGCCACGGGTGGATACGACTCCAAGATATCGAAGAGCGCGAAGAGTAATCTGATGGGAGCCACAACGGATTTTCTGCACAAGCTAGAAGAGTTTCAGGCCGACGTAACCCGGGAGCTGGAGCGGGTCCAACAGGAGCTGCGGGAGATCGACGTGCTCATCCGCCAGAGCACGTCCGAGGTGGAGCGCTTAGCCCAGCGCAACTTACAAATTCAAAATAGGGTGCGCCACATGGAAGCCAACTTCGACGCCGTGCCCCGAGAGGACATCCGAGCTCTCTACACAGCCGCCCAAGAATCCCAAATGCGCCTCTTCACCATGCGCAGCCAAGTGGAACAACTCCAGAACAAGCAGCGGGTCCTGGAACAATACGCCCAATATCTTCAGCGCTTCCTCGAGCTGGCTAAAGCCGCGCCGACAGCCTAGTCCCAGAGGGGAAGCCGGAGGCGCCCCTTGACCAGGTGGAATCATCGCGGCTGCTGGTCACCCGCATTATTGAAGCCCAGGAAGGCGAACGCCGCCAGCTCGCCCGCCAGATGCACGACGGCCCGGCACAGTCGCTGACGAACTTGATCCTCCAAGCTGAAATCTGTGAGCGCCTGTTCGACACGGATCCGGACAGGGCCAAGGCGGAGCTGACCAACCTCAAGAACGCGGTCAACACCACGTTTCAAAAGGTGCGCGATTTCATCTTTGACTTGCGCCCCATGATGCTGGACGATCTGGGATTAGCCCCTACGGTCAAGCGCTACATCGACGCTTACCAGGGCAAGGTAGATTACCGCATTACCTTGCACGTTACAGGTGAGGAACGTCGCCTCCCTGCACCAGTGGAAATTACCCTCTTTCGCGCCCTCCAGGAACTGCTCCAGAACGTCACCAGCCACGCCAACGCACACCAGGTGACCGTGCAGCTCAACTTCCAGGACGGCGAGGTCGTGCTCACGGTCGAAGATGATGGCGTTGGCTTCGACACCGTGGAAGCGCTCCAGCCGGCCCAGCGCGGCCAGGCCGTTGGGTTAAAGGCCATGCAAGAACGCATCGAGATGTTGGGCGGCCACCTCCAGGTGGACAGCAGCATTGGCCACGGCACGCGCGTCTACATCCGGGTGCCGGCCACAGAGCCCGTGGTAGCGTGACGAGGACCGACAAGGAGATGCCTGTGGCCCGAAACACGACGGTCATTCGGTACACTTTGGTCCTGATGGTTGGCGTCGTCTTTCTCGGGCTTGCGCGGGGCGCCGGTCTTTCCACGTCCTATGCGGCACCGGCTGCCCAGCGGGCGACGCCCACGTTAACGCCCACCCCTCCCCCGACAGCAACTCCCCTGCCCCCGCCGACAGACACGCCCGCGCCCCCACCAACAACAGTACCACCATCGCCCACATTCATCGCCTCCCCCTCCCCCGGCCAACCCCCCCCTACATCTCCACCCTCAGACACTCCGCCAACACCACGTCCGCCTCGGCCGGAGGAGTCTCCCACCCCCTCGCCCCCGGCGTGCTTCACACGGCTGGAAGGCTTCGTGCTCGACAGGGAGAGCACCCCCGTTGTGGACGCCTTGGTCCGCCTCTTAGGTTTGGGGTGGAGTGCCGAGTGGCGTACCGATACCAATGGGTTCTTCTACTTCAACGGCCTCTGTCAAGGTGAAGCCACAGTGGAAGCCATTGTCAACGATCAGGTGGTCGCACGAGTGGATGTGCGCTTGGAAGGAGAGGGCACCGTCCAGGTGACACTGCGGAGTGAGCAACCCAGCGCACAGCCTACAGCCACCGGCGCACCAGCCACAGCCACCCCTCTCCCCTCACCGACACCCTCTGGCCCCACCCCCACGCCGCAAGTGGTGACACGGTTGCCACAAACGGGCTCTTCAACATTGTCCATGTTGCTCGTTGCAGGCGTTTTGGCTATGATTATGTTCGGAGTGCGCGTGATCCGACAATACCGCCACAGCGCCCCGTAGCTGTGGAGGGACTAAGGTCTATATCCCCATTCCGAGGCCCGGATTGTTGACTTCAAAGGTCCCTGCACAGGCGTGGGAGTTAGGTCCTATGTTCACAGGCCGTTTCCTCCGCTATAATAATCATGGTAAAGTATACTCCGAGAAACGCTGTCCTGTCAGGGAGCAACGCTCACAGGGGAGTTGGAGAGCCAGCAGTGATGATTACCAGACGCCGACGCAAACGACAGCGCCCAGGGGGCTACAGGGGAAACGAGCAAGGGCAGAGCCTCGTGGAGGCTTCTATCACGTTAATCTTCCTGCTCTTGCTGGTGATCGCCATTTTTGAGATGGCCCAGGTGTTCTCCACCTACTTGGTGCTGGTCAACTCAGTGCGTGACGGTGCCATCTACGCAGCCAGTCACGCGAAGGCCAATCAGCTCCCGCAGGACGTTGAGATGTTACAACGGGATCCCACTTACCAGCCAAACACGTACTGTACAAACCCGAACAACCCTTCACTACAACATTTGAACGCTTACTGTGAGCGCGTCAAGCAGGGCATCTTGATCCGCGGACTCGACCCCCAGGGCGCCTACTTGACTATTTTGGACCCAGTCTTTGTGCCTACGACGAAGAACACCGCAGGGTTCACCATTCTGGTGGGGGCTGAGTACCGGCTCACCACCCTCTTTACCAGCTCGATCTCCCTGCCCCTTTTAGGGCGCATGGGATTACCATCCCAATACACAGTTTCATATACTATGGAAGTGGACCCAACAGCATGGTGAAGCACACGCCGGTGCGCTATCCCACAAGTGAAAAGGGACAGGCTCTTGTAGAATTCGCCCTTTCGCTGCCGGTCGTCTTGATGGTGTTGATCGGCTTCTTGGGGATGGCCTACCTGTTTTACTCGTGGATCACGCTCTACCACGCGGCCAATGAGGGGGTCAGCTATGCAGTCCGCTACCCCAATGCCACGGAGTTCGAGATCGTCCAGAATGCCATCCGCCCAAACATGTACGCGCTGTACGACGCTTCCAACATTGTCGTGCGGAAGTACCCGGACCGAGTGACTGTCTTGATTGAATATCAAGTGCCTCTACCAACGGTGCGCATTCCGTACATCATCACCGATGGCGAAGTGGTCTTATTGCAACCTTTGCCGATGCGTGTGAGGAGCGTGGCATTTTACGATTGATAACATCGCCACCACGTCGCATTTTTACCCGCAAGAAACTGAAGGAGGTGGCACACATGCGACGACATGAACGAGGACAATCGTTACTCATTATGGGCGTGGCCATGGCTGCGCTGCTGGCGCTCATGGCGCTGGTGATCGACGCCGGCAACGGATACGTCCAGCGGCGCATCGTCCAGAACGCCACGGACGCGGCTGCTCTGGCTGGCGGCGTCGAGTTGGCCATGACGCCAAAGGTCAACGGCCGATATGCCGGCTCGCCAGCGGACGAGCGGCGTATTTTGGAGGCCGTCATACGGGTGGCCCAAGAAAACGGTATTCCTGATACCAACGGGAACCCCGATGACCTGATCAACGACAACATCACCGTCTACTTTGTGGGGCCCGGCGGAGAACGGCTCGGCCGGCCTTTGCCCCAGAACCGTGGCGTGCCACCTCAGTGGGAAGTTGCCGGCATCGAGGTCGAGACGGACAAGGAGTTCGGCACCTACTTCGCGCGTTTGGTCGGGTTGGACCGCATGACAGCCGCCGCTTCTGCCCAAGGGCTGGCCAACCCGAACTGGTGTCCGGGCAGCGGGGATAATCTCTTCCCCATTGCTATCAGCACCGCCACCTTCGCGGGTGATCCCGGCGGTCAGCCGGTGCCCGGCCAGACGTACCGCATCTGGGAGAAGGGGCGCAACTCGTCCTACGGCAACTTCGGATGGCTCTCGTGGAACAACGACCCCAGCAACACCACGCTGGTGGCCAACCTCCACGACCTGCGCCGCAGTGGCACGTGGCGCGTGGGCGACTTAGTGCCCGGGGCCACAGGCGTACAGGTCAGCCGCGGAGTACGGAACGAGTTGGACGCCTACATTGCCGGCCGCCTCCACAACGGCATCGAGCATGATCCGTCCGTAGTAGTACCGGTTTACGACTACACAGTGGGCCAGGGCAACAACCTGCGCTACCACATCGTGGGCTTCGCCAAGTTCCGCATCACCGATTACAAGTTCCGGGGCCGCAGCAAGTGGATCGAGGGCACCTTCGAACGCTTCGTCGCCTCGGATGCCGAGCCGGGTGGTGAGTGCTACTTGGGCTCCACGGTGAAGCTGCGTGAACCCAAGGACCAGACCCGCAGCATCGTGGGCACGGTCCACATCAACGAGGTCTTCTTCACGCCCGGGTACAGCTCCAGTGTTCACGTGCCCGTGGACGTGATGCTGGTCATGGACATCTCCGGCTCAATGCGAGCCCGGTGGAGCGGCGGGTCCTCCAAACTCCAATCGGCCAAGGACGCCCTGCTGCGCTTCAACAGCTACTTGCAGCCCGACAAGGGCGACCGGGTAGGCCTGACCACGTATCCCTACATCACGCGCGGCCGTCGGTACCGCACGGTGTGCCGAGGGTACCGGTTGCGCTCGTACTACTTCGGCCAAGTGCGCTCGCCGCTTACCAACAACGTGGCCTATGTGAACAACATTATCAACGGCCTCAGGGCGAATGGTGGTACGCCCATCGCCCACGCCCTCCAGCAAGCGCGTGAGCAGTTGCTGAACGACCTGCGGCCCGGCGCCGTGCCGGTCATCATCCTGGCCTCGGACGGTATTGCCAACATCACCATTGACGGCAAGTGGACCGGCTTTGGTGGCGGAGCTGGACAAGGGCAGAACACGCCGCCGTGCAACAATCAGGCCGAGCAGCAAACCATCGACCAGGCCAACTTGGCCAAGGAAGCCGGCATCATTATCTTCAGCATCGCCATCGGCGACGGCTTCAACATGGACGTGCTCCAGGCCACGGCCTCGCCTGACTTCGACCTGAACGGCAACGGCCGCATCGACCCGAACGAGCGTCACTTCTTCGTCGCCAGGAGCGACGCCGACCTCGACGCCATCTACGAGCAGATCGGCAACCGCGTGCGCAACATCGCCCAGGAGGGCAAGATCCGCACACAGGAAACGGCCGGTGAGGGCGCTGTGGTGCGCCTCTACAACGTGAACACCGGCTCGGTGCGCACTACCGTGGCCGGCCCGGGCGGTGCCTTCGCCTTCGAGGACATCGAGCCGGGCACCTACAGAATTACGGCTTGGGCCACACGCAACGGCCTGACCTACGATATCCTCACCGACGGCAACGGTGGCCCGCCGCTGAACCCGCAGTACGTTGAGATCCAAGTGGGCCAGGGGACTGGAACAACTGACGCGGCCGTCATCTACCTTTCCACAGATGACATTGTAGCGCCGTAACTTAAAACGGCCTTAGCTGTGTCGCGGGGGGGGAGAGGAAGACATTCCTAATTGTCACCTCTCCCCCTCTTTTCTTCACATACAGACACACACGTGAAAAGGCCATGCCGCACCCAACGAGCAGCACACCCAAGGGGAGGAAGAGGGGCCATGAACCGGAAAACAACAGTGGTGAGTCTGATCAACCGGTGGCAATGGGGAGTCTTTGCTCTTCTCGCAGCAATGGCGTTCGTGTTCTCCTTGCCGGTCTTCTTGACCACTGTTAGCGCCGAACCCACCGCCCCCCAGGCCACTGCGGCGCTTGTCACCGTGGCCGATGACACGGCCGAGGATTTCTACCAGGGAACCTTCTACCATGCCGGTGTTTCCCGCCGATCACCACCTGAAGGGGATGGTAACGGCGAATTGCGCCTGTTGGCCGTGGGAATTGCTGGCACGTGGTATATTACTGAGACCCCTCCCGGCTTACCCCTTGTCCAAAGCCACTCCTTGGAAATTTACAAGGATGAATCGGGGGTTGAACGCCTGTACGTGATCGGTGGCGCCGATCAGGACAGAGTTCCCACGACGACCATCTACGTAGCTCCCATTATCACCAGCACTACCCCCGGTGTGCCGGACACACCCGGCCCTTGGACGCCGGCTGCCAATCTGCCCTATGCGGTTTACGATCACCAGTCTGTGATTGTGCGGGGCACGAACCAGGACTTCCTGTACGTGATTGGCGGCACTGATGCCGCGGACAACGTCACGTCTACAGTCAGCTTCGCCCCCATCAACAGGGCCGACGGCACTATCGGGCCCTTCTCAATCACTGCCCCGTTGCCAGCAGGAGATTATGACTGTAACGGCGATGGATTCGCCGATTACTTGAACTACTTGACTGTTGGGCGTTACCAAATGGGCGTCGTGGAAGTCAACGGAACGATCTACGTCATCGGCGGCGGACCATATGGCCCTAGTGGTACTCAGTGCGTCTTCTACGCCACGCCCGATCCCAACACCGGAGAGATCAGCGCTTGGCAGGTCAATGAGAACTTTCCTGAAAAAGTCTACGGCAACACGGCCACGGCCTACAACGGCACCATCTACAGTATCGGTGGCTCGGACACTTCGGCCGCTGTCTACAAAATCACGCCCAACGCAGACGGCAGCTTGCCGGCCTCCGGGTGGATTGCCGAGACGAACACCCAGAACAACCACCACCGCTCCGTGGCCGTGACCTACAACGGCCAGATCTTGCTGGTCGGCGGGGCCATCAACGACCGCCAGACCCCCCAGAACACGGTGAACGTGGCCCTCATCAACCAGGATGGCACCCTCGACACGTGGATCACCACCGAGCAGCTCAACTACCCGCGCCTCTTCCACGACGCCGTCGTCTCCAGCAGAGGCTGGATCTACGTCATCGGCGGCGATGTGAGCACAAATTCCTCCGCACCGAACATCACCCCTCACATCGAATACGGCACGATGGAGGGCGAAGGGCGCCAGTACGCTCCTTGGGGCGAGTTCATCTCCCGCGTCATCGCCCTCGACAAGGAACGCCCGCTCCAGGAGCTGCGTTGGACCACGTACATCACTGACACGTCCCAAATGACGGTGACCATTGAGTACAGGATTGCCAACACACCCTCCGACCTAGCCGCTGCCCCTTGGCAGGGGCCGTTCAACACCGATTACTCCATCAGCGGGCTGAACACCACCACCATCACATTGGGCGCCCAGACGGCCCAGTTCTTCCAATACCGCATTCGCATGGGAACGCAGATCACGACGGCCACGCCCATCGTGCAGAAGGTGGAGCTCGTGTACGAGGTCACGCCGCCCGACTTGGCTGTCTCCAAGAAGTCCAGCGTGACGTCCGCTGGCCCCGGTGACCTGATCACCTACACCATCACCTACGAGAGCGTGCTTACCGACAGCGCGCCGGCCACGGGGGTGCGGATCACCGAGACGATACCGCCCTTCGTCGACTACGTCTCCGCCTCCCCCTACACTTTCTCCTTCGTGGGCACCTTGGCCGACGGCTCGAAACAGTACGCCGTCACCTTGCCGGGTGAGCTCCAAGGTGGTGTGACAGGCACCATCACTTTCGTTACCCGGGTAACGACGACTGTCTCGGCACTGCCCTTTGACAACCCACAGATCACCAACACGGTGGAGATCGACCACGACGGCACCGCCGGCCCAGACCGGGCCCAAGCCAACAACAAAGCGACCATTTTCACCCCACTTCAGGTGGTCACACTCCAGGTCATCAAGGAGAACGCTCCCGAAGGCGAGGTGGAGCCGGGCGACGAAATCGTCTACACCTTGCGCTACTCCAACACCAGTGATTACCAGGCCACAGGGGTAGTCATCGAAGATCCCATCCCGGCGAACACAGTGTACGTGGACGGCAGCGCCACCGGGCCGGTGGACACCAGCCAACTGCCGGCGAAACTGCGCTGGAACATCGGTACCCTTGATCCCCACACCGGCGGTGTGGTCTCATTCCGGGGTGCGGGTGCGCACTGACGTGGAGGGTATCGACGGCGACTTCGAGAACCAGGCCACAATCTGGGGGAACGAGACGCCCCCCAACCCCAGCAACGGCGTGGTCAACACACTGAAGACCACGGAGGATTTGCGCATTTCCAAGTCAGCCACCCCCGCCGTGGTCAAAGCCGGCGATCTCATCACCTTCACCATCCGGTACACCAACGCCGGCAACGTGGATCTGGAACAGGTCGTCATCACCGACCCAGTGCCCTTGCACACGGATTACCTGCCCGGCACCATTACCGGGCCAGGAGCTGACGATAGCAACCCCGAGGTCCTCTTCTGGAACGTGGGCACTGTGCCCGTTGGGACCAGCGGCACCTTGAGCTTCGTGGTACGAGCAAAGAAGCCTTTAGTCGCAGGCACCACAAGTATCCAGAACGTTGCCTTCGCCCAGACCAAGAGCATCGCCCCGTTCCAGAGCTCACCCGTTATCGTTGCGGTGGGCTCCAAGCCCAAATTTGCCATCACGAAGTGGGCTACCCCTGCCTACGGCATCCAGCCGGGCGATACGATCACCTTCACCATTGCCTACACAAATGTGGGAAGCATTGGCGCTCGCAACGTGGTGATCACCGACCGCCTGCCGGCCAACACCACGCTCCTCGATAACGGGGATGCCACCTCCACCGCGGGCGGCGTGCTGACGTGGGAACACAGCGGTGACTTGGAGGGCCTCGGTGGCTCCGGGCGCGTGCAGTTCACCGTGCGCGTGGACGACGTGGGCGCCGGGGGCATCGCCAATGAGGACTACCGCATCTCCAGCGCCGAGGGCATCTGGACAAAGGGCAAACCGGTTTACGTGCCCGTCGGCGCTGACTTCGTCCCGGTGTACTTGCAGGCCACCAAACACGTGCTCAACCCCAATGATGACTTCTCCGTCCTAGTGGGCGTGACGAACCAAGGCGGCGATCCGAATGTCAGTGACCCAATTGGGGCATCTGGGTGGATCTCTACGTGAAAAATTCGCCCACTCCGCCGGCTTCCCTCCAAGAGCAGACGAACGTCAACGTCTTCTGGTACGTCTTTGGCAACGAGATCGAAGGGAGCACGGTCAAAGCACTGAGCTCGGCCAACAACACCGGTCCAGGGGCCACGACCTTGACCAAGCTCTCCAGCACAGGCACCTACTACATTTACGCCCAAGTGAACACCGACGACGGCTCGGCCTCGTATCCGGTTCCCGAGTGGCCCACCACCAACAACATCATCGGCCCGTTGGTCATCACCGTGACGGACAGCGTGGCACCTGCCCCCACCGTTGTGGACATTACGCCGCCGTCCGCGGAGCAGCAAGCAGGGGTCGAGCTCACCATCACCGGCAGCAACTTCCAAAACGGGGCACAAATGTGGTTGTTCAACAGTGCCTTACCCTCCAGCTCGACCCGGAGAGCGCCCGAGTGATCGACAGCTCCACAATTCAGGCCACCTTTGACTTCCGTGGCCAGCCCGCTGGCCAGTGGGATGTGGTGGTGCGGAATCCAGACGGAGGCACCGGCACACTGCCCCGTGGCTTCACCCTGCAATCGTGCCCGCCCACCTGTTTCATTTACCTGCCGGTGGTCTCCAAGACACCGTAATGGGTCAACCTTAGCTTCGGGCGGAGCACTCGTTCGCGGTCCGTTTGTGGAAAACATGCACCTGGAGTACAATCAAGGGGCACAGTCTCCTTGGGCTGTGCCCCCTGTTTGAAGCCCAAATTTCAACAAACAGGAGGGGAAAATGCGAGGCGGCAGGATACTCATCTTGCTCGGATTCATCCTGGCCTTGGGCGCAGGCTTCATCACGTTTATGTTTCTCCAGAACGCCGCCGGCAATCAAGCCGCCGCCCCGGTGGAAACGCAACCCGTTGTCGTGGCCCTTCAGCCCGTGGACTCGCGCTCGGCCATTCCCCCTGATGCCGTGGGCATCCAAGACTGGCCGGTGACGCTTGTACCGCCCGGTGCCCTCACGGACACAGCTCAAGTGGCCGGCAAGCTCACTGTCGGCCCTGTCTTCCCGGGCCAAGTCATCGTGCAGGACATGATCGTGGACAAAGAACAGCTCGAGACCCAGCCGGCCGCCGCAGCCGCTCAGCTCGGCTCTGACCTCTCCTACACCATTCCTGAAGGCATGGTGGCGACAGCCTTCCCCGTCACGGAAATCTCCAGCGTGGCGGGCGCCATCAAACCCGGCGACCGGGTGGACCTCATCATCACCGTCAACTTACCAGAACAGCTTGCCGCCGCCGAGGGCGGTGGGGGCGTTCAGAACGTGATCACCGGCCTTACCCTCCAAAACTTGGAAGTCATCAACACCGTGCCGTGGGGAGTGGAGGCCGAAGGCGCTCAAGTCGGTGGACAGATCTACACCCTGCTCGTCAACCGCGAACAGGCCAGCATTCTCAAGTTCATCCGCGAGAACGCCCAGCCCGACTTCGTTCTGAGGCCGGCGGGCGACACGGAAGAATACGAAGTCGAGCCGATCACACTCGAGTACATCCTGACCAACTTCAACCTCCTACCCAATCAATAAGATTAGCGAGAGCACATCATGGGCGCAGGAGACAAAATCCGACTGCTCATTGTGGATGATATTCCCGAGACGCGGGAGAACTTAAAAAAGCTCCTCTTCTTCGAGAACGATATCGAGGTCATCGGTACGGCCGGCAGCGGCGCTGAAGCCATTGAGCTGGCCCACAAGCTCCAGCCGGACGTGATCCTCATGGACATCAACATGCCGGACATGGACGGCATCACCACCATAGAACGCATCGCCAAGGATCTCCCCCACATTCAGTTCATCATGATGAGCGTTCAGGGGGAAACTGACTACCTGCGCCGTTCCATGCTGGCCGGGGCGCGGGAGTTCCTGGTCAAACCCTTCACGGCCGAGGAGCTGTGCAGCAGCATTCGGCGCGTCTACGCCCTGGCCCAACAACGGCCCACGCCCCCGCCGCCGCAACAGGTCGCAGTCGGGCCGTCTTCCCTCACGCCCTCCGAGGTTTCCCAAGCCCCCGATCCCACAACAGCGGAGGGCGATCAGGCCCAATTGATCTGCGCCTTTGGCGCCAAAGGGGGGGTGGGCACCAGCACGTTGTTGGTCAACACTGCCATTGCCTTGCGCCATCACCTCCCCCACGCCCGTATCGTCATCGTGGACTGTGATCTCCAATTTGGCGATGTGGGCGTCATGTTGAACATGGAAACCACCCACTCCCTGGCCGACGCGGCCTCCTCGGCCGACGAGCTCGACGCCCAGTTCATCGAGAACTTGATGGTCACCCACACGTCCGGCGTGAAGGTGCTCCTGGCCCCGCCATCGCCGGCCGACGCCGAACTGGTCACCGCCGAGGTGCTCAAGCGGGTCTTCTCGCTCCTGCGCCCGCACTTCGACTACATTCTGGTGGACACCCGCACCAGCCTCAGCGAAACGGTGCTCACCATCCTCGACGAGGCCGACACCATTCTGCTGATCATCACCACGGAGATCCCGGCCATCAAGAACGCAAAGGTGTTCTTCGAGGTGGCCGAACAGCTCGGCTACCCTGAGTCCAAAGTGAAACTCGTCTTGAACAAATATGATCCCCGGGATGGCATCGGTATCGACGCCATCCAAGGCAGCATCAAGCACCCCATTCTCATCACCGTCAGCGATGACGCACGGCTCACGCGCAGCGCCGTGAACCAGGGCATTCCCTTTGTTACCAGCCACCAACGTGCCCAAGTCACCCAAGAGGTCATGCGCTTGGCCACCACCTTACAGGTCACCCAACAACAGGCCGAGTCACCCTCATCGCCCGGCCTGCCCCGGCCCAGCACACCACCCGAGCAACAGAAGGCCAAAAGCAAACCATCACTCTTCGGACGCCTCTTCGGAGGAAGATAACCTGAAGCGAGAAGGAGGTCGCCATGAGCCTGCTCCGCCGGTTAGAATCCCGCCAATCGGGTGACAAGAAAAAGCCACAGCCGAGTGCGCCCCCTTCTGGCACCAACATACAGCGAATGCGCCGGCGGCCTGTGACCTCCGTGCGGGACACACTGAAAGAACTCAAGCACGAAATCCAATCCAAGCTCATCTCCGAATTGGACCCCAAGACGATCGACCTCACCAAGGGCGATGAGCTCAGGGCCACGATCCGCTCCATGTTCGACGCCTACCTGGATTCAGAAGGGCTTGTGCTCACCCGCGCCCAGCGCAACGCCCTCTTCGAGCAGATCGTGGCAGAAATTCTCGGATACGGCCCCCTGGAACCCCTCCTCCAGGATGATACCGTCTCGGAAATTATGGTCAACGGTCCCAAATACGTCTACATCGAGCGGCACGGCAAGATCGAGAAGACCCCCATCCAATTCGACGACGACGATCACGTGATGCGCATTATTGACCGCATTGTGTCGCCCATCGGGCGCCGTGTGGACGAAAGCCAACCCTACGTGGACGCACGCCTGCCAGACGGCAGCCGTGTGAACATCATTATTCCCCCCTTGGCATTAAACGGTCCCACGATCACCATCCGAAAGTTCTCCCGAGACCGACTCACTGCCGAGGACCTCATCCGCTTCGGGTCGGCCACGCCCGAGGTTATGGAGTTCCTCAAGGCATGTGTAGAAGCCCGCCTCAACGTCGTGGTCAGTGGGGGCACTGGCTCCGGCAAGACCACACTTCTGAACATTCTCTCCAGCTTCATCCCACCGGATGAGCGGATCATCACCATCGAGAACGCGGCCGAGCTGCAGCTCCACCAGGAACACGTGGTCACTCTGGAAAGCCGCCCCCCCAACATCGAAGGCCGCGGCGAAGTGACCATCCGCGACTTGGTGATCAACTCCCTGCGTATGCGCCCTGATCGCATCATCGTGGGCGAGTGTCGTGGGGGCGAGGCGCTGGACATGCTCCAGGCCATGAACACAGGCCACGAGGGCTCCATGACCACGGTGCACTCCAACAGCCCCCGTGACACCATCTCGCGCCTGGAGACCATGTGTCTGATGTCCGGCATGGAGTTGCCCCTGCGGGCCATCCGTGAACAAATTGCCAGTGCCGTCGACCTCATTGTCTACCAGGAACGTTTCCGCGACGGCTCCCGCAAGATCCGCTACGTCTCCGAAGTACAGGGCATGGAAGGGGACACGATTGTCATGCAGGACATTTTCGTCTTCCAACAGACGGGCATCGAGAACGGCAAAGTGGTGGGCCGCCTGCGGCCCACGGGCGTTGTGCCCAAGTTCATCGATCGGTTCGAGGAACACGACATCTACCTGCCTCCCCAAATCTTCGGCGCCAGGAGAGCGTTCTAACGGTGTGAGGAGCAGAAGCCATGGTGGACAACCCGCTTATCATCTCAGCCACGTTTTCGCTGGCCATCTTTCTCATCTTTGTGGGCTTGACGAGCTGGCTCAACGCGCCTCGCCAACAAACGGACGAGCGCCTGCAACGATACGCCCAGCGGAGCGGAGGAGAGTTCACCTTCCTACCCGAGGATTACCAGGGCACTGACGATGCTGGCCCCCTGCCCGACTGGCTCAACAAGCGCCTCGAGGAGCGTGCCAAGCGCAGCGGCCTCCTCGTCGAGCTGGCCAGGGCCGACTTGAAACTCACGCCCGGCGAGTGGATGGCCTTCACCGTGCTCTGCGTCATCCTGAGCGCGCTGATAGGATGGCTGATCTTCCGGGTCCTGCTCCTCGCCATCCTGGCCGGTATGGTCGGCCTACTCGTCCCCCGCTTCTACCTTCGCTGGCGTCAGCAACGGCGCATTGACGCCTTCAACCGTAACCTCGCCAGTGCTATCGGCCAACTTGCCAACGCCCTGCGCGCCGGCTACAGCCTGCTCCAAGCCATGGACAACTTGGCCCGCGAGATGCCCCCGCCCATCTCCACCGAATTCGAGCGCGTGGTACGCGAGATGTCATTGGGCCTCTCCATGGAAGAGGCCTTGAACAACATGCTGGAACGGGTGCCCAGCGACGACTTGGACATGATGGTCACGGCCATCAACATTCAGGCTGAAGTAGGCGGCAACTTGGCCGAAATCCTCGACATCCTGGCCTACACCATCCGCGAGCGAGTACGCATCCAAGGGGAAATCAAGGTGCTCACCGCCCAGCAGATGATGGCCGGATACGTGCTCACAGCCCTCCCCATCCTGTTGGGCCTCGCGCTCTTCGCCATGAACCGCGAATACATGGAAGTCATGTACACCACCACGTGTGGCTGGATTATGTTAAGTGCTGCCGGCTTTCTTATCGTCAGCGGGTTCCTGGCCATCCGCAAAATCGTCCAAATCGAAGTGTGACAGGCTGAAGGGAGGTACCCTATGACACAAGCCTTGCTCGCCTCCATGTTAATGTCTCTCAGCATCCTGCTCATCGTGATAGGGTTCGCGCTCTCGCGCCGGCCGGCCGAAGAAGTAGCCAGCCGCTTGGACCGTTATGGCACCCGCACGCCCCGATCCATCCAGGAATTAGAGCTAGAAGCCCCCTTCACGGAGCGGGTCATTCAGCCCATGATCCGCAACATCGCCCAAGTGTTGGCGCGCATGGCCCCCCAAGCCCTTATGGAAAGCCAACGCCAGATGTTGGAGATGGCCGGCAACCCGAACCACTGGTCACCAGCCGATTTCCTGGGCGTGCGCGGGCTGGCGGCCCTCATCTGCGCGGCCATTCCAGCCGTGCTCTTTTTCCTGGCCGGCGCTCCCCTCATCCGCGTGATCATGTTCAGCGCTGGCTTTGGCGTTCTCGGGTTCATGCTCCCCGTACTCTGGCTGCGCCGCCGCATCCGTGAACGTCAAACATCCATCGTGAAGACCCTCCCCGACGCCTTGGACTTGCTCACTATTAGCGTGGAGGCAGGCCTGGGCTTCGACGCCGCCTTGGCCAAGGTGGCCGAAAAATGGGACATTCCCCTTTCCCACGAGTTCGGCCGCGTGATCGCCGAAGTACGATTGGGGCGCAGCCGCCGCCAGGCGCTTCTCGACATGGCCAACCGCGTGGGCGTCGAGGAGCTGCAGAACTTCGTTTCCGCCATCAACCAGGCTGAGCAGTTGGGCGTGAGCATCGGTAAGATCCTCCGCGTGCAAAGCGAGGACATGCGCATCCGGCGCCGACAGCGGGCCGAAGAGGCAGCGCACAAAGCTCCCATCAAAATGCTCTTTCCCATGGCCTTTCTGCTCTTCCCGGCCATCTTCCTCATCTTGCTGGGGCCGGCGGTTCCTCGGATTATGGAGGCCTTTAGCAACCTGTAAGGGACGGCGTACACGGCCGTGGTCCGCGTCACGAATGTCACCCGAGGCACCGTCGTCTGCCGGCGCGCACGAATAGCCGGTTCGTTTTGGCACCGCCTCCGGGGGCTTATGTTTCGGCGCGAGTTGGCACCGGAAGATGGACTCCTGTTGGTGCCCGAGTGGTCCATTCACACCTTCTTCATGCGGTTTCCCATTGACGTTATCTTCCTCAGCCGGTCCGACGTGGTGCTCGCCACTTATGAACACGTTCGTCCGAACCGCTTAGGCCCCGCCTGCCGAGGGGCCCACAAAGTGCTGGAGCTACCGGTCGGCACCGTGAAGCACAGCCAAACCAAGGAAGGGGATCAATTTGAAATTGTGGCGGCATGATGGGTGCTTCCAGATGTGGCGAGCAGCAGGTGCTGTCGTCCGTGCCCTCCTGTTCCCACACCAGTGCGTGAGCTGCGAACAGCACACAGGCTGGGCGCTCTGTCCGTCCTGCCTCGCACAGAGCACCACATTTCCACCGCCACGTTGTGACCGATGTGATCTGTCCCTCGGAGAACCACACTCATGTGCCCATCCACCCCACCTCCAAGCTGTGCGCGTTGTGGGCCACCACACAGGGGCCCTGCGCCGGGCCATCCACGCGCTCAAATATGAGGGCAGAACTGATGTGGCCCGTCCGCTAGGCCTCTTGCTTGCCGCCCGGTGGCACCACACCGGTGTTCCGGTGGCCGGCCTCTTGCCCGTGCCCCTCGGCGCCGCCCGCTTGGCCGAGCGGGGCTACAACCAGGCGGCCTTGCTGGCCCACGAAATGGGCTGCGTGCTGAAGCTGCCGGTGCTCACAGGCGCCCTTCACCGTGTCCGGGAGACACGTCCCCAAGTTGGGCTCAGCCAGGAGGACCGACTGACCAATGTGCGGGGCGCCTTTCAGGCATCGCCCGAACTGGCGGGTAAAAGGTGGTTGCTCGTTGACGATGTGTGCACCACCGGCGCCACCCTGAGCGCCTGTGCGCAGGCACTTCTGGACTGTGGGGCCACTGCCGTCTACGCCATTACCTTGACGCGCAGCGCGGACACATCCTTCCAGACTTCACTGGCCCACGAGCTCCGCACTTTGACGGCACCGCTCACTCTGGGTTCTTCACTTGACCTGTTTAGACAATCATGTTAAGATACAGCACATCCATTTTAATATAATGAAAGCGATTTCGCCTACAAATGTTGTGGTTCTGGGTGATAACCGGATCACGACTTATCGCTTGACGGGAGAAAGTTCTGCCCCGACACAACTCGGCCTGCTCGTGGGGAAGTCTACGTCATACACCACCCTCGACAATGAGGTCGCGGGTGAACTGTTAGCTTGTTCACAGAGGAGGGGCCTATGAACATTCGCATCGTGGGAAAAGACGTAGAAATCACCGAGTGGTTACAACGGTACATCGAGAAAAAGATCGGCAAGCTGGACCGCTACCTGCCCAGAACCCAGGAAGTGCTCGTGGAGCTGCGCCACGAGGCCACGAAAGATGCTAACCAGCGCAATGTGGTGGAAATCACCTTGTACGACGCGCGGGGGGCCGTGCTGCGGGGCGAGGAGCGATCTCATGATCTGTTCGCCGCCATTGATGCCGTGGTGGACACCATGTACCGGCAGATCTCCCGCTACAAGGGCAAGCGGCTAGCCCGGTACCGCCACGCCAACGCCGATGAAGCCCTCTTCCTGCCAGAAGTCGACGAGAGCGCCGAGGAGGAGGCTCCGGAAATCGTGCGCGTCAAGCGGTTCGCCATGACCCCGATGACGCCCGAGGAGGCCATCGAACAGATGGAGCTGTTGGGGCACAACTTCTTCGTCTTCTACAACCCTGACGAGGGCAGCATCAACGTGATCTACCGTCGCAGGGACGGCAAATACGGCATCATCATTCCGGAGCTCGTCTGAGCCCTGCTTCACCAGCCAAAACCCAATGCACCTCTTAGCCCGCGTGGCCAAGAGGTGTGTTTTTCCCACCGGAAATGGTGATGGAGGAGTTCGCCGAGCTTCAACAACCGAAGGGGCTTCACGGTGTGGTACTCGTGGTCTGCACCGGCAACGTGTGCCGTTCACCTCTGGCCGCGACACTCCTGCTCCACCGGCTCCACCAGGAAGGGTACACCGGCATTCGTGTGAAGAGCGCCGGCACTCACGTCACATCGCCGGCGCCGCTCACCCCGTACACGCGCCGCGTGCTCGCCGAACGGGGGTTCTACGTCGGGCCCCACCGGGCTCGCCAGGCAACCCGTGAGCAGCTCCACACGGTTGACCTCATTTTGGTCATGGAGGGGGCCCACGCCAAGGCGTTACGCCACCTTGTCCCCGAAACGGCCGGCCGAATTCATCTCATCAGCGAGCTCGGGGGGGCACAGTATGACATTCGCGCCCCTTACCAGGGCAGCCTGTGGGCCCACCGCCTCCTCGCCGAGGAGTTGGCCAGCCTGATCGAGACCGGGTGGCCGCGCGTCCTCGCCTGGGTTGCTCATGGCGCGCGTTCCCGCTGAAGCCCCCACAGATGTCGGCAGACGAGCACCTCGTAATAGGCCATGAGCGCGCACACCCCGAAGCCCAACAGGCCATCGCGATAGCCGTGCCAGGTGAAAAAGCGCCGCCGGAACTGACGCCACGGTTGCAACACGAAAAGTCCACGGCCGACACCGATGGCCCTCAAGGTGGCGACGGCGGGCCTCATAGGGCGCATAGGCGCGTTGCTTGGCCCAAAACTCCCCCCACGACTCGTAGTTCAGGTGGATGAGAGGAGTGTGCAGGTGGCCGGCAGGGCCGTCCAGCCGTGCCACTTCGTGCACCAGGGCTGTGCGGTCGTAGTGGGCACGTCCCTTGCGCAACAGGCGGAGCTGATAGTCAGGGGCCCAGCCGGCGTGGCGCACTTCGTGGCCCCAGAAGAAGTTCCTCCGGGGCACCCACCACCCCACCTCAGGCCCCGTGCAGGTGATCGTCCTCCTGATCTCCTTGGCGAGCGCCGTCGGCACCCGCTCGTCAGCGTCCACGAAAAAGACCCACTCGCCCGAGGCCATGTCGAGAGCGGCCTGTCGTTGGTCACCAAAGTGGGTAAAGGGACGATGCTTCCAGGCGGACGCCGGCAGCACGGGCGATCTCCGGCGTGCGGTCTGTGCTCCCGCTGTCCACCACCAACACCTCGTCGGCCCAGCCCAACGTGGCCAAACAGGCCGGCAAGTGGCGTTCCTCGTTGTACGCGAGCACCACAGCACTCACGGCCGGCCGGCTCATGGCCCCCTCCACCGTCGATAGGCGAGCCCTAGGCGAACGAGCAGACGAACCAGGGCAGCATAGGGGCGGGGCGAAAACTTGCGGTAGTATCGGAGACGGCTTTCCCAGAGGGCACGGGCCATCTCCTCGCGGTACTGTGCGGTGCTCTGGCCACCGTGATGGACCACACATGCCGAGGGCACGACCTCAATCTCCCAGCCGGCCTGTTTCAGGCGACGGCACCAGTCCAACTCCTCCACGTACATGAAATACCCTTCGTCCAACAGCCCCACCTGCTGAATGGCCTCACGGCGGACCATCAGGGCCGCCCCCAACACCATGTCCACGCGGAAAGGGTGTCCGCGCTCGTACCACGCGCGCGGGTAGCGTCCGTTGAGTCGGCTTTCCACGAGGCGAGGGTGTAGGGGAAAGAGGTCGAGCACGACTTGGGCCAGCCCGGGAAAAGCGAAGCCGGCGTGTTGAAAGCGCCCGTCACCGTAGCGCAGCCTAGGGCTGACCGCGCCCACGCGCGGCACCTCCCGCAAGCGGCGTAGCAACACAGCCGGAGCTTCGCCCTCCACCTCCGTGTCGGGGTTGAGCAGCCAGACCGCCTCGGGAAGCTGCTCCGGTGCCCTATGTGCCTCCCCAAAGCCGAGAGCACGCAAGGCCAGGTTATTGGCGCGGGCAAAGCCCACGTTCTCCCCTGCTTCAATCAGGTCAACGGGGGAAAAGCGGGTGCGGACCATCTCCGCGCTGCCATCATGACTGGCGTTGTCCACCACGATCACGCGGGCATCCAAGCGGGCGCGCGACAAGCTCTCCAACAGGGAGGAGAGGCAAACGGCCAGGTGACGGCGAACGTTGAAGGAAACGATCACCACGGCCAGGGGAACATCATCCGACCTGAGGACGACGGCGTGATCTTCAGGCGAAGCCGTGGGCAGATGAGAACGAGCAGCCGGGCCTGTGCCCGGCTGCGGTGAGTTCGCGAGGCAACCATCGCCGAACGCCCCCTGCGCCTGCCTACGGGCGTGAGCCCAGGAGGTCCTCGACCACTGCGCGCTCACGGAGCAGCTCCTGAGTAGTCACCTCGATCATCTCGCCAATGTAATCGGGGTGCTCGAGGCCGTTCACGACGCTGTAGTGGCCGTCACGACACGTCACCGGGTAGGAGAAGATAATTCCCTCGGGGACGCCGTACTCTCCCAGCTCGGAGGGCACGGCCATGGAAACCCAGTCGCCCTCGGGCGTGCCCAAGGCCAGCGAGCGCACGTGGTCGATGATCGCGTTGGCCGCCGAGGCCGCCGAGGAGTGGCCGCGCATCTCGATGACAGCTTTGCCGCGCTGTTGCACCGTGGGGATGAACGTGTCCCGCACCCACGTTTCATCCCCGATGACCTGTGGCGCCGGTTCTCCCCTGATCAGCGCGTGGTTCAAGTCGGGCACCTGGGTGGCCGAGTGGTTCCCCCAGATGGCAATGCGCTGGACGTCGGTGACGTGCACGCCGGCCTTTTTAGCCACCTGGTTCACAGCTCGGTTGTGATCCAGACGGGTCATGGCGGCAAAGCGTTCCTTGGGCACATCAGGGGCGTTGCTCATGGCGATGAGGCAGTTGGTGTTCGCCGGGTTGCCCACCACCAACACTCGCACGTCGGGCGCTGCGTTCTCGTTAATGGCCCTCCCTTGGCCCACGAAAATGGGGCCGTTGTCACGGATCAAGTCGCTCCGCTCTTGCCCCTTGCCGCGCGGCTTGGCGCCCACGAGAAGGGCCCAATTGGTGTCCCGGAAGGCCACAGCGGGATCATCGGTGAGCACCATGTCGTGCAGCAAGGGAAAGGCACAATCCTCCAACTCCATGGCCACGCCTTTGAGGGCCTGCATGGCCGGAGGAATTTCCAGCATCTGGAGGATAATGGGCTGTTCCGGGCCGAAGGCATCGCCGGCAGCCAGGCGGAAGAGGAGGCTATACCCAATCTGACCTGCTGCCCCGGTTACCGTCACACGGATGGGGGATTTCATCAAAGCACCTCCCTTCGTTGGAGTGGTTCTCTTGAGGCGGGACGGGGTCACACACGGCCGATGAGGCCGCGGCACTGTATTGTCCAACCGTGCCTATCATACTCCCAGATGTCCATCTTGACAATTGTAGCCCCCACATGTGGCTGAGAGGCCAGGAGCACATGCCCCTGGGATGTTCAGGAGGATGCTCACCAGGGGAAGTCAACGAGGCTCAGGTGAAGGGGTGCCACATGCCATGTTCGTCGGTCGGTGCACGTGTGTTCTGATATGGCTTCACGGCCTCGGAACGCGAATGGGACCCACCAGCAAGGCCTCCACCACGTCGCCGGCTCGGAAGTGATCGTGGCCCTCGGGGAGCTCCAGCAAGGCATTGGCACCCACCATGGAGAGCAGGCGTCCGCTGCCCTGAAAGCCCGTGGTCACGGCGTGAAAACGCCCATCCTCTTGCTTAAAACGCACCACAGCACGCTGATACTCGGTTCGCGCGGCCGTGTGGTGCACGTCGTGGTCGAGCACTACCGGCACCCGGGGCCGCTCAACACGTTCGGCCGGCCAGCCGGCCATGAGGAGAATGGCCGGGCGGGCGAACACCTCGAAGGCCACCAGGGACGAGACGGGAAAGCCCGGCACGGCGAACACATGTTTGTCGCGCACCGTGGCGAAGGTCACCGGCTTGCCTGGCTTGACGGACACGCGCCCGAAGTGGACCGTGCCCAAGCGTTCCAGGAGCGGTTTGACCAGGTCCAGTTCCCCCATCGAGACGCCGCCGCTGGTGACGATCACATCGTACTTCTCCAGGCCCTCCTGCACAAAGGCTTCTAGGGCCTCGGCTGTGTCCGGGGCGAGTCCCATGTCGAACGCCTCGGCGCCGGCATTGCGCACGGCTGCCATCAAGCTGAAGCGGTTGGCGTCCCGAATTTGGCCGGGGCCGGGCTTCTCGTCCGGTTCAACCAGTTCGTTCCCGGTGCTCATCACGCCCACACGCGGCCGGCGGTAGACCGAGACAGTGGTAGCGCCCACCGTGGCGAGCAACCCCAGCTCGGCTGGTCCCAACATCGTGCCGGCAGCAACCACCCGTTCGCCCTGGGCGATGTCCTGGCCGGGCGGGCGGATATCAGCGCCGGGCTTGACGCGCCGGTGAAAGCGGACAAAGCCATCGCGCACTTCGCTGAACTCCACCATGATCACCGCGTCGGCGCCGGGGGGGATAGGCGCCCCGGTGGTCACCCGCACGGCCGTACCCGGCTCCACGCGCACATCCGCCTGATAGCCGGCAAACTGCTCGCCCACAATGCGCCGCCACTCCGTGGTGTCGTCGGCCACCACGGCGAAGCCATCCTTGGCACTGGCCGGAAAGGGAGGCATCGGCTCAGCGGCGCGTACATCCTTGGCCAACACCAGCCCTTGGGCGCGGTCGAAACGTTCTTCCACCACCTCGAGCGGGCGCACATGGGCCCGAATGACGCGTTTGGCTTCCTCCACGGAAATCAACGGCCACTTGGATTCGACCATGTGAGTTTCCTCCTCACCTCATCATAGGGGGTGCTGGAGCCAGCCCCTGGCCCCGCAGAAACCGGTACCAAGTGTTCGCCTCCAGGGGAACCCGTTGCTCGCGAGCCCAGCGCTCGTAGTGGTAAAGCAAGCTGCGCGCGTGAATGAACTCCCCGTAAAAGATGTGGGCCATGAGACCGCTGGCCAGATACCCGCTCCGCTCAAAGGCCCGACACACGGGACGCCGGTCGTAAACGAGCCGGCGGAACTCCACATCCCACGTGCCGTCATCGCGCAGTGTGAAGAGAGTGTATTGGGCGCGGGGATCGCGGTTGAAGGGCACCCCCACCGCGCCCGGATTGACGACCCGGCACCCATTGACAGTGCGGTCGAGGGGAATGTGGGTATGCGCGCAGACCAACACGGGCTCCTCCACCCCTTCGAGAATGCGACACATCTCCTGTTCGCTCAGAAAGGGGTGGAGCCCTTCCCGGTTGTGGCGCGGGCTGCCGTGCACAATCAGGATGGGCTGTGCCCCGGGCTCGTGGAGGCGGATGTGCGCTGGCAAGGAGGCCAAATAGCCCACCCACCTCTCGACTTGGCGGGCCACCCACGCGAGGGGGCGCCACAGCGGGTCCTCATACCATTCTGCGGGCACGTGCCCGTGCACCCAGTCAGCCACGAGCTGATCGTGATTGCCCTGGAGCACTTCCCAGCCCGCCTCCACCACCATCTCCACCACATCCCGGTTGGAGGGGCCACGGTTCACCAGGTCGCCGGCCACAATGACGCGGCTCACCTCTTCTCGGTGGATGTCAGCCATGATGGCTGAGAGGGCCTCTCGGTTTCCGTGAATGTCGGCTAGAATTGCCACTCTCATTGTGCAGGAGGTGCGCTGTGCCACGCGGACGTTCCGCGTGCTGGCGCACTACGTGGAATCTTGGGAGGAGAGAGGGCCCGGAGTCAGTGGGCTGGCCGAGAAGATGCGGTTGAAGCGCTCCTCGAGCATCTGGGGCAGGCCGTCAACCAGCTCGCGGAACTGGAGGACGAGCTGTTCGCCCGCAGGAGTCAGGCGCGTGCCACCACCGCCAGCCCCACCCACTTGACTCTCCACCAGAGGAAAGCCGAGGCGCTCCTCCATTTCGTGGATCTTGGCCCACGCGGTGCGAAATTGGATACCCATCTGTTTGGCGGCCGCGTTGATCGAACCCGTCTGCTGGACGGTCTCCAGGAGTCGCACCCGCCACAGCGTGAGAATCACTTCGCCTTCATCCTCGATCCAGACGTTCAGCCGGGGTCGCATGACGCTCCTTTCCGCGTGGCGATCCTGTCCAGGAATGGCCCACCTGCGGGGATTATAGGCCTTCACGCGGAAGATGTCAACGGGAACTTGCCCCTTTTGTGGAACCGTGATAGGCTAGGCCAAGGTCTCACCTCTGCTTTCCACAGGACATACCGTGACCGTGACCCGTGGAGGTGTCCACCGTCGCACAGAACTTCACCACACCAGGAGCACAGGCGATGGATTCCGTGCGCACACAGACAGTTGGCACGTTTCTGGACGAGCTGGCCAGCGCCAACTCGGCGCCGGGCGGAGGGGCAGCCTCGGCGTTGGCCGGGGCTATGGGGGCCGCGCTGGTGGCGATGGTCGCCCAGCTCACGCTTGGCCGTAAGAAGTACGCCCAGGTGGAAGATGAGATGCGCCGCCTGCTCGCCAGGGCCGAAGCGGCCCGCGCGGAGTTGACCAAGCTGGCGGACTTGGACGCCGAAGTGTTCAACCGGGTCATGGAGGCCTATCGGATGCCCAAGGGCACCGAAGTTGAACGGGCTGAGCGGGCACGGGCTATCCAAGCTGCCCTCAAGGACGCCACCCACGTCCCCCTGCGCGTGGCCGAGCAGGCTGTCCACGTGTTAGCGTTGGCCCAGGAGGCCGCCGACAAAGGCAACGTGAACGTCATCAGCGACGCTGGCGCCGGAGTCGTGCTGGCCGACGCGGCCCTCGAGATGGCTGCCCTCAACGTGGCCATCAACTTGGCCCTCATCGAAGACGAGGAGTTCTCGCGGGAAGCCCGCCGCCAACTGGAGGCATACCGAGCAGAACGGGATCGGCTCAAGGCACCTGTCCTCGAGACCGTCTACCGCCGCATTGGCGGTTCCTAGCGGACGCATGGTCCCGTTCTGGGCGGAGAGGGGCAGTGGGCGTTGGCCCCTGTGCTCCGCTCTAGGTGCCTTGGATCCCAACCATGTCGTGTGGAAGCCCAGTGGAAGCCCACGGCAATGAGCGAATCCCACAGGAGGCACCGATGGCTACACTCCTCGACGGTCGTTCCCTCGCCCGAACCTTACGAGAACAGCTCCAGGCCAAAGCCGAGGCGTGGTCCAACCGCTCAGGACACATTCCCACCTTGGCCCTCCTCCGGGCCGGTGCCGACGAGGCCCTGCTAAGCCATGCTCGGAGTGTGCGCCGCACGTTCGAGCGGGCCGGTTTCGGCTTTCAGGAAATTGAGATGCCGGCTGAGAGCACCACAGAGGCCCTTGTCGAGGAAGTGCGCCGGCTGAACGGCGAACCAGGCGTCCATGGCATCCTCATCCAGGAGCCCTTGCCGGCTCACGTGGACCACAACGCCGTGGTTGAGGCCCTGAACCCGTTGAAGGACGTGGACGGCGTCCACCCCCTCAATGCCGGCCGCCTGCTCCAACAACGGGGCCGCTACCACGTGAGCTCCACTCCCTTGGGCGGCATCACCCTCTTGGAGCGCTACGGGATTACGTTTCAGGGTGCACTGGCCGTCGTGGTGGGGCGGAGCAACATTGTAGGCAAGCCCTTGGCCCTTTTGCTGCTCCACCGACACGCCACCGTGGTGCTCTGTCACTCCCGCACCAAGGGGCTGGCCGAGCTCACCCGCCAGGCCGACATCCTCTGTGTGGCCGTGGGGCGGGCGGGCCTGATCACCGGGGAGATGGTGAAACCTGGCGCCACCGTGGTGGACTTCGGCATCAACGTTGTGGACGGCCACTTGGTCGGCGACGTGGCCTTCGATTCCGTTGCCGAGCGGGCTGGCGCGCTCACTCCTGTGCCCGGGGGCACTGGCCCTGTAACGGCTGCCATGCTGCTCCGTAACACCCTGCAGGCGGCCCAGTGGCTGGCTGAGCAGAACAACACGGGCACTGCGACATAGGGGCAAGCAGACCTCAAGCTTCATGAGAGGGATAAGCGCACAGTGGAGTTCTCCCTGTTCGGGCGTTCCGTCGGCTTCCTGAACAACTGGTATTCGGCCCAACTGGCAGCGGCCTACTACACGTGGGTCACTGTGACCCTGGTGGGCACCATTCAGGTGGCGGCAGGCCACTTCCGGCGTCCGGAACTGGCCTGGTTTCGCTCGGCCACGTGGTGCAAGGTGCTCGGACTGGTGCTCTGGGCAGGGGGCCTCATGGCCTTTTACATCACCCAATACCGCCTGCTCTTCGCGCCGGGCCCGGCGTCCGGAGAAGCAGCCCTTCTCTTCGGGCTCGCCACGCTAACGGCATGGGCCCTGGTTCGGGCCGTGGCTCTCGTGCGGGCGTGGGCCCGGCGATGACGCGGAGGTGTCATGTGGATTACGCCCTCTTCCGCCTGATCAACGGCCTCGCCGGGCGCTCTCCTCCTGCCGACGAGCTCATGCGCCTGCTGGCCACGGATTACATGGTGCCCACTACGGCCATGAGCCTGCTGGTGTGGCTCTGGTTCAGCGGTGAACGGGGCCGCCAGCACCACGTGCTCATGGCCTTGGTGGCCTTCGTGGCCGCCAACATGGTGGTCAAGGCCATGAACTTGGTCTACTTCCGGCCCCGTCCGTTCACCAACGACGATGTCACGTTGCTCTTTTACCACCCGAGCGACTCGTCGTTTCCGGCCAACTCGGCCGCGGCTCTCTGGAGCCTGGCCTGGGCCATCTGGCGCCTGGACCCCAAGCTTGGCCGGTGGCTGGTCGTCCTCGCCCTGCTCATGGGCATCAGCCGCATCTACGTGGGCGTTCACTATCCCCTCGATATTGTCGGAGGCGCGCTTATCGGCATCGGCTGTGCTCGCTGGAGCGTGAGCCGCGCCGGGCCGCGCCTGGAGATGGTCTTCGACCGCCTCATCTCCACGTTGCGTCGGTTGGCCATAGCCTGAGAGGACTGCCCCCCCAAACTGTCAGAGCAAGGAGGCTGAAATGATGACCACTTCAGGCAACGATGCCATCCCGTCCCCTCAGCGTCCCCACTTGCAGGCCCCGCTTCCCGGCCCCCGCGCCGCTGCCGTTCTCGAGCGCGACCGGGACCTCATTTCTCCCAGCTACACGCGCAGCTATCCCTTCGTGATGGCCCGCGGGGAGCGTGTCTGGGTGTGGGATGTGGACGAGAACGTCTACCTGGACATGACGGCCGGCATCGCCGTGACCAACGTCGGCCACGCCCACCCTCGCGTGGTGGCCGCCGTGCAGGAACAGGCCGCGCGATTTCTGCACATGTCCGGCACCGACTTCTACTACGAGCTCCAAATCCACCTGGCAGAGCGGTTGAGCGCCATCGCGCCTGGCGAGGCGCCCAAGCGCATCTTCTACACCAACTCCGGCGCGGAGAGCGTGGAAGCCGCCCTGAAGCTGGCCCGCTACGTGACCGGCCGACCACGGGTGCTGGCCTTCATCGGTGCCTTCCACGGCCGGACGATGGGTGCCCTCTCGCTCACGGGGAGCAAGCCTGTCCACCGCCGTGGCTTTGCCCCCCCTGATGCCCGAGGTCATTCATGTGCCCTATGCCTATTGTTACCGGTGTCCGGTCAACCACACCTACCCCACATGTGGCGTTGCCTGCCTTGACTGGATCGAAGAGCAAGTCTTCGCCCACTTGAGCTCGCCGGAGGAGGTCGCCGCCATCGTGGTGGAGCCGATTCAGGGCGAGGGCGGCTACATCGTGCCCCCGCCAGACTTCCTCCCCAAGTTGCGCGCCCCTGTGCGACCGCCATGGCATCCTGCTCGTCGCCGACGAGATCCAGACCGGCATCGGCCGCACGGGCCGCTGGTTCGCCAGCGAGCACTGGCACGTCGTCCCCGACATTATCTGTGTGGCCAAGGGCATTGCCAGCGGCCTGCCCTTGGGCGCCATGATCGCCCCGAAGGAGCTCATGACGTGGCCGCCAGGGGCACACGCCAACACGTTCGGAGGGAACCCGTTGGCCTGTGCTGCTGCCCTGGCCACCTTGGACGTCATCGAGGAGGAGGGCCTGCTGGAGAACGCTCAGCGCCAGGGAGAGCGCCTGGCAGAAGGGCTGCGCGCCCTGGCCGCCCGCCACGAGGTGATTGGCGACGTGCGGGGCATGGGCCTCATGGTGGGCGCCGAGCTGGTCGTCGACCGTGCCTCCCGCCGCCCGGCCACCGAGCTCCGCAATCGCCTCGTCCAAGCGTGTTTTCAGCGTGGCCTCCTGATTTTGGGCGCCGGCACCAACGTGATCCGGTTCATGCCGGCCCTCAATGTCCGCGCGGAGGAAATTGACCTGGCCCTCGAGCTGCTGAACGATGCTCTGGGCGAGGTGCTGGAATCGTAAGCGGCAACACATCACGATGCACACGATGTTGTCAAAGGAGAACACCATGTCCACATCCAGACGCGCCGTGCCGTCCGACCTGGAGATCGCCCGCGCAGCCCGGCTCAAGCCCATCGTCGAGATTGCCCGCTCAGTGGGCCTCGAGGAAGAGGACCTCCACCTGTACGGCCGGTTTAAAGCCAAGGTGGACCTGAACGTGCTCACCAAGTGGCGCGCGCGCCCTCCTGGCAAGTACGTGATCGTCACGGCCATGACGCCCACACCCTTCGGGGAAGGGAAGACCACCACCGCCATTGGGATCGTCCAGGGGCTTGGTCGGCTGGGAAAACAGGCTGCTGTCTGCCTACGCCAGCCATCCCTGGGCCCCACGTTTAGCATCAAGGGCGGGGCTGCCGGCGGGGGCTTCGCCCAAGTGGTGCCCATGGAAGAGTTCAACCTCCACCTCACCGGCGACGTCCACGCCGTGGCTGTCGCCCACAACCTCTGTGCGGCAGCCCTCGACGCCCGCCTCATGCACGAGCGCAACTACCCGGACGAGCGCTGGGCCCGCAGAACGAGAAGCACGGCCTATCCCGACGGGCTGCCCCGTCTCAACATCGACCCATACACCATCACGTGGGGCCGAGTGGTGGACGTGAACGACCGGGCCCTGCGCCACGTCGTTGTTGGGTTGGGGGAGAAGTGGGACGGGTATCCCCGCGAGGCCCACTTTGACATTGCCGTGGCCTCCGAAGTGATGGCCATCCTGGCGCTCATTCGCGGTGAAGACACCCGTTCGGCCCTCCACGACTTGCGCCGGAGGCTGGGGAACATTGTCGTAGCCTACACGTATGAGGGCCGTCCGGTCACAGCCGAGGATTTGGGGGTGGCCGGAGCCATGACCGTGCTCTTGAAGGAGGCCATTCACCCCAACCTGATGCAAACGCTGGAGGGACAACCGGCTTTCGTTCACGCCGGCCCCTTTGCCAACATTGCCCACGGCAACAGCTCCATCCTGGCCGACGCGGTAGCCCTCCGGCTGGTGGACTACGTGGTTACCGAGGCCGGATTCGGGGCCGACATGGGTTTGGAGAAGTTCTGTCACATTAAGTGCCGCACATCGGGCCTGCGCCCTGACGCCGTGGTGCTGGTGGCCACGGTACGTGCCCTGAAGCTCCACGGCGGCGGTCCGCCGGTGACGCCCGGGCGTCCCCTGCCGGCCGAGTACACGGAGGAGCGTTTGGACCTCGTGGAACGCGGGTGTGCGAATCTGGCCTGGCACATTGGCATTGCCCGGGCCTTCGGCTTACCCGTGGTGGTGGCCATTAACCGTTTCCCCACCGACACCGAGGCTGAGATCGAGCTCGTGCGGCGGGCCGCCTTGGAGGCCGGGGCGCTGGCCGCTGTGCCCGCCACGCACTGGGCTGAGGGAGGAGCTGGGGCCGTGGCCCTTGCCGAGGCCGTGGCCACCGCCTGTGAGCGCCCCTCGGCCTTTCGTTACCTGTACGAGCCCCAGTGGTCGCTCAAGCGCAAGATCGAGACCATTGCCACCACGCTCTACGGCGCAGCAGGTGTGGAATACACGCCCGAGGCTGAAGCCCAAATTCGCCGCTACGAGGAGAGCGGATTCGGGGAGTTGGCCATCTGCATGGCGAAGACACCACTCTCCCTTTCCCACGATCCCAGCGTGAAAGGTGTGCCACGCCACTTCGTGCTGCCCGTGCGCAACGTGCGCCTCAGCGCCGGAGCCGGGTTCGTCTACCCCATCTGTGGTGACATTCGCACGATGCCTGGCCTCCCGGCCACTCCCAACTTCATGCAGGTGGACATTGATGAGGACGGCCAAATTGTGGGCCTCTTTTGAGGCCCACCTCCTCCCGCACAGCCTCCTCCGGGATGCCTATTTGCGCTCGGAAGTTGCGGTTGACCGGCGTGCCCCCCACCACCAGAGGGCGGCCACGGCCAAGAAGGGAACCAGGCAGAGCAAGGACCCCAGGCTCAAGGACGTGCCGGGCGGCGTGGCCGTCACCGAGAAGGTAGTCTCGCCCGTGCCGGCCGGCCCGCTCAAGGTGAGACGAACCCACCAGAGCCCCTCGGCATCAAAGGGCACCTGAATGGTGAACCGCTCCGGTCCCAACAGCGATGAGGTGCGTGTGCCCGTGTAGGTCACCTCGGCAAGATGGCCGTCGTCGGGCCAGACGCGCGCCGAGACGGTGGTGCCGGCGGGCACGGGGGCCCCTTCCTCAAGCGTGGCTTCCACGGAGAGGCGGCCACCTCCCACATCCGGGTCGGCCCAGACGGAGACGATGTAGGGGCCTACCTTCTGTTCCGCCACGACCAAGATCGGGGCGCCCGAGTGAGCCAAGGCCGGCTGTTCCACCATTGGGGCACCCACGAGGGCAACCAACACCAAGAACAGGACAAACGGGCCAATTCGCCTCATCATGCCAGGAATGTCCCCCTCATTTCCATGGGTTGGAGCATGAGCCACACGGCCGTGAGGGCCAACAGGCCGATGAGGATGGCCCAAGGCAGGAAGGCAGTCCAGGGCTTTTGGGGAGCATCACGGCAGGCCAGACGATAGGCCACCAGCCAACTTCCCCACGTGCCCAAGGCGATGAACCCCAGCTCCAATGCGTCCAGCCATTCTAGAGGCACGGCCGGTCCGAGCTCCCAGCGGGGCCTGCCCAACCAGAAGCTGCCGGTGAGCTCACCCACCAGGTTTTGCACAATGGGCACCACTCCCCAGAAGCCGATCAGAACGTGGAACAGGTAATGGGCGGCCCACACGCCCATGCCAAAGGGCACCAGCGCGTACACGTAGCGCATGACCACGGCCAAGAGGGGCTCAGCCCGGCCACTCCAGGTGCGGGAGAGCCACCCGGCTCCGCCTAGCAAGAGGGCTGGCTCGACCACCAGCGCGCCCAGGAAGATCAGGCCGAGCACAGGCCATTCGGAGGTGGTGCCCAGTTGGGAGGCCAACCACGCTTCCAGGGCGTACACTGGGCTGACCATGCCGAAGGCGTTCAGCAAAGCCCCAAAGGTGAACACCGTGACCAGTGCGGCCACATCGGGGCGCCGCCAGAGGCGCCCCACGCCGGAGCGCAGGCGGTCCTGCCAAAGTTCGCTGCCTGGCAGGCGAAAACGGATGCCCACATTCTCATGAGGGCAGGCGTGGATACAATCCAGGCAGAAGGTGCAGTCCATGTTGCCGTACTTTTTTTCCTGGAAGAGCCACAGCTCGCATCCTCGCTGGGCTTCATGTCCTCGAAAACAATCCTTTGTGGTGCAGGAGGCACACACATCGTGGTTCCGCACCGCAATTTCCAACGGGGAAATGAGCGACCCCACGAAGTTGAACTGCCCAATGGGACACAGGTACTTGCAAAACGGAGCACCGCGAAACAGGCCGTTCACTGCCAAGGCAACGAGAAAATAGGCCACAATGACCCACGCTGTCCACCACGGGCTGGCCCAGAGGTCAAAGAGCTCGTAGGCGAAGAGGAAGGCAGCCAGCAACACCACACCAGGCCACTTGGAGCGCAAGGGGCGCGGCCACATCCAACGAGCGCGCCCCAGGCGCTCGGCCACCAGGCGCGGCCACATGAACGGACACGCCATGCAGAAGGCGTTGCCAAAGATCAGCAGGGCGAGCACGACAAAGCCACGGTAGTGCAGCCACGTGACGGTGGTGGCCAGGTTCTTGGGCGCCAGTTGTGGGCCCGTGAGGCCGTCCCACACGAGGAGCGCTGCCACGAGCAGCAGGGGCACCTGCAGGGCCGAGCGGGCATGTCGCCAACGCAGGAATCGCCCCACCAGCGGCCAAGTGATCATGTCGGCCGAAGGTTCGTGTACTGAGCCGACACGCTCGATCACGCCCATCGCCATTCCCCCTGCTCGCTCATTTGGCCCGCACGCCCGGCACGTCCACCGTGTGCTCGAAGGGGCGGCCATCCGGCCACGTGCCCCGCACGGCGATGAACCAATCCCCGCCCATCGTGAACGTCAGGGTGGCCACGTACCGCCCCGGCTCCACCTCTTCGGCCTGGACAATGACGGGCTTCATGCCGGCGTGATTCATGTTGCCCTCGATCTCCAGCGTCATCCCGCTCACCGGTGCCCCTTCAGCATCACGCAATGTAATGGTCACAGTGGTCGGCTCGCCTGTGCGCGGGGGCATCGGCTCAACAACCACAGTGATGCCCTCGTCTGTGGATTCCAGGCGATTGCGCTGACAGGCTACCACAGCGCTCATCACACTCATGACCACCAGCATGACTAACCACCATCTGCGTGTTGTGTTCACGGTGACACCTCCACGTTTACGGTGATGGGATCACTCTGCTCAAGGATCAAGGTGAGAGAGAACCGGTCGCCGGGACGCAGCGGTTGGCGCACGCCCATCAACATGACGTGATATCCGCCCGGTTCGAATACAACCCGCTCGCCTGCAGGAATGGGCACGCCGTCGGTCACGGGCACCATGCGGGCCACCCCCTCCTCCACGCGGGTCTGGTGAAGTTCGGCCTTCTCGGCCACTGTGGTGGTGACACGCAGCAAGCGGTCAGGCTGATCCCCGCTGTTGATGAGGGTGAAATACACGGCCCCTATGCTGCCCATGCTCTTCTCCTCGCCCTGCGAGCCGGCCGGATGGCTTCCCCCGCTGGCCGTGGGGCGGGCCCACGCGGCCTCCACTTGGAGACGGGGCCCATTGGCCGTGGCGGGACCACACCCGAAGGCCAACGCCAGGAACAGCAGAAAGATGGTCCATGTTCTCGCGTAAGCGTGCACAAGTTCACCTCTCAGTTCGCTCAGTCCTCCAGCGATGACTTTCCGAGCCGCTTCACCGATGGCCGCCCTTGGACGGCCCTACGGGAGCAACAGGCGCACATCGTGGGCCATGTCCTCCGCGGATGTGCCAAAGGGGAACGTCAGACGCCACATGCCGTCGGGGTCGATGGCGAAGACGGCCGCCGTGTGCTCGACAAGGTAGTCGGCTGCCGTCTCCTCGGCAGCCGAAGCGTTGACGAAGACATGATAGGCCTGGTAAACTGAGGCCAACTCCTCTGGAGTGCCGGTCAGGCCGATGAAATTGGGGCTGAAGGCAGCCAAGTGGGCCCGCAGACGCTCAGGGGTATCCCGCTGCGGGTCGGCGGTGATGAAGACGAAGCGGACATCTTGAGCCTGCTGGCCGAGCGCCTGTTCGACCTGCTTCCAGGTGGTCAGCGTCGTCGGGCACACATCCGGACAATTGGTGTACCCAAAGAAGAGCAGCACTACTCGGCCTCTCTGCTCGCTGAGGCGGAAGGGGGTGCTGTGCTGGTCGGTCAGGGTAAAATCGGCGGCCGGCACCGGGTCGGGCAAGACGGTGCCCTTAAATGCTGGCATTTGGCCACAGGCCACGCCGGTGAGGAACAGCAGGATGACGGCAACGAGGGCGACAGAGCGAGATTCCCAGCCCATGCTTCCCTCCTGAACATTCAGGACGATTTCTTTTCCATGTGCGTTTGGATGGCCTGCACAGCTTGCTCCCATGTCGCCACCTGGCCTCCAAACCCCTGTTGGAAGCGGGCAGCATCACGGGGGGATTCAAAGGCCAAGACGGTGGGCACACAGCAGAGTTCCACGTCGGGGCCTACAAGATACGTGGCTTGGTGGGCGTTCACCGTGCGGCCGGTGAGGAAGTCGGGCACAACAGCGGCAACAATCTCCTCGCCGTGGATGGTCAACGACCAGAGCCCGCAGTGGGCACAACACGTGCGCCATGTCTCCCCACCGCGCAGGTGCAAGGTCATGCCGGTGCGCCCGTCGGGCATGTGGGCGCACATGGGACAGTCATGTGGATCGTGGACCGTGGCCGGCACCGCGCCGCCACGAACTTTTCGCAACATCCCGCGCGCCGCGAGGGTGTTCAAGTCACGGTGGACGGTCATCGGTGAAACGTGCAGCTCACGGCTTAGCTCGGCCACTGTGACCCGGCCACGCTGGGCTAGGCGTTCTAAGATGCGGCGGCGGCGCTCAGCGGGCAACATGGGCCCCTTGCTCGACCACTTCTGAGTGTCGGCCATTGGTATGCCTCCTCAGTTGCTCCCAACTATAATACACAGCACATGGCGATATGGAGTGATATATATCACATATTTTCACGTATTATATCACGCCACTTCTCCCACAAACGCGAACGGCGGGGCCAGAGCCCCCCCCACAAGCAACTCTCTAACACATCTCTAACGCGCCTTTAGCAGGCCTCCAGTGAACTTCTAACAGCCCTCCTCTATTGTAGAGGATGTGAGCCGGACAAGAACGAAGCACATGAGCCGACAGTTGAGGAGGTGAGACCATGACGATCTCCCGCTGGGATCCGTTCCGCGAGCTGGTGAACTTGCGTGAGGCCATGGATCGGCTGTTCGAAGACGCGTTTGTGGTGCCGCGCAGCACGGAACTTCGCACTGAGGCCATTTACCGTCTGCCGGTGGATGTCTACGAGACGGCTGACGAGTACGTGGTCGAGGCGGTGATTCCGGGCATTCCCGTGGACAAGATCAACATCGAGTTCCGCGACAACACCCTCTATATTTCCGGTGAACTGCCCTACGTGGAACATGAAGGCGCCACCTACCACCTGCGCGAGCGCTGGTATGGCCGCTTCCAGCGCACGCTAACCTTCCCGACGGCTGTGGACGCCAACAAGATCGAGGCCACACTGGAGAACGGCGTCCTGCGCGTTCACCTGCCCAAGGCGGCCGAAGCGCGGCCCAAGCAGATCCGCGTCAAGGCCGTGCGGTAAGCGTGTGGCCGGGCCGGGGCTTCTCCTGGCCCGGTTCTAACAACTTTCTAGCAACCTTCCAACACGACTCTAACAGCCCCTGTGAATTCTTTGTGGTGGAATCGCACTGGTGGGTTTAACCGACCATGTTACGCAAGATCATCTCGGGAAAGGAGGTGAGGCATATGACGTTGGCCCGCTGGGATCCGTTCCGCGAGATGGTGAGCTTGCGTGACGCGATGGACCGTCTCTTTGAGGAGTCCTTCATCCTGCCGCGCCGGCTGTTTGGCGAGGTGTGGAGTGGCATGGTCTACCAACTCCCTGTGGATGTCTACGAGACGGCTGACGAGTACGTGGTCGAGGCGGTGATTCCGGGCATTCCCGTGGACAAGATCAACATCGAGTTCCAGGAGGGTGCCCTGACCATCTCGGGTGAGGTGCCGCGCGTTGAACCCGAGGGCGCCACGTACCATCTCCGGGAACGCTGGTACGGCCGCTTCCAGCGCACGCTGACCTTCCCGACGGCCGTGGATGCCGACAAGATCGAGGCCACGCTGGAGAACGGCGTCCTGCGCGTTCACCTGCCCAAAACAGCCGAAGCACGGCCCAAGCAGATCCGCGTCAAGGCCGTGCGGTGATTCCTCATTCGCCTGGTATAGCCCCCCTGCCCATCTGACGGGCAGAGGGGCTCATTCTGTGAAGTGATCAACGAAAGCGGAGGAGGTGAAGGCATGAACATTCAACCCTTGCACGACCGAGTGCTGGTGCGCCCTATTGAGCAAGAGGAAGTAACGCCCAGTGGCATCATCTTGCCCGAGACAGCCAAGGAGAAGCCGATGGAAGGCGAAGTCATTGCTGTCGGCCCGGGTGCGCTCCAGGAGGACGGCAGCCGCCGACCGCTCGACGTGCAGGTGGGCGATCGCGTCATCTACGCCAAGTACGCCGGCACGGAGATCAAGAACGGAGACAACAAGTTGTTGCTCCTGAAGGAAAGCGACATTCTGGCCAAAGTCGTTGAAGGCTAAAACTCGAAGATGGAGGTGAGCGACAATGGCGAAGCAGCTTGTCTTTTCCGAAGACGCCCGTCGCGAGCTGAAGCGCGGTGTGGACACGCTGGCAAACGCGGTGAAGACCACGTTGGGCCCCAAGGGGCGGAATGTGGCCCTCGACAAGAAGTGGGGCTCGCCGACCGTGACCCACGACGGCGTCACCGTGGCCAAGGAGATCGAACTGGAAGAGCCCTTTGCCAACATGGGCGCCCAAATGCTGAAGGAAGCGGCCACCAAGACCAACGACGTGGCCGGCGACGGCACCACCACCGCCACCGTGTTGGCCCAGGCCATCGTCAACGAAGGGCTGAAGAACGTGGCCGCCGGCGCCAACCCCATGCTGCTCAAGCGGGGGATTGAGCAGGCGGCGGAGAAAGCCGCCGACTACATCAAGGAGGTGGCTGTCGAGGTGGAGAGCCGGGAGGACATCGCCCACGTGGCCGCGATCAGCGCCAACGATCCTGAGATCGGCCAGCTCATTGCCGAGGTGATGGAGAAGGTCGGCAAGGATGGCGTCATCACCGTCGAGGAATCCAAGACCGGCCTCGCCTTCGAGACCGAGTACGTCGAGGGCATGCAGTTTGACCGCGGCTACATCAGCCCCTACTTCGTCACCGACGCCGACCGCATGGAGGCCGTCCTCGAAAACCCCTACATCCTGGTCCACGAGAAGAAAATCTCCAGCGCCCAGGACCTGCTGCCCATCCTCGAGAAAGTGCTCCAGAGTGGTAACCGCACTCTCTTGATCATTGCCGAGGACGTGGACGGCGAGGCCTTGGCCACCTTGGTGCTCAACAAGCTGCGCGGCGTCTTCAACGTGGCTGCCGTCAAGGCCCCCGGCTTCGGCGAGCGGCGCAAGGCCATGCTCCAGGACATTGCCATCCTCACCGGCGGCACTGTCATCAGCGAGGAGCTCGGCCGCAAGCTGGAGAGCGCCACCCTCAACGACCTCGGCCGCGCTGAGAAGGTCATCATCACCAAGGACGACACCACCATCGTGGACGGCAAGGGCGATCCCGAGAACATCAAGGCCCGCATCAACCAGATCAAGGCGCAGATTGAGACCACCACCAGCGACTACGACCGGGAGAAGCTCCAGGAGCGGCTGGCCAAGCTGGCCGGCGGCGTGGCCATCATTCGGGTGGGCGCGGCCACCGAGACGGAGCTGAAGGAGAAGAAGCACCGCGTCGAGGACGCCCTGAGCGCCACCCGCGCGGCCGTCGAGGAGGGCATTGTGCCCGGCGGTGGCGTGGCCCTGCTGGCCGCCCAGAAGGCCCTAGAGGGCTGGCTGGGCCTGGAAGGCGATGAGGCCACGGGCGTGAAGATCGTCTACCGCGCTTTGGAAGAGCCCCTGCGCCAGTTGGCCGTTAACGCCGGGCACGATGGGGCGGTGATCATCGGCGAGGTGCGCCGGCGCCAGGAGGAGGCGGACAGCCCGAACGTGGGCTTTGACGTGCTCCGGGAAGAGTACGTGGACATGCTCAAGAACGGCATCATCGACCCGGCCAAGGTGACCCGCTCGGCCCTGCTCAACGCCGCCAGCATTGGCGCCATGATCCTGACCACCGAGGCGTTGGTCACCGACATCCCCGAGGAGAAGAAAGAAACGCCTCAGATGCCGGAATACTGAGCGTACGAACTTCAGGGGGCGGCCGTGTGGCCGCCCCCCTGGCCCGTTCTCATTGGCACACCTCTCGTTCTCTTCTCCGCTCCGCTGTCACCCTCGTCTGAGACGTGCTGCCTCCACCTCGAAGATGCGCCGCAGAATGGCTATTGAAGTCGCGTAGGTGGCCTCCACCCCCTGGTACGCCAAGCTCTCGGCCAGCAATGCCTGGCGCTTGCTGTAGGGCGTGTCTGAGGCGTAGTGGAGAATGCCCACATCGTACCGGACATTGCTGTAGAGGTTGACGATTTCGTCCACCGGGTATCGCTTCGGATAATTGTTCTCGTACACGGCGCTTAGGTAAGGCCCTGCTTCCATTTCCAAATCCGTGTACCCCTCCTGGTAGAACACCCGCATGAAGTGACGATTCTGCAGAAAGGTACCCCGCACGGTGACCGCCTTTTGGTTGTCCAAGACGCTGTGGCGGAGCATAAAGGGCGTCACATCCATGGCCGCAAAGCAGTTGCGGAACAGGTAGGAATTGCGCGAGTGTTCATCGTAGACCACGTTGGGAATCATCACGTCGCCGATGCGGCCGTTCAATGTGGCCGCCTTGCCCATGATGTAGACCCCCCGAATGTCGCCGGTGCGACTGGACACCTCCGAGAGCACCTGGTAGGCAGCCATGCCCAAAGGATAATCCACGTTGAAGATGAGGGCGTCGGAACGGTGCAGGGCGTCCAAGGCCGGCGTGCGCACGCGCGGGTCCACACGATCAGCGTCCAGCCGGTTGAGGGGGAAGATTTGCACGGCCACGTCCAAGTACATGGGGTTGTCGATGTGGATGAACCCCTGCGCGCGATACCACTCCCGGTAGAGGCGTGTGAGGTGGCCGTTTCGGTCCGCCTTGAGGGCGTGACGCAGACCGTAATAGAGCACGTTCAGCCGTTCGGGGTCGTCCTGGTCGAGTTGCCTCAGAAGATCACTCAGCCCTTCAGGGTTGGCGGCGTTCAGGAATGCCCCGATCTCCTCCTGGTAGGCCGGGGCAAAGCCACTCAACACGTTCAACAGGCTGTGCGTGTTGCTGGAGACGAAGTAGACCGGCCGCTGTTCCAGCACCTCCTGTCCCACCTCGGCCTCCACGCGCCGCCACCATCCCTGTGTGGCCCGCCGATAATCGGTCAGGGAACTGGCCAGCAAGATCACCTGCACATCTTGGGGGCGGGAAGCTATCTCCAGCAAGGTAACAGCCAGTCGTTTTCCGAACAGCCGCTCCAACTGCTGCCACGCGGACGCATCCAGCTCAAAGAGATCCCGAAGGGCCTGCTGGTCCTCTTGGAGCCACGCTCCCGATTGGACAGTCCGCTCCAGCCGCCTGACCACGCTGCGGTTCAAGCTGAGCAGGGTGTGCATTTTGTTCCACTCGATCTGGAAGGCGGTTAGCAGTGGCACCAGATCATCAATGTCCGAAACGCTGGCGATGAAGGCGGCCAAAGTGCCTTGGCCGTCGTAGAACATGAGACGCCTGCGGGCCGGGGCCTCCACGAGTTGCCAGCGGTGGACGTTGTGATACCCGCGCCGGGCGAAGACCTCCTCCGATTGTCCCAACATGACCAGGCGCGTCTCCTTGATCACGGAGGGCAAGCGCAAGTAGGCGTAGGTGAAGGCGGCCACGTCGGGCATGGGCGATTCGGCCTTGGCGTGCAGGCTGGAGCGCATTCCGGCGTGCGTTTCCTCGAGGGCCTTGATGCGCACCGGCGCACTGCTGCGCAACAGGGAGAAGTAGGTGCGGATGTAGAGCTCGATCTCCTCGTTTTCGGTGCTCGGCACAGTACGGTCCATGCTAGTCCTGCCGGAGTTGGCGTTCGAGGTTGACTAGAGCCCGCTGGAGCGCCTGCTGGCGAACGGCCGTGGTCACATCGCCCCGCGTGCGCTCCAGCACAGCGCGAAGGGCATCCGTTGTGCGCCGCAAGTTGTTGGTGATGGCATGGGGGTAATCGACCGTCTGCAAGAGGCTGTACACCTCTTCCATGGTGTGCAGCCACTCTTCGGCCTCCTCCAGGCGATTTCCTCCCCGGATGCGGTCCAGGATGGCCCGCCGCAGCTCACTGGCGGCCTCACCCAGTGCATTCAGGTAGGGGGCATCCTCGACCCCCAGCTCCTCAGGGGTAGGGAGCCGTCCTCCGGTGACGAAGGCGCGGGTCAAGTGGGCCTCGGCGTATTCTTTTTGGGCGTCCTGGGCATATCCGGCGAAGAGGATGTCAGGGTAGGAGGAAGTCAGCTCGGCGATGCGCTGCACCAGGCTGTCTGCCTCGTGCAGCAGGGCGTCGGCCTCCTCCAGTTCCTGGCGGTGTACGGCCCGGATTGCCTTGGAGGCGTACTGCACGACTTTGCGCGAGAGCACGAGCACCTCCTCGCGCACGCGGTCCTTCTTCTCCAGTCGGGCGTCAATGGCGGCCACGACGTGGGCCAGGGCGACGAGGGTGATCTCTTTCACACCAACTCCTCCGCGGGTCTCAAAAGTGGATGGGATGCCCTTCGGTGGCCAAGGCGGCCTCAGCAATCACCTCGCTGAGCGTGGGGTGGGGGTGAACAGCATCAGCCAGCTCGAGCGGGGTGCTCTCCAGCGTCCGGGCCAGGGTGAACTCGGCGATCAGCTCGGTCACCTCCGGGCCGATCATGTGGGCTCCCAAGATCTCGCCGTACTTGGCGTCAGCCACGATTTTGACAAACCCCTCGCCTTCGCCCATGCCTAGTGCCTTGCCGTTGGCGCTGAAGGGAAACTTGCCCACCGTGATGTCATAGCCTCGCTCACGGGCTTGCTGTTCGGTGAGCCCCATGCTGGCCACTTGGGGCGAGCAATACGTGGCCCTGGGCATCATGTCATAGTCGAGGGGGTGGACTGACTTGCCGGCCACCAGGTCGGCCACGAAGATGCCCTGGTGTGAGGCCACGTGAGCCAGCGGCAGCTTGCCGGTCACATCGCCGATGGCGTAGATGGTGGGCACCGTGGTGCGCAGGTAGTCGTCAACCTGGATAAACCCTCGCTCGTTGAGGGCCACACCCACCTCTTCCAGCCCCACGTGCTCGACATTGGGCTGTATGCCCACGGCCACGAGCACCCGGTCGGCTTCAATCGTGTGGGCGGGGCCGTCTCCCTGTGCCGGCTCCACCCTGACATGCACCTTCTCGCCAACCCTCTCGGCTGCTGTGACTCGGCTGGAGGTGTGAAAGCGAACGCCCAGTTTCCGGTAGGCCTTCTCGATTTCGGCGGAGATCTCCTCATCCTCCATGGGGAGCAGGCGGGGCAAAAACTCGACCAGCGTCACCTCTGCGCCGTAAGCCCGGTAGACGTAGGCGAACTCCATGCCGATGGCCCCGGCCCCCACAATGACCACGGAGTTGGGCACGTGTTCGGCCACAATGGCCTCGCGGTAGGTCATGACCCATTCGCCGTCTACAGGGATGCCGGGCAACGTGCGGGGACGGGCACCCGTGGCCAGCACAATGGTGGTGGCCCGGTAGGTCTGGCCATCTACCTCGACGCGCTGGGGACCGGTCAAACGGGCAGTTCCCCGAATGTGTGTCACGCCGTACTTCTTGAACAAGTAGCCGATACCGCCCACCAGGCGGCGCACAACCCGCCGGCTGCGCTGCACGGCCACAGCGTAGTCAGCCTCAAAACGCTCGAAGGAAAACCCAAACTCCTTGGCACGATGCTTCAGAAGTGCCACCAGCTCGGCGTTTTTCAGGAGCGCCTTGGAGGGAATGCAGCCCCAATTCAGGCAGACGCCCCCGAGTGCCTCGCGATCCACGCAGGCCACGTTTAGGCCGTGTTGTGCTGCGCGAATGGCGGCCACATATCCGCCCGGTCCGGCGCCGACAATCAGCAGATCGTAATGTTCACTCATGGGTTTCCGTGCCTCCTCGTGTCGAACAAGGTATGCTCCTGTGCCTCAGGGCACTGCAAGGTGCTCCACAGTTCCCGAGGCTGTCAGGGCCAACATCATCTGCTCCCTGGCCACGAACGTCGCCGGGAAACGCTGTTGGGCTTCGGCCTCCATGGCCAACAGGAAGTCATCGTCATGTTGAGGATCATGGTGAAAGAGGATCACGCAGGGGATCGAGGCGGCCTGAGCCACTTCGATGGCCATCTCCGGCGTGCTGTGGCCCCATCCCTGCCGGCAGCGGACTGGATCGGTATACTCAGCCATGGTGTACTGGGCATCGTGTACAATCACGTCGGCTTTGTGGGCAAAGTGAATGAGCTGTTGATCTGCTCCCACGTACCCTTCCACGTCCGTGGCGTAGACGAAGGCGCGCCCGTTCCACTCCACTCTGAAGAGAAAGACCCCTTGCGGATGGGCCCAACTGTGCATGATGCGCACCAGCACGATGTCGTGGTCAGAAGGCGCCACAGCGTCGGGGGGCACGTACTGGGGCAAGGGCGTATCTGGCTCCCAAAGGAGCGTGCCGCCGTCGTGAATTTCTATCACATCTCGGCGCGCCGAATTCTCATCCCATGGCAGGGGAAAGAGGGGAGGGGAGAACTGAGCCCTCAGAAATTCCTCGAGAGAGCCCTCAGGCGGGGCAGGGCCGTAAATCACCAGGTGGGCGTCCGGGTAGCGGATGGGCGCGAAGAACCCCAACCCTTCAATGTGATCACGGTGCAAGTGGGTGAGCAGCAGCACAAATGGCTCCTCTGGACTCGGCCGAGACTGTCGCCCCAGGGGAATAATGCCCAGCCCGGCGTCCAGGATGAGGCGACGGCCTGCAACCCCTACCTCCACGCACGGGGTATGGCCGCCCACGAGGGACGAATGGGGGGCAGGATACCCACCCCGCACTCCCCAAAAACGAATATAGAACTCATGGGGAGGCATATGATTGCTTGGAGGCACCAACACACTCCCTTAGCGGGGGTTTCCGGGGTTCACGTGGACACGCGTCCACCGTGCCGATGACAGATGAGCAGCGGCTGCGTTCAATGCTATCATAGCTCCCCGGGTCTGTCAACGCCCTACTGTCCGTCTTCCTGCGTTTCTGTTTTGAACATTTTGGGCGAGATGCCCATCTCCTTCATCTTTCTCCACAGGGTTGTGCGGCTGATGCCCAAATGTTCTGCCATACGTGTTACATGGCCTCGATAGGCCCAGCCCGCCCGCATGATGGCCTCCCGTTCCATCTCCGCCAGGGAGAGCACCGGCTCGGCGGCCAAGGGAGACTTGCCGAGCACGGGGCTGTGGCGCAGCCGGATGGTGTGGGGCAAGTCTTGGGGCCGGATGTGTCTCCGGCCGTCCACAGTGACCAGGCGCTCCAACAGGCTTTCCAGCTCGCGGACGTTACCCGGCCAGGTGTACTCGGTGAGCAACGCCATGGCCTCAGGGGCCACCGTGATCTCCTGCCCAATTTGCCCGGCCATGCGGCCCAGGAACTGTTTCACGAGCAAGGGCACGTCTTCGGCACGGGCCCGCAGGGGAGGCATGTCGATGACGAAAACGCCGAAGCGGTAGTACAGATCGGCCCGAAAGCTCCCCTCTTGGACTAAATGTTCAATGTGGGCCGAGGTGGAGGCGATGACGCGCACGTTCACGGGAATGGGCCGCGTCCCCCCCCAGGCGCAGGACGTGGCCGGTGTTGATGGTTTGGAGCAGGGCCGCCTGCATCTCCAAGGAAAGGGCGTCAATCTCCTCGAGATAGAGTGTGCCGCCGTCGGCCAGCTCGAACTTGCTGGGTCGTCCCTCGGCCACAGCCCCGCTAAAGGCACCGCCCTCGTAGCCCAGGAACTCACTCACCATCAGCTCGTGGGGGATAGCGCGGCAGTTCAGGGTGATGAACGGCCCTGTAGCACGCATGCTTTCGTTGTGAATGGCCTGAGCGAGGGGCGTTTTGCCCACCCCGGGTTCACCCCGCAGGAGCACAGGGGCCTGCCCTTTGGCTGCTAGGCGTGCCTGGTGGCGCACGCGCTGCATGGCGGGCGACTGCCCCAACACATCGTTCAACGTGAAGGTGGCACGGGCGCCCACCAGGCGATGAACGAGCCGGCGCACCCGCTCAATCGGACGCAGGGTCAGAATACAGCCGATCACTCGCTCCTGCCCCTCACAGACCGGCTGCAAGCTCACCAAACAGTCCACCGGCACGCCGTTCACCACCCGGAGCGTGGCTTCCACATCACGCACCCCTCCGCCGGCCAAGTCGGCGTTCAACAGGCGTTCGGGCAACTCGACCACGTCGCTCAGCCGTCTTCCCAGCACGGCGCGGGGGACAACGCCCAGGATCAACCCGGCCTGGTGGTTGATGTGGGTGATGATCCCATCGCTGTTCCAGCTCAGCACGCCCTCGGAGATGGCCCCGAAGACGCTGTTCAGCTCGGCAAGCCGCCGGTTCGCCTCCTGAAGGTACATGTCGGTCTGAAACTGGTTGGTGATGGCCCGGGCAGCGGCCATGACGATGGCCAGCGTGTGGGGGTGAGCCGTCTCTGCCCGGCCGGCCATGGCCAACACGCCGATGATGCGGCCACGGGCGTCATGCACCGGGGCCGCGGAACACGTCAGCCCGTGGTGAGCGTGAAAGAAGTGTTGGGAGCCGGTGATCTGCACCGGCATGGCCTCCACCAGGGCCAGGGCGATAGCGTTGGTGCCCATCAACCCCTCACTCCAGTAGATCCCTTGCTCAATGCCCACGTCAGCCAACGAGCGCAAGGCGGATGGATCGCCCAGCAAGTCCACGATGCATCCCGTGTTGTCCGTCAGCAGGACAACGTACCCGGAGCCCTCCACGAATTGGTGGATGTCCTCCATGAAGGGACGTGCCACAGCGATCAGGTCGGCGTAGGTGAGACAGATGTGGTTCAGCACAACGGGATTGGCCCGGACGATGTGAGGGGTCACATGGGGGTTGAAGCGCAGCCGACACCGCCGCCAGGAGCGGTGCACCACAGGGTCAACGGCCACAGGGTCTGTCAAGCTCTGCGCCGGCGCAGGTATCACAGCGTGTTCCATCGCTGTGCTCCACTTCGCTATTCGCGCTGGCCAATGCGGCGTTCGGTTCCGGCCAGGATGCGCCTGATGTTCGGGCGCAGGGCCCAGGTGATGATCAGGGCTTGGCCCACGCCGTAGAAGGCAAAGGGCATGGGCGCCCGTCCCACCAAGCCTAACACTACAAACGCCGCAAAGGCCGCCCACGCCGCTGTCAGCGATCCCACGGAAGCCATGCGGCTCGTGTACAAGGCCACAAAGCCGAAGAGGGCAGCGGCTACCAGCGCCGTCGGCGAGAGGCCCAGGAGCACGCCCAAGTTAGTCATCGTCCCGGCACCACCGCGGAATTTCAGGAACACAGACCAGTTGTGCCCCACGACGGCCGCCAGGCCAGCCAGGGCTACGGCGAAGGGCACGTGTGCGTACAGCGCGCGCGCCAGCAGGACCACGACCAATCCCTTCACCGCGTCGGCCGAGGCGGTCAACAGGCCGGCCTTCGGGCCCGCGGCCCGGTAGACATTTGTGCCGCCTGTGCGGCCACTGCCCACGTGTCGGGGATCAACGCCGTAGATCCGCCCGATGAGCACGCCGCTTGGAATAGAGCCGAGCAGATATCCTAATGCCACAGCCGTCACCAGTGACGTGAGCACCAATGTCACAACCTCCACTCGCTGAATGTCCGGGGCCTCTGCCCCCGCCTTTGGGCGCTCCCTGTACCGGACTGGCCCAATTATATGTTACTTGGGCCAGGAAGCAACCTGGCTTTTGACGCCCCTTGGTTGCCAAGCCTCCCCTTCTTCCGTACAATGGAAGCAGCCCCTCACATGCGGCGGGCTGTTCCCCCAGATAGTTGAGCGAACAAGAGTGCCGTCAGGCAAGGAGGCCGGTATCCATGCCCGATACACAGAACCCCCAGGACTTGGTCGCCCGCGACGACACCCAGAGCGTGCGCGTGTATCTGACACCTGAACTCGAGAAGAACCTGGACCTGCGCCTGGCCCGCATTGAGGGCCACGTGCGCTCCATTCGCCGCATGTTGGCCGAGCACACCGACTGCGAAACCCTGCTCATCCAGATGAGCGCCGTCAAGGCGGCCATGAACCAAGTGATCGTCAAGACGCTCGAGGGACACATTGCCACCTGTGTGAGCGCGTGTGCCCAGGATGAGGAGACATTGCAGGCCCTGGAGCGTCTGAGAAAAGCGTTAGGGCTGGTGCTGAAGAATGCCTGAATCACACGTCAAGCCGCTCACGCCGGCTGACCTACAGCAGTACATTGAAGCACACGCCATTCGCGCCGAGCTCTTTCGGCCAGAGGGTGACACCCCCCACCGTGGAGATGGCTGCCCGGGCGATTGGGTGCCGGCCGGAGCAGGTCATCAAGTCGGTGCTCTTCCTCGTCAAGCGGGGCACGGCCCGCGAGCCGGTGCTGGTGCTGGTCGCCGGCACGGCCAAAATTGCCTACTCGGCGCTGGGGCGTCTCTTTGGCGTGGGGCGCAAGAAGGTGCGCATGGCCACTCCCGATGAGGTGATGCAGTTCACGGGCTACCCAGTCGGCGGTGTGCCGCCGTTCGGCCACCCAACGCCTTGCCCACCTACGCCGACCGATCCCTGCTGGCCCAAGAGGTGCTCTACGCCGGCGGAGGCGATGACCGCACCATGCTGAAGATCGCCCGCGAGGAGCTGCTGCGCGTCACCGGCGCACAACTTGTCGAGATCACCGAGGCGAGGTGAACCATGGCCCGCACTCTGATCACCCGTGCCACTGTTGTTGTGGACCCATCTGATCCACATGCCCCGGTGCTGGAAGGGCACACCGTCGTTGTTGACGGGGACACCATCCAGGCCATCGTGCCCTCGGGGGGGCGTTTCGGCCGCTGAGGGCGATCACGTGGTTGATGTGGGCGGCCGCCTGGTGCTTCCGGGCGCCATCTGTGCCCACACGCACTTCTACGGCGCCTTCGCGCGAGGCATGGCTGTGCCCGGCCCCGCGCCTGCCTCCTTCCCTGAAATCCTGCGCCGGCTCTGGTGGGCCTTGGACAAAGCCCTCACCCCGGAGGACGTGAAACTCAGCGCCCTTGTCTACCTCGTTGACGCCATCCGCCATGGCACGACCACGCTGATCGACCACCACGCCAGCCCCAACGCCATCGAGGGGAGCCTGGACCTCATCGGCGAAGCCGTTACCGAGGCCGGCCTGCGCGCGTGTCTCTGTTACGAGGTGAGCGACCGCGACGGCCCCGAGCGGGCACAGGCGGGCATCGAAGAGAACGTCCGGTGGATTCGTCGGTGTCAGGAGCAGCAACATCCCCACCTGGCGGGCACCTTTGGCCTGCACGCCTCCATGACGTTGAGCGACGCCACCATCGAGCGTGCCGTGGCCGAGGCTAGAGCCCTGGGCGTGGGAGTGCACATCCACGCGGCCGAAGGCCCAGCCGACCAGGAACATTGCCGGTCCACGTATGGTGAGCGCGTGATCGAGCGCCTGCACCGCCTGGGTGTCCTTGGCCCCACCACCATTGTTGCCCACGCGATCACGGTGGACGCTTGGGAGATGGGCCTGCTCAGGGAGACGGGAACGTGGGTGAGCCACCAGCCCCGTTCGAACATGAACAACGCCGTGGGCGTCGCCGACATTCCCACCATGCAACGCGGCGGCATCAACGTGGCCCTCGGCAACGACGGTTTCACCCCCGACATGTTCGAGGAGATGAAAGCCGCCTACCTCCTCCACAAAGTGCACCGGGGAGACCCGCGCGCCATGGGGGGCGACGCGGTGATGGCCTTGGCATACGCCAACAACGCGCGGTTGGCCCAGCTCTTCTTCCCGCGCCCTCTGGGCCGACTGGAACCCGGCGCCTTCGCCGACCTCGTGGTGCTTGACTACTCCCCTTACACTCCCCTTACGGCCGCCAACGTGCCCTGGCACATCATTTTCGGCGTGCGGGGCAGCCACGTGACCCACACCATGGTGGGCGGCCGCTTCCTCATGGCCGAACGCCAAGTGCTCACCGTGGACGAAGCGGCCACTGCTGCCCGCGCCCGGGAACGGGCCCCTGAGGTGTGGCGGCGTTTCGAGGCATACAGCCGTCAGGCATAACTGAAAAAAATGCGCCGCCAGGGAGGGCGCCTGGCGGCGTCGCGGAGGGGAAAAGCGACGGAGATCGGGGGAGATCTCCACCCTTATAAACGCGCTCTCCCCTTGTTTTGACACAGAAAAACCTGTCAGGAGGTGCTCCTATGAAAAACGAATCCGACCACACATGGCGAAGTGCCCGTGACCGCAAGGTGGCCGTCATGCTTGACCCCCACATGCCTGCCTGGCTGCTTGACGAGCACGTGGACACCGAGGCCGGCCTCGTGCAGTTCGACATTGTTCACCGGTGGCCGCTCACCGGCGAGTGGGAACGCCGTCGGTTCACGTATGAGATCGAGGTGGACGTGCTCCACTTCAGGGGAAGCTCTCCCGTCTCCGCTGCCGAATTGGCCCGCCTGAAGGATGAGGCCCGCTTCCGAGCTCACGAGCACGAACCGCTCT
>JAUZRY010000108.1 GCA_030949995.1 Ardenticatenia bacterium
TCATAATCCACCCGCGGGCTTCTGGGGAGCCGCCGGCCACGGTTCATACACCTCCCCCAAGAGTTGCATCGGACGCTCATCAGAGCACACGACCGGCCGTTGGGGATCATAGGGCACGGCATACAGATCCAGCATCTCCTCCATCCGCCAGAAGAAATCCGCCGTCAATTTCCCCATACACCAGTGCTTCTTCTGCCAGGGCTTAAGTCGGTTTTTTGAGCACACGGCGCACCGTCTCGTCGGAAATGCTCTCCACCACCCCCAATTCCACCAACTTGTCCGCCAGCAGCTGCATCGTCCAATGCTCTCGCCCCTCCGGCGGGTCACTGCAGGCCAAGGCAATAAGCGTGGCTTCCCCCTTGGCATCCAGTTTGGGCTGGCCCCCGGGTCGAGGCCGGTCATACAAGGCCCTTTCTAACCCTTCCTGGACAAAGCGCTTGCTCATGTTGATCACCGTCGCAGGACTCACCTGCAACGCCTCGGCTATGAAGCCGTTCCTCCGCCCCTCCGCCGCCAGCAGCAGAATCCGCGCACGCGTCAACACCCGTGCCGAGGCCCTGCCTTTGCGCAGGAGAGACTGCAAGAACGTGCGCTGTTCCTCCGTTAAGGTCACCACATCCTTCTTTGGCCAAGCCATGTTCCTCTCCTCCGATGCCTTAGGTTGGTTCCCAGAGGAGAGGATACAAGAAAATCCACTGTGGTCAAGTACTAGGCCAGATAATTCACACCAAGCGTTTAAATTTTGGAATTCGGCACCACACAGAAGAGAACTTGTCAGAAGAACCGCTATGTGGTAGAATATGGACAAAGGCCTATGACTATTGTGTCTTAGAAGGTCTCGATCCGTGGGCTCTGCTATCTTGCACAAGTGGCTCAGGAAGTGCATCCACATGGCTGGTAAGGGGCAGTTAGGGGCGCGATAAGTGTGCTCGTGAACATGGCGTTCCTCTTGTCAGGTTGCTCTCAGATTATAGTATCTGTGCAACGATCCCCTGAAAAATGACCTAGCAGATTGGGGCAGGGCAAAGTGAGCCCAAGCTTGTGCCCGATAAACGAAAGCAGAGTCAAGGGAAGAGAGCGCCCAAAACGGCCATTTTCTACCTCGTTCTCCCCACCAATTGGTGGCGAGCGACCTTGCTTTTTCCAGTAGAAGCCATACTATAAAAAAGTGAAGGCTTGCCGGCAGCATCTGCCGTATCTAAGAAACACTTTTAAATTCAATAGCTGAGGGGTGGAAACCATGGTACTAACCATTTTCTCTATCGAGTGTGCTCTATGTGTTTTCAGCTGTTATCTTTCTCGCAACTTTCTCTGCGCCAATGCTCATTGACAGTGGAGCGACATTTACGAAGACAGAAGTATGCGCTTCCAGCCGTTTTGCGCTTATGGGCGATATTACGGGTGAAGCATGCTCTTCTAGTCGCTTTGCCCTTATGTCCCGGTTTGCCCTTATGGGCGTCGATGTACCTGATGGACGTTAGTGTTTCTCCGCATTGTCCAATCAGGTAGTATTCTTCCAGATATGTCCAGTCATGTTGTAGTTGTAGTAGATGCTGCTGGCAGGCCTCAGCGTTCGTTTAATATTTGACCACGATGGTCTCTCATAAGAGGTGCCCTTCTCTTTCAGACCTCAGTGGGAGAAGAGCGATGCCTAGTACGCGACAAGGATACAGATAGTGGAGTTTGCGTCGGGTGTCCGTTTCGCTGGCGGAAATGTGTTGTGAAGGCAGCGTACGAGTTTTAAGTCATTCAACACCACGTGCATCCGTATACACCCATCTACCAACCACTCCATCTGCCAAGCACACTTCTGTGCCGTCCGTTCTCCTCTAGGTAGTGGTTATGTTTGACTGATGAGAGCCAGCCTTCGCCGGTTGTAGCGGAAGACAAAGAGCTTCAGGGCAATTTCATGGAACGGTTCCGATTGGGAGAACGAGAGTGTTGTGCGCACGAAGCGTCCTACCCGTTGTCGCAGGGTATTATTCCAGCGTTCCACATGCGCCGTCTGGCCTGTCTCTTTCCCTACCGCCTGATGCTGTTCCGGAGGCACGACTTTTTGATAGGCTTCCCAAAAGTCGCTGAAGGTTTGCAGGCGACGATAACGCGCGGGGATTCGTTCCCATAAGCGTCGGCATGATGGCTTCGCTACGGTCTCCGATGGCGTAGGCCACAATCTGCCGGGGTACTCCGCAACAGGGCGATCCATATCCAGCGTTTGTTATCCTTCTTTTGGACAAATGACCACAATTCGTCCAGTTCCAAAGCGTCTTCTTCGGCAGGTTCGGCCAGTGTCGTTTCCAAATCGGGCAACGTTTCGGCTTCTTCTTGCAACCATATCGCCAGGCGTTGGCGGGGCACCTGAAAAACCCGTTCCACCCCGCGCATACTCATACGTTCAAAATAGGCTTCCTTGGCTTGTCGAATGGTTTCTGGACGATGTGCGTTTTTTTATCCAGTGTGCCATAAGCGCCACAGTCGTGGCAGTGATACTTCTGGGCTCCCTTGTAGTCATGGCCGTTTTTGACGATGTTCTCGCTCCCGCATTTCGGGCACGTGCGCACGATGACCTCGACAATCATACTTACCTCCTGGAGTGGGTTGCCCTTATTCTACTCCATCAGTCAAAACGCGCCACTACCCTCCTCTATCCTCGTCCCGGATAAAGTGACTCCGCTGCAAAAACTGTACCTTAGCCAGCACAAAAAACGAGCCGACGGCGCGACGGTTGTGGCTGAAAGGCGGTCAAGGCGTGCCAGAGGCCACACACAAAAGAAAACCGGCCCTCTTCCTGCCCTTTGTTTTCCCTCCTCGCTCCCCTTTCTTGCTCTGGCTGCGCCTCTTTTGGCCTATACCCGGCCTGGGGGGCACGGTGCAGCCGCCGGATGTGGACCACTGCCGCCACCCCAATCACCATACACGCCACCCGGAACCGCCCGCGCACCGGCGTCTTTCCGCCCGCGAAGGGATGCTGGAGACTCCTCACCGTGGCTTCCACGGCGGCCCGCAGGTTGCGCCCCCTCTCCCGCTGCGCTCGCGAACGCCGACGGCGTTCAGCCCGCCGCAGGTCCTGCCATGTGAAACGGAGCCCCCGCACGGCCCGACGTTTCCGCGGCTCCACCGGGCACTGGGCCTGCAGCGGACACGCTGCACACACCCCTTCATCGAACTCGGCCACGAAGGACTTCCCCGAACGGCTGCGTCTCACCTCGGCGGCAGCCTTTCGAGGACAGACCACCCGCTGCGGTTCGCCCCAGGCTCCCGTTCTACCTGGAAATCATCCAGATACAGCCGCTCCGGGTCCCGGCGGCGCCCCCGGATGGCCGTTTGTATCAGCGTCACGCCTTCCTCTTCCAACCACGTGTCGTTCTCCGGGCTGCCATAGCCGCCATCGGTGTACAGGGTCTCCAGCCCGGTGCGCTCCTTCAACGCCGGTACAGCTTCGCTCAGCAGCGTGCTGTCGTCGGTCACGTTCGGTGCCACCTGCACCTTGGTGATCAACGGGGCCGGGTTCTCCGGGTCGCAGGTCTCCGTCACATTCACCACATACCCCCGATACCCTTGCCCCCGCTTCTCCCGGTAGGTGGCTTCCAGGTCATCGGGCGATTGCAGGCTGTCCGCGCTCAACTCGCTCCCCTCCTTCACCACCAACCGCTCCGGCTCCTGTCGGAAGTGGTCGCCGAACACCCGCGCCAGCACCCGGTAGGTCGGCTCCTGGCCGTAGTCCGCTTCCAGCGCCCGGAGCAACTGTTGGATCACCTCCCCGATGCGTCGCAAATGGTCCGGCACCTCGTCCTTCTTCAGCCGGTACACATACTGCCCCGGATGCCCCTTCAGGTAAGGGGCCAGCAGGTCGGCGTAGCGCTCCCGGTCGGCTTCCGAGAGCATGCGATGCACCCGCTGCAGCACCGTCACCAGCAACTGCACCCGTCCCATCTGACGAATGTTCGACGCCGGCATCGTGCTGTCCATCCGCTGTTGGCCCGTCTTGAGAGCGAAGGCTTCCAACTGTTCATCCGTCACCTGTTCGAAAGCCTGTTCCAGCAGGTTCTCGCCCGTCTCCTGCACATGCCGCGCCAGCCGCTGCCGGAAGTTGTACAGCGTCCGCAGGTCGAAATACCCCTCCCCCAGATGCCGGTACTCCAGGGCGTAGCGCACTTGCACGTTGTAGCAGAACTGGTTGTCCATCTCTTCGTCGCTCCAACCGTGAGCCGCCTTGAGGAATTCCAGGCCCACCACCACATTCACCGGCACATTGGGACGGGAAGGCCTATCGGCATACAGCACACCAAAGGGCTCTTCGTCCAGGCGGCAGAAGGATTCCCGGTAGAACGTTTCGGCCCACGAGTTCTGCAGCCGCTTGCGCAACGGCTCAGGCAGTTCGTCCACGTGGCTGGTGAGGGGCGGTTGCCAGTGACGGGTGTTCTTGCGAAACATGGCGCTCCTCTCGGGTCAGGTTGCCTCTATTATAGCCAAAAGGCGGTCGGAGTGGAAGCCATCGGGCAGATGCGACCTTTTTGCAGTGGAGTCTAAAGTACAACAACAGGTACACGTCCCATACCATTCGTGCTTGTGATTCCCGTCGTTGCTTTTCAGGTACCACCAGCTATGAATACACTTCTCCTAGCAGGTGCAGCAGCTACATCCAAACAGGCGACTAGCCGTTTGAGCCCACATTCCGCACCTGAGGTGGCCAAGAGAGCAATTCTGGGGTCTCCTTGTGGGAGGAGCGATGGTAGCGAGGAGGATACCCCATGGACAAGGTCATCTACCGCACAGAACGGCTGGATCATCTGGGAATTGTGGCCGGCATTTGTCACGAGATCAACCTCATCGGTCACATCGACCGCTTGGTACCGGCGCCCAAACGCCAAGTCAGTGTCGGCGAAGCGGTGCAAGCGATGGTGTTGAACGCCTTGGGCTTTGTGGGGCGTCCCTTGTACTTGATGCCGGAATGGTTTGCCAACAAACCGGTGGAGCTGTTGATCCGTCCTGGGATCACGGCGGCGATGCTGAACGATGACAGCCTGGGGCGTGCTCTGGATGCCTTGTGGGAGGCCGGGCTCACGCAAGTGTTTGCGCATGTGGCGACCCAAGGGCTGGAACACTTCGGCTTGCTGTCCCGCTTTGTGCACGTGGATACCCGTTCTTTCCACGTGCACGGTGTCTATGAGGGACACCCCGAGAAGGAGGAGGTCATTCGGATCACCCGTGGCTACTCGCGGGACCACCGTCCTGACCTCAAGCAGGTGGTGGTGGGCTTGTTGACCACCTATCGCGCTGCTTTGCCCCTTTGGATTCAAGCGTTGGACGGCAACGCCGCCGATGTCAAGAGCCTCCCGCAACTGGTGCAGGCCTATGTGACTCAGTTGCGAGAGGGGGAGGAGCCCCCTTACATCATAGCGGACAGTGCCTTGTACAGTAAGGAGAACCTGCACACCCTCTCGACGGTGAAGTGGATTACCCGCGTGCCGGAACGCATCGCGGGGGTGCGGGAGGTGGAAGCGGCCATGGACGTGGCGGATATGCAACCCAGTGCCTTGGAAGGGTACCGCTATGCCGAGTTGGGAGGCTTGTACGGTGGTGTGCGTCAACGCTGGCTGGTAGTCTACTCGCAGGCCGCTTATGAGCGGGATGTGAAAGCCCTGGAGAAGCGCATCGCCAAGGAGCGGGCAGCAGCGGAGCAGGCCATGCAGCGCCTGGGGCGGCAAGCATTTGCCACCTCGGAGGAAGCCAAAAAGGCGGTGGCTCAGACCCGTCGTCGCTGGAAGTATCACACCGTCCAGGTGCGCTACACCGCGGTGCCCCATTATGGCCGTCGTGGTCGTCCGAGGAAAGAGACGCCTCCGGAACACATAGGCTGGCGCATCAAGGCGTGGGAAGTGAAGCCGGATGAAGCCGCCCATGAGGCAGTCCGACGGCGGGCGGGCAAGTTTGTGCTGGCCACCAACGAATTGGATGAAACGGCCTTGCCGGCGGAAGAGATTCTGGTGGCCTACAAAGGGCAAGGAGTGGGACCGGAACGAGGCTTTCGCTTCCTGAAAGACCCGTGGTTCTTTGCCGACAGCCTGTTTCTGAAGTCGCCGCAGCGCATCATGGCCCTGGTGATGGTGATGGGCTTGGCGCTGTTGGTGTATGCCCTGGCGGAACACAAGCGGCGGCAGCGTCTGCAGGAGACGAGGGGAGAGCATCCCCAATCAAGTGGGCAAGCCGACCCAGCGTCCGACCCTGCGCCGCATCTTTCAGATATTTGAGGGCATCGACCTGCTGCTGATCCGCACTCCAGAGGGGATTCACCAGCAGGTACTGAACCTGAAACCGGTCCACCGCCAAATCCTTCGGCTCCTTGGCCCCAACGTGGAAAAATGCTATCTGGACACCAGTTAGGTGCGGAATGTGGGCAGTAAGTAGTAGGAGTGAATTAACGGAAGGTGGTAGTAAGTCCTATGACCATGATGCCCGGACAGACAAAACTT
>JAUZRY010000109.1 GCA_030949995.1 Ardenticatenia bacterium
GAGGAGCGGTTGTCTCGATTCCCTTCGGACGTCGAACTCCGCTGCCCGAATAGGCCGACACAGACACGTTTATTCAGTGAGGACCAACGCCGTGTCCAGGCAGGCACTGGCATCACCTTGGCGGGTCTCTCCATTCTCCACGCCACCGAGCTGAGCGGACATCGCCTTCCGATCATCTGCCGGCAACCTGTACAAGGAAAAGGAGTGTGAGGAATGCGCGTTCACAGGTTCATCTTCCCCGGTTTTTTGGCCCTCGCCCTCGGCGTTGCCTTCGCCACCTCGCTGACAGCACTGCTCCTCCTCCGGCCAGCCCCGACCGGCGCACAAGGCACCTCCACCGTGCGCTACGTGGCCATAACGGGCACAGATTTCGGCAACACGTGCACGAACCCCGCCGATCCTTGTGGCACCATCCAACATGCTGTGGACATGGCCAATCCAGGCGACGAAATTCGCATTGCCACGGGCGTGTACACCCACACGTTGCAGCGCAACGGCATCACCCAGAGCGTGTACATTTCCAAGTCTCTCATCCTGCGGGGGGGCTACACCACCACGACCTGGGCGATGGCTCCCAAGCCGAACCCGGATATGTACCCTGTGCTCATTACTCCCCAGGGCCTCGGGCGTGGTATTGTCATCACACCTGCCGTCAACGCCACGCCGGGCACGGTGCCCAACGTGGGGCTTGAAGCACTCGATGTGTTCGACGGCAACGCCATGGGCTTGGGCGGAGGAGCACAAGCCGAGGATGCCGGGGGTGGCATATATGCCGTGACCGCCACGCTCGCCATGACTGACGTTAGCGTGATCAGCAACACGGCCGAGATAGGCGGTGGCCTCTATGCCAGAAACACGGTGTTGAATGTAGGGTATAGCTCTTTCCTGAGCAACACGGCTACCGCCGGGAATGGTGGTGGTCTTCACCTGGCGGATGCCAGTGGAGCGAGTTTTCTGTACACCATTATCAGCTCGAACAAGACCTGGCAGAGTGATGGTGGTGGCGTGTATATGAAGAATGTCTCCGAAGTAATGTGGGACTTGGTCAAAATCTTCGGAAATCGACCGATACCGATGGGGGCGGCATAGCTGTGGTCGACGCTCAAGACATCTTCGTGAACAGGCTATACCTTCACGACAACCAAAGCGCAAAAGCCACAGGGGGTGGGATTGCCCTGAAGAACGTGAGGAATGCGACGTTGCAGAATGTGCTCTCGGTTGACAACGGAGCATCCCTCGGCGGCACAGCTTTGGCCCTCCAGAACGCCAACGCCCAGGTGCTCCACACCACCATCGTGCGCCACCGGGCCACTTCACCAGGGGCTGCCCTATTGGTGACCTATGCCAGCACATTGACCACCGTAAACACCATCCTCGTGGGCCACGAGACGGGAATTGAAGCCTCGCTCTACAGCCAAGCCACTATGACCGCCACCCTGTGGGGCGCCGGCATGTGGGCGAACACCACCAATTGGAGTGTAGATTCCACCTCAACTCTCGTCACAGGCACCATTAACCTCTTCGACGTGCCCCGCTTTCGCCACCCCAATGTGGGTGACTTCCACCTGTGGCCCACCTCGCCGGCCGTGGACGCGGGAGTGGCCACTTTTGTGTCCATTGACGGGGACGGTGAGCCGCGCCCTATTGGCCTCGCACCCGACTTGGGCGCAGACGAAGTCCCCTACCAGGACCTCGACCCGAACATGGACGGGGAGGCCGAGTTCATCTACACGGACACCCAAGGCATCGAGATGAAGATGCACATTCCCCCTGAAAGCATCACCGAGAGCATCAAACTCGCCATTACCCGGCGGGATGTCATCACCGAGCCGACACCTTCCCGGTGGCGTGTGGCCGGTTTAGCCTTCGACATGGAGGCCTTCACCCAAGGGGCTTTTCTTCCCGAGGAGACGTATCAGTTCCAGACGCCCATCACGATGACGATTCGCTACCGAGACCAGGATATAATCGGAATTCCGGAGGAGACACTTGTGCTCCAGTTCTGGGACTCGCAAGCACACCGGTGGAGGGACATAGCCCAGGACTGCAACACCACCTACAGGCGCTTCCCGGTCACGAACACGCTGGAGGTGGGGGTGTGTCACCTCTCCCGGTTTGCGCTCATGGGTATCGAAGCCCCATTGCGCGTCTACCTGCCGGCCGTGTTGAGGTAGTGTTGACGGCCCGCTCGCCCACGCCAGAGGGGCGGCCACGTGGCCGCCCCTCTTCGCGTCGCCGGGCTCCGTTCCAAGTGGAGGGAGGAACCCGTCTACGCGGGGCCACCTCCCCCGAAAAGTGTCTCTGCCCGTTCGCGGATCGTGCGGTGCAGGGGCACATCGTCCAGAAACGTCCGGCGCACTTCGGGGTCGCTGATGCGCTGGGCTTGCGCCTCCAAGCGGCCCACAGCCTCCTCAGCCAGCCGGCGAGCCTGGTCACAGTGACCGGCTTGCATGAAGATGTCGATCACGGTGAGGTAGAGGCGGAAGGGATGTTCGGCCCCCTCCACGCCGTGAGTGTCAATCCACTGGGCGATGTGGTGGGCTAGCTCGAGAGCCTCGTCCCGGTTCCCCTGTTGCCAGGCAATCCGTGCCAGGCCGGCCACGTCTTCCATGGCCAGCGCCGTCTGGCCCATCTCCTCGCGCAGAGCTCGCGCCTCGTCGTAGAGGCGAGCGGCCTCGTCCAAGGCCCCCAAAGCCTCCTCGGCCAAGGCCAGGTGAGTTTTCTCGTCAGCCTCGCCGCTCTTGCTCTCCAGCGCGCGCTGTTCGGCCAGGGCCCGCGCGGCGTACTCGCGAGCCTCTTCGTAGTCGCCCCGGTCGTAGAAGATGACCGCCAAATTGCCCAGGCTCAGGGCCTCGCCGTATCGGGAGCCCACGCGCCGGAACATGGTGAGCGCTTGGCGGTGCAGCTCCAGCGCCCTGTCGAGATCGCCGAGGATGTGGTAAATGGCCCCCAAGTTGTTCATCACCTTGGCCTCCCCCAAGCGGTCCCCCATCATCCGGAGCACGTGCAACGCCTCTTCGCTGTACTCCCTGGCCCGGGCGTAATCACCCATGCCGTAGTAGACGGCTACCAGATTGTTCAAGCTCATGGCCATGCCCCGCCGGTCGTCCATGTGACGGCGGATGGCGAGGGCCTCCTCCAGGCGTGCCCGGGCCTCGTGGAGATTGCCCAGGAGGTAGAAGACGGTGCCCAAGTAGTGCAAACTGGCCACTTCACCCTGCCAATACTGGTGTTGCCGGGAGCGCATCAGGGCCTCGTCCAGGAGCTGACGGGCTTCCTCCATCTCACCCTGCTGCCAGAGCACTCGCCCCCAAGTGATCAGTGCTTCGATGTGCAATCCCGTCGTGCCGGCCTCCTCGGCAAGGCGGGCGGCCTCTTGGGCCGCGCGAACAGCCGCCGGGTAGTTGCTGATGGCCTCCGCGTAGGCGGCGCGCCGCAGGGCCACTTCGGCCAGGCGCCGGAAATCGCCCAGGGTGGCGGCCAGGGCCTCCAACTCGCACAAGTCCCGCTCCTGATCGTCCCGTCGGCCAACGAGGTGGTAGAGCCCTTCCCGCGCCATAAGGAGATTGTACTTGGCAGCCTGTTTCTTCTCCGCCGGCCATGTGGTAGAGTCCAACAACATGAGGGCACGGGTCAAGTATCGCACGGCGTCCTCGTTGGCAAATTGGGCGGCTGCCTGCTCAGCGGCCCGCTGCAAGTACTCGACGGCCTTGTCGGGCGCATCGTCCCGCTCATAGTGGTAGGCAATTAACGGGATCAGGAATTCAGTGTGCTTGCTGAGGCGGGATTCGAGCTGCTGGGCCACCAGCCGGTGCACGCGCCGGCGCATCTGTTTGCGCACACTTCGATACGCGACCTCCTGAATGAGCACGTGGCGGAAGCTCCATTCCCAGTCCTCCCCGATAGGGGCGTGGCCATGGCGCACGACGAGCTGATGGCGCTCCACGCTGTTGAGGATGTGCGGAACTCGGTCCTCGGGTACCTCGGTCTCCCGGAGGCTTAGGGTGAGCAGATTCTGCCAGAAGGTGCGGCCAATGATGGCCGCGTGGTAGAGGGTGCGCTTCTCCATGGACGGCAGCCTGTCAAGGCGGGCGGCCAGGAGGTCCTGCACGCTGGTGGGCACGCTCACCTCCTCAATGGGGCGGGAGAGCACCCACCCCTCTCCTTCGCGGCGCAAAGTGCCCTCCTCGATCAGCGCCCGCAACATCTCCTCCACGAAGAAGGGATTGCCCTGGGCGTGATTCACGACCAAGTACACCACTTCTGGGGGCACATGTTCCCTGAGCAGCGTGGCCACCAAGGTCTCACTCTGATCCTGGGGCAAGGGGGAGAGGCGCACCACGTGGTGTGGGGAACGGGTCAAGGTCTCCAACAGGGCATGCACGGGGTGCCCGTCTTCCACTTCCCACGTCGGCCGGCCGGCTCAGGATAAGCACCAGCGCACGCCGGCCGGCCATCTCCCCGCTCTCCACCGCGTCCAGCAGGCGTTGGAGGAAAATCACAGAGAGGGCATCGGCCCAATGGAGGTCATCAACCACGATCAGGAGCGGCGCCTGCGCCGAGGCGCAGCGGAACAGGTGCTCCAAGGAGAGGAGCACGCGGTCACGCCGCTGCTCGGGTTCCAAGGGCGTCCAACGGGTTGTCAGGCAGCCTGAGGCCCAGCACAGCCGCCAACGAACCCAGGCGGTACCGCTGCTCCAGGGCATCAGCGGCCGGGTCGAGCACGGCGAGCTGGCGTTGCAGGGCGGCCAGGGTCGCCCTATCGTCCCTTTCCACACTGTCGAGGTGGAACAGCGTGCGCACCAACTCAGCCACCACGTGGTAGGGGGTGGAATGGGTGTGTGTGTAACACCGGGCACTCAGGACGTGAACGTCGGGGCAGGTTGTGTTCACCCAGGCCACGAACTCCCGCCGCAGGCGAGTTTTGCCGATGCCGGCGTCGCCCACAACGGCCACAACGCGCCACTGAGCTCGTTCCAGAGAGCGGTAGTGAGGGCGTCCCGGAGCTCGGCCAACTCGCGATCGCGCCCCACCATGGGGGCGGTGAAGCCCTCCAAGCCCCGCACGCGCCCCCGCTCGGCCCGTTCACCGACCACCACGTAGACCGTAACGGGTTCCGACTTGCCCTTGACCGTGATCTGTCGGGGGGGCTCAAACTCGAAGATGGTGTGAAGCCGGCGGACGGTGGCCGCGCTCACCATGATTCGCCCCACAGGGCACGCCTGTTCCAGCCGCGCTGCCAAGTTCACCGTGTCGCCCATCACTGTGTAGTGGCGGGCGCTCGGGCCGCCGATCATGCCGGCCAGCACGTCGCCCGTGTTGATGCCCACGCGCATTTTCAGCTCCAAGCCGTGGGTGTGCTGAAGCTCCTCACTGTAGGCCGCTACCTCCCGTTGAATGGCCAAGGCCGCCCGCACGGCCATCTCCTCGTGGTTCTCCAGGGCCTTGGGCGCGCCGAAGAGGGCCATCACCGCGTCGCCACTGTACTTGTCCACCGTGCCGCCGAATTGGACGATCTGGGCCTCCAGGCGTTGGAAGAGAAGGTTCATGATGTCGGCCACGTCCTCGGGGTCCAAGCGCTCGCTCATGGCCGTGTAGCCCGAGACGTCGGCGAAGAGGACGGTCACCCGTTTGCGCTCGTCGATCAGGGTTTGGGCACGCTTGAGGGCTGTCAGTTTCTCGCGCAGGGGGGCGATGGCCACCTCCACCACCGCGTCCCCCAACACGGGGCGTTGGGCCTCGAGGGCAGCGATGGCGGCCTCAATTTGGCGAAGTTCATCCTGTGGCGCCGACATGAGTGGAGCCTCCTCACATAACACTTGGGCGGTCAACGCCGGTCTGGCTCCTGCGCTTCGTCCCAGGTGTCCGCGCCCCGGGAAGTCGTGGAGTCCATCTGTTCGCGGAGGCGGTCCACCCGGTAGCCGGCCTGTTTCCCGGCGCGCACGAGCTCGGCAGCCACGCGGGCTGCGTGGTGGACGGCTCGCGGCCGGAGGGCGGCCAGGGCAGCCGCCACGGCCACGGCGGCCTGGTCGAAGGCTTCGCCGTGTACCCATTCCACGCCACCGTGTTCGTGGCGGTGGAGCCACGCCCCGGCTTCGGGGTCGTTCAGCCACCGGGCCAACACCGCGCCGGCCACCTGTTTCGGACGCCAGTGCTCCTCCTTCCCCCCCCTGTTGGGCTCAGCGTTGACCGAATCGGCGTGGACGAGGAGCAGCCCGGCCAACTGCACGGCCCGGTGGGCCTCTGCTTCGTTCAGGGAGGCGGACGAGGTGAGCACATCGCTGACGATCCGGGCCAATTGCCATTGGATCATGCGCTCATGCGCTAGCTGTGCCGCGTCCGGGGGCGGAGGGGTGGGGGCCTCAAGGTCGCCAAGGGCGCGGAATAGCGCCCACAGGTAGAGGGCCGACCCCACCACTGGCCGGGTGAGAAGCGCCACGAGGGCGGGGGCTACCGCCTGCCATCGGCCCGGAACGTGGCACAAGTGGTGGAGCAGCTTCAGGGCCGTGTGACATGCCTGCTCCACTGTGGCCTCCGGCGACACGCCGATGAACTCAGCCGCCGCGCGGTATGCCCTCACCAGTGGCTGGCGCAATTGTTCCACCCACATAGTATACGTAGTGGCTGGCGGATCGGATGCACCCGCCGCCCAGAGCTGGTGCAGGATGGGCACTTCCAGCAGCTTGCCGAACTCGGCCCACACGGGCTCCAGCTCGATCTCCCGCAGACGTGCTTCCAAGGAGGGCACGCCCTCTCCTCGCAGGCGTTGCTCCAGCGCGGCGTAGGTGCCCTGGTCGTCCTCCACCAGGCGGAAGTCCAAGAAGACGTGATACTGGTACGCGTTCAGTTCCACGTAGAGCCCCTGACGGCAACAGGTCACGCCATGGGCGAATGTACTCCAGGCCGGTAACATGGTCCCGGAAGAGGCAAAAGCGCTGCTCGCCCTCTTCCGGGGCGGCCAGGCCAAGCCCGTGGGCCAACGTGGTGCGCGCCAGGCGACGGGTGCCATCAGCCGCCTTGGTCATCACGGGGACGGAGTGGTGAATCCATCCCCGGGTCTGGGCGAAGGCGTTGTGGTAGACCACCAGGGCTGCCTCGTGGCCGGCGCGGTTCGAATAGGCAAAGACGTTCTCGTCCACGTGACCTTCCGGGGTGATGAGGTCGTACAGGAGGAAGTGATCCACGCCGGCGAAGAGGGCACGGCGGCGCACGAGCGGAAAGATTTCGTGCTCGTGTCGGCGCACGAGCTCCTCATCCGGCCGCTCGTCCCAGTAGGCCCGGCGGTATTCCATGCCATATTTCTCGGCGAACCCCTCGATTTGGCCGTGGCCGAACATCGGCAGGCCGGGCAGGGTCACCATCATGGTACAGATCCCGAAGTACTTATCCCCCTTGCCGAATTGGACGACGGCCGTCTCCTCGTCCGGGTTGTTCATAAAATGAACGTAGCGCTTGAGGATTTCCGGGTCGAAGGCCAGGGTGTTCTTCAGGAGCTGTCGGTACTCGGCGTTCTTCTCGTCCCGGAGCATGTGCATGAAGGCGCTGTTGTAGACCCGGTGCATGCCCAAGGTGCGGACGAAGTAGCCCTCCAGGAGCCAGAAGGCTTCGGCCAAAAGGAGGGTATCTGGGGCCTCGGCGGCCACGCGCTCCACCACCTCCCGCCAGAACTCCTTGGGCATGAGGCGGTCGAATTCGGCCTTGCTCATGCCGTGCTCGGCGCGGGAGGGGATGGCCCCCCCGGCACCGGGCTCGGGGAACCACAGGCGCCGGTAGTGGCGCTTGGTCAGGGTCATGGCCGCGTCGAAACGGATGATGGGGAAGAGGCGTGCCACCTGCAGGATCTGGTGGATGACGGCCTCCCGCACGTGGGCGTTGAGGTAGTTGAGCTGAGCCGTGTCGTTCCAGGGCATGTTGGTGCCGTCGTTGCCGTGGTAGATGTACCGGGCTCGACCTGTACGCCGGTCCACCCGTTTGAACACCACGGCCGCGTCGCTCTGGTCGTAGTAGTGGTCCTCCAGGTAAATGCCCACATCGGCCCGCCAGGAGAGGTCCGGGCCGTTGAAGGTGTAGGCCGGGAAGGGGGGCTCGTCCACGGCGATGAACCACTCGGGGTGGTCCATGACCCAGGGGGAGTCGATGCCCATGTGGTTGGGCACCATGTCGCCGGCCAGGCGAATGCCGCGCTTCCAGGCGCGTTCTCGGAGGTTCCAGAAGGCGTCCTCGCCCCCCAGGGCGTCGGCCACGCGGTAGTCGAAGAGAGCGTAGGCGGAGGCCTCGGCGTCGGGGTTGCCACAAAGCTGTTTGATGCGCTTGGAGGCCGGGCTGCGCTCCCACACACCGATGAGCCAGAGGCCGTTAATGCCCCAGCGGGCCAGGGTGTCCAGCTCCTCGCCGGGAATGTGGTCGAGGCGGGTGATGGGGCGGCCGTACTTCTTGGAGAGCTGGTCCAGCCAGACGTAGGTGTTCTTGGCCAGTATCACCACCTGGGGCATCCAGGCCTGGTCTGGGGAGAACTGTTCGGGCTCATCCCGCAGGACATCGTACTCGTAGACCAGGGCCGGACCGGGGCCGGCCATAGTCGGCTTGCGCTCCTCGCGGGTGAGGTCGAGGGCCAGCGTCGCCTGGCGCAGCCATCCGCCCACGTGCGCTTCCAACCACGCTCCCCACGCACGGCGCACGGGGTCTCCATTAGTTAGCGGCCACGCCCGGGGGCCATCGTACGAGGGGGCGGCGGAGGTGCCGCGTGGCGGAGGAGGGGCTCGGGGCCAAATCGGGGCCGGGTGTCGAAGAAGTCGCGGAGCGCGGCCACTACGTCCCGGTAGGCGGTGGTGGTGGCCAGGGCGCTGTCGTCGAAGAGGTCACGGTAGGTGGCCAACGCCGGGTTGTCGTTGGCCAGCCACCAGGTGATCAGCTCCTCCACGAGCAGCTCGTCCGGCCACGCTGCCCCGCCGCCGAGGAGCTCCTGGGCAAAGCGCGCGAGGGTTGTGGTCACGGCCTCAGCACCCAGGCGCTCCCGAAGCCACTCGAGGGCGTGTGACATGCCGTCGGGGTCGTGGCGGCGGTAAAGCCCGAGCAGGATGTGGAAGACCTCCTCGAGAAGCGCGGTCGCGTAGAGTTCTCCGGCCCGGGCTGTGCGTTCGGGGTGGCGGAGCGGGTCCCACACCAAGTTGAGCTGGTGGGCCAGCCGGCGCGCGCTCCGGGGGTCGGGAAGGAGGACATGTCCCGGCTCCACGGGCAAAGCATCGTCAAGGGCGTAACGGTGGCGGGCAGCTCGGGAGACGTGAACGCCCCTGATCCTGCGAACAGCCATCTCTCTTGCTCCGGGGTGGACGTTGCGCGCTCGCCGGCGCGCACAGAGCTCGACGACAGCAGATGCCGTGGTTTCATTGTAGCACACCTTGGGCCAATCCACCAACGGGCAGGGGAACAACACAGGGCCCCGGGCGCGGGGTGCCCGGGGCCGGCAGGTCCCGTGTGGGGCGGGATGATGGGTGGGTCAGCGCCCGGTCTGGGCCCGGGCCGATTCCCACGCGGCGAAGAGGATGGGGATCAGGATGATGGTGAAGATCAGGTTGGTGCCGGCGGCCGGCAGGAACTCGCCGATGATGGCCGTGGCCGGGCTGTAGCCGTTCACCCAGATGTCGGCCACCGAGGCGAAGCCCATGCCGACGATGACGCCGAGGGCTCCCCAGATGACCGACGCGGCGATGTCCGGGCGGTTGCGCAGGATCAGGCGTACCACCACCAGGATGGCCACCAACAGGATGAGGAGCACCGGTGCCCACTGGCCGGCCGTGGTACCGGCCCACGGGTGCTCCACGTCGGAAAAGGCGAAGGAGAGCACCACGAAGAGCGCCATGAGCCCCCCCACCACGATGAGGAGCCGGTCTGTCGCCTTCTCCCGGTCCTGGCGCTCAGATCGTGGGTTTCGGCGTACCATGCCCATGAGGCCGCCGTCTGAAGTCCCAGACGGGGAAGACGCCCCAGCCCGTGAGCGCGTCGCCAATGATGTTGCCCACGGCCCCGCTGAAGAAGCCCACCACCGGCCCAAAGGCCAGGCCCATGAAGATGGGAATGACCACCGCGGGCCGCAGGGCCACAAAGCTCACCGACGGGAGCTGGAAGACGTTCGTGGCCCAGGAGAAGATGCCGTAGAGCACGGCCCCCACAGCCATCATCACCACTTCACGGGTGGTGATGTCCCAGATGGGCTTGTCGGCGAAGTAGTAGTAGATGGCCACCACCAGGCCACCACCAATGAGGTAAAGGATCCACCCGGCCGCGTTGGCGCGCGCGCCGCTGGTCAACAGGTTGGCCAGGAAGAGCACCACTGTGGCCACCACCAACGCGCCCACGAACTTCATCAAAGCTGCCTGTCCACCAGCCGTCCGTCCTCCTGTGTCGAGCATGGCTCCCCTCCTCCACTGGTTATAAACCGGATTGCTCCCGTTGCACACCACCCTCCGTCCCCGCTGACGCCGTGGCTCCACTGACACTTCGGCCCTGTTCCAGCCCACACGCCCCAGGAACGGAGGCATACCCTCCCGTTACCGTCTAAGGGACAAAACCCGGCACGGCCGAAAAAGTTACCGTCCGATGCTGGATGGCCTGTCATTCGCCGTCGACGAACGCCCCCAAGGACTCCAACGGCAGGAATTGGCCTGTGTGGGGCAGGAGCCGCACGTTCAGATCCAGCAAGCTGGTGGGCCGCACGCGACAGCGTTCCAGGAGCGCGAAGTCGCTCAACACATCCTCCGGGGGGCCATCGGCTTGGACGCGCCCCTCCGCCATGAGGACAACTCTGTTGGCGTAGCGGATGGCCAAGTCCACATCGTGGGTAATGAAGAGCATGGCCTGAAAGGGCATCCGCACCACGGCGTCCATGAAGCGGGTGTAGTGGCGGTAGTCTTGGCCGGCCGTGGGCTCATCCATGATGAGGAGCTTGGATCCCATGGCGAGCACGGCGCCGATGCCCACCCGCCGTTGCTGCCCGTAGCTCAGGGCCAGGGGGGAGGTGTGCTCGTGTCCTGTCAAATCCACAATTTCCAGGCTTCGCCGCACGTTTCGCTCCACGCGGGGCTCGTCGAAGCCCAAGTTGCGCGGGCCAAAGGCGATCTCCTCCCACACGGTGGGGGCGAAGAGCATGAGAGTGGGGTTCTGGAAGACGTAGCCCACCGTGGCCGCAATCTGGGCCACGGTCATGGACCGGGTGTCCCGGCCGTTGATCAGCACGCGGCCTTGGTGGGGGCGCTCCAACCCGATGATCTGGCGCACCAGGGTGGTCTTGCCGGCCCCGTTGGGCCCCAGCAGGGCTACCACGTCACCCGGGCGAAGCCCCAAGGCGATCCCCTGCAGCACAGGCTGGTCGGGCCTGTCTTAAATGTAGGTTACGCAATGAAAACGCAAAGCGTTTCTAATGATAATGAAAACGGTT
>JAUZRY010000110.1 GCA_030949995.1 Ardenticatenia bacterium
CCACATTCTCATGGTGGGCACGTTTACGGCCTGGTGGCTACTCACCCAGGCGGCGCTGCCCACGTGGGCCGGCGTAGGATTGGCCCTGGTGGTGGTCATGGCGTTGGGGTTTGTGGTGGAGCGCGTGGCGTTACGCCCCCTGGTGGGGCGTCCCCTGCTCTCCATTATTCTCATGACGTTGGCGCTTAGCCAGGTGATGCAAGGGGGGGCGATCCTGCTCTTCACGGCCCAGCAGCGCCGCTTTCCGCAGCTTTTCCCCCTGGAACCCTACCGGTTGCCGGAGTTCACGGTGGCCGGGACAACCGTGCGGGTGATCTTGAAGCAGAATTTGGTCTGGTCCTTCGTGATCGCGATGGTGGCCGTGGTGCTCTTTGCGCTCTTCTTCCAGTACACCCGCATGGGGCTGGCCATGCGCGCCACCGCCGAAGATCACCAGCTTGCCCGCAGTCTGGGGTTGCAGGTGAACCGCATTTTCGGGCTCGCCTGGGCCATCTCCGGCGTTGTGGCCACAGTGGGGGGAGTGCTATTGGCCTCGTTGAGCGGGCTGGGGCTTGAACTCTCCGTCATCGTCCTCAAGGCGTTCCCGGCCGTGCTGTTGGGTGGGCTGGAATCCATTCCCGGCGCGATTATCGGTGGGCTGGCCATTGGCGTGATCGAGGCCCTGGTGCAAGGCCTGCCCAAGGACGCCACTATTCGCTCCATGTGGCCCATTGCCCCGTACATCATGCTGATCATCGCCCTCATTGTGCGTCCTGAAGGGCTTTTCGGGCTGAAGCGCATCGAGCGCATCTGATCGGAGGGAGAGATGACACTCCGCGTCGCCGGTGATTTCGACACGTCCTACGCTCGGGATATGGCCACGCTGCGGCAGCCTTGGCACTGGTGGGCGCTGTTGGGGTGCTTGGGCGTGTTGGCCCTGCTCCCCCAAGTGGCCGGGAGCTACCTGTTGGGCATCTTGAACACCATGGCCATCACCATCATTACCGTACAAGGGCTCAACATCCTGACAGGCTACGCCGGCCAGATCTCGCTCGGCCAAGCGGCCTTCATGACCGTGGGCGGCTACGTGTCAGCCCTGCTCGTCTCGCGTTTGGGCCTCTCATTCGTTGTGGCGTTGCCCCTGGCTGGGCTGGGAGCCGGGCTGGTGGGGTTGCTCTTCGGGCTCCCCTCGTTGCGGGTCAAGGGGTTTTACCTGGCTATGGCCACCCTGGCGGCCCAGTTCATCATCCCCTGGTTTGTGCGCAATGCGTACCGGGATGTGCTCAACGGCGCCCAAGGGCTTACTGTGCCCGTGCCCGAGCTGGCCGGAATCCGCTTCGACACGCCCAATTCCTACTTTTACATCACCCTGGTGGTTGTCTGTATTTCCACCTACGTGGCCCACAACATCGGGCGGTCGCGCCTCGGGCGGGCCCTCATCTCCATCCGCGATAACGACCTGGCGGCCGAGGTGTTGGGCATCAACCCCTTTAAGTACAAGCTCCAGGCCTTCTTCATCTCGGCCTTCTACGCGGGCGTGGCAGGTGCACTGTGGGCCCACTACACGCGCCACATCAACTCCGAAACCTTCGACCTGATTGACTCGGTCTGGTTTCTGGGCATGGTGGTCATCGGGGGCTTGGGCACCAGCAACGGCCCCATTTTCGGCGCGGTCTTCGTGCGCGTGTTGCGGGAGGCCGTGGTGCTCATGAGCCCGGCCTTAGGACGCTTTGTCCCCGCGCTGGAGGCCAACATTCTGGCCGCCTTGGGCCCCATCGTCTTCGGCACTGCCCTGATGCTCTTCCTGATCTTCGAGCCTCACGGCCTGGCCCACCGCTGGCAAGTGCTCAAGGCGGCTTGGCGGTTGCGCCCCTTCGCCCATTGACGTTGACCCCAGTGGCGTCCGCGCGCTGTGCGGGCATCCGGCTCGCTTGTTGTGATCGCTGACGATCGAACGGAAAGTGGCGAAAGGAGGAGAAGTCTATGCGCGCCAAGGTGTCGTTCGTCATTCGCCGTCCCCTCGTGCTCGCGTTGCTCGTCGCCCTGTTGACCCTGGTGGCCTGTGCTGGCGGTGCTGCGCCCACTCCCACGCCCGAGCCCCCAACGCCCACCGAAGCCGCAGCTCCGCCTACGCCCACCGAAGCCGCTCCACCAACTCCTACTGAAGCTGCCCGGCCCACGCCTACAGAGGAAGCAGAACCCGAAAAGCGCACCGACAACTTGGAGGGCGAGACCATCACCCTCTACCATTTCGGCGACATCTCCGGCCCCTATGCGGCCATTACCACGCCGCTGGTGGACGGCTTCAATGATGCTGTGGCCTGGCTGAACGAACAGGGAGGCATCCGGGGCGCCAAGGTGGAGGTCGTCTGGGCCGATGACGCGGGCAACATCGAGGAGGCCATTTCCATCTACAACCGCTTCCGTGCCGCCGACCCCAAGCCCATCATGCTCATCATTTACGGCTCGCCCGAGCTGGAAGCCCTGCGTGAGCGTTTCGTCGAGGACCAGATCGTCACCCTCACCGCGGGCGTCAGCGGCGAAGGACTCTACGTCAATTCCGGGTGGGCTTTCGGCTGGGTGCCCATCTACAGCGACCAGTTCGGCCTCTTCGTGGACTGGCTGGTGGAGAACTGGGAATGACGTGAAGCCGCCCGAGGCTGGTGACGAGATCAAACTGGCCTTCATTACTTGGGATACCGCCTATGGCCGCGCGGCCAGCACGCCCGAGGCCCTGGCATACGCCCAGGAGAAGGGCATCGAGGTGGTCGGAGTGGAGTTCATTGAGCTCTCCCCCACAGCCGACACGACCACAGCACTCCTCAACGCCGATGCCGCCGGCGCCAACGTGATCTACACCAACACCTTGGCCTTTGGCCCGGCCAACATCCTCAAAGATGCCATGGCCTTGGGCCTGCGCGAGCGCATCCTCTTCGCGGGGAACAACTGGGCCATGGACTTGGCCACCTTGGCCTTGGCCGGGCCAGAAAACATGGAAGGCTTCTACAGCCTAATGCCGTATGTCTGGTGGGATGAAGACCACCCCGGCGTTCAAATCATCAAGGAGCAATTCGAGAAGAACCAGCGCCCGCCGCAGGAGCGCAACATCGCCTACTTGGCCTCCTTCGCCATTGTGGACGCCGCCCGACAAGTCATCGAGCGGGCCATTGACGACGTGGGCTTTGATGCCCTGGACGGTCAGGCTGTGCACAACGCCATCACCACAATGGGCGAGATTCAAGCCCTGGACGGCGTCCTTCGGCTTGAGTACGACGCCACACGCCGCGCGCCCAACAAGGCCCGCGTGGCCATCACGCAAAGTGGCAAGTTCGTGCCCGTGACCGATTGGCTCAGACGCCGGACTTGCGCCCACAACCCTAATTGCTGATACGCCCCTCGCCCCCGAGGACAACGATCGCCCTCGGGGGGCCCCTTGACCCGTGATGAGGACGCCATATGCTCCGCGTGAACACCATTGAAGTGGTCTACAACGAAGTGATCTTGGTGCTCAGGGGCGTCTCCCTTGTCCTGCACGATGGCCAGATCGTCGCCCTGCTGGGCGCCAACGGGGCCGGCAAGACCACCACCCTGAAGGCCATCTCAGGGTTGCTCGCCACCGAGCTCGGCGAGGTGACACGCGGCACCATTGAGTTCGCCGGCCAGCGCATTGACCGGCTGCCGCCCGAGGAGATCGTGCGCTTGGGCATTGTGCAGGTGATGGAAGGCCGACGCCTCTTCCAGCACCTGACCGTGGAGGAGAACTTGTTGACGGGGGCCCTGATTCGCTCGGACAAAGCCCAAATTGCCGCGGACTTGGAGCAGGTGTACACCTTTTTCCCGCGCCTCAAGGCGCTGCGGCGGCGGGTGGCCGGATACCTCTCCGGAGGAGAGCAGCAGATGCTCGTGATCGGCCGGGCCATCATGGCGCGCCCCAAGGTTATGCTCCTGGACGAGCCCTCCCTGGGATTGGCTCCTCTAATCGTCCAAGAGATTTTCGAAGTCATTCGCCGCATCAACCAGGAAAACGGCACCTCTATCCTCCTGGTGGAGCAGAATGCCCAGATCGCCTTGGACGTGGCCGACTACGGCTACGTGATGGAAAACGGACGCGTGGTGCTTGACGGCCCAGCCGACGAGCTCCGGGAGAACGAGGACATTAAGGAGTTCTACTTGGGCCTCACAGCATTGGGAGAACGCAAAAGCTACCGGGATGTGAAGCGGTACAAGCGCCGCAAGCGGTGGCTTGGATGAAGACGAGGAGGTAACCCATCATGGCCTCTACCTTGGACGCCCGTGTTCACGCCATCATTCAGCACGCTTACGAACACGCGCCTGGCTTCCGCCGCCTCATGGAGGAGGCCGGCCTGAAACCCGATGATGTGCCGGATGTGGAGGCGCTCGAGCGCGTGCCTGTGCTCAGCAAAGATGCGTTGGTTGAGCTCCAACGCGAGGATCCGCCCTTTGGGGGATTTTTAGCCGTGCCCTTGAGTGAACTCAAGCACATCTTCCTCTCCCCCGGCCCCCTCTACGAGCCCCACGGCCCCGATGAGGGCTGGGTCGAGGGGGCGGCTGAGGTTTTTCAGGCCGTCGGCATTGGACCGGGAGACGTGGTGGTCAACACGTTCTCCTACCATCTCGTTCCCGCCGGCCTCCACCTGGACATGGCCCTCCAGGCCCTGGGGTGCACAGTCGTGCCTACAGGCGTGGGCAACACCGACCTCCAAGTGGCCATTCTGCGCGATCTGCGTGTCACCGGGTACGTGGGCACGCCAAGCTTCCTGATGACGCTCATCAAAAAAAGCTGAGGAGATGGGAATTAACGTCAAGAAGGACTTGGCCCTTGCCCGAGCCCTCTTCACGGCCGAGCCCTATCCCCCTTCCCTACGCCGCACGTTCGAGGAGGACTATGGCCTGCGCACGGCTCAAGCCTACGGCACGGCCGATGTGGGCCTCGTGGCCTACGAGTGTGAGAGCGCCGACGGCTTGCACATCTCCGAGGCCGTGGTCCTGGAGATTGTGGACCCCGCAACCGGCAAACGGCGTCCTCCCGGCGAGGCCGGCGAGATTGTGATCACCAACTTCAACCGCACCTATCCCCTCATCCGCTTCGGCACAGGTGACCTCTCGGCGTTCACCGAAGAGCCGTGTGCGTGTGGTCGCCCGGGGCCACGCCTGGTGGGCATTTTGGGACGTGTGGGCGATGCGGTGAAGGTGCGTGGCATGTTCGTCCACCCCAACCAGTTGCGGGCCCGCGGCCGCCCGCTTCCCCAACGTTGGCCGGGTGCAGGCTGTGATTACCCGCCCCGAACACCGCGATGAGTTTGCCCTGCGGGTGGAGCTGAGCGGCCCGGCAGCGGAACAGGAGAGCCTGGCGAACGAGCTGGCCGCTGCCGTGCGAGAACTCTGCCGCGTGCGGGTGGACCATGTGCTCTTCGTGGAGCCAGGCACCATTGCCGAAGATGCCCGGGTGATCGTGGACGAGCGAACGTGGGAGTGATCCCACCGTGCAGATGTCCACCTTTTTCGAGCTGACAGACGAACAACACCACCTGCGCCACGTGCTCCTGGAATTCTCCCGCCAGGAGTTGGCTCCCCACGCGGCTGACATGGACCGCCGCGCCGAGTGGCGCTGGGACCTGTGGCACAAGCTGGGAGACATGGGGCTTCTCGGCCTCCCCCTGCCTGAAGAATACGGCGGGCTCGGCGCCGGTGCCCTGACCACAGCCATTGCCATGGAGGCCGTGGCCGAGGGGGGTGCGGACGCCGGCCTGCTCCTCTCCTGGGGAGCCCACTTGATCCTCTGTGCCGTGCCCATTTGGAAGGTGGGTAACGCCCAACAGCGGCGCACCTACTTGCCCCGCCTGGCTTCGGGAGCATGGGTGGGCGCCTTCGCCCTGACCGAGCCGGAAGCCGGCTCCGACGCCGCCTCGCTGCGCACGACGGCCAAGCGTCATGGCGATTTCTACGTGCTCAACGGCACCAAGATGTTCATCACCAATGCCCCCATTGCCGACGTGGTGGTGGTCCTCGCCGTCACCGACCCGGAACGAGGACGCGAGGGCATCAGCGCCTTTATTGTGGAGAAGGGCATGCCCGGATTCCAGGTCGGACAGGTGCTGGACAAGCTGGGTCACCGTGCGTCGCCCACGGCCGAACTTGTCTTCACCGACTGTCAGGTGCCCGCCGAGAACCGCCTGGGGGCGGAAGGCGAGGGGTTTTCGACCATCGCCAAGCTCATCCTGGAGTGGGAGCGCGGAGTGCTCATGGCGCCCACGGTGGGCCACTTGGCCCGCCTGGTGGCGTTGGCTGCCCAATACGCTCAGGAGCGAGTGCAATTCGGGCGCCCGATTGCGCGATTCCAGGCCATTCGGCACAAGGTGGCCGAGATGCACGTGGACGTGGAGGCGGCGAGGCTGTTAATCTACCGCACGGCCTGGCTCAAAGACCGAGACGAGGCCTGTCCCCTTGAGGCGGCTGAGGGCAAGCTGGTGGCCGGTCAGGCCGTGGTTAGGGCCGCCCTGGAGGCCATCCAAGTTCACGGTGGGTACGGCTATCTCACCGATTACCCCGTTGAGCGGGCCCTCCGGGATGCCAAGTTGGCCGAAATAGGGGCTGGCACCAATGAAGTGCAGCGCCTGATCATTGCCCACGAGACCGTGCGCGGCACGCCATCGCGCGGCTATCCGCTCAGCGAGCTTCAGCGCGAAGTGTGGCAAGAGGCGCGCCGCTTCGTGGCGGCCCACATCGCCCCCCACGCCGCCGACGTGGACGCCGGCCGGCCGCTACTCCGCCACCACGTGCGTGCCCTTGGCGAGGCGGGGTACTTGGGCGTGGCCTACCCAGAGGCGCATGGCGGTGCTGGCCTGGACAGCGTGACCGCCATTTTGGTCGGCGAGGCCATGGCATGGGCCTGTCCGGCCACCGCCCTCTCGGCTGGCGCCTCGGTGGTACTGTGTGGATACCCCATTCTTCGCTTCGGGTCTGACGACCAACGGGCCTCGTTCCTGCCCCCCTTGCTTGACGGGACGTGGCTGGGAGCTCTGGCGATCACCGAGCCCGGGGCCGGTTCAGACGTGGCGGGCATCCGCACGCGCGCCGTGCGCCACAACGGCGGATGGGTGCTCAACGGCGCCAAAACCCTGATCACGAACGGCCCGGTTGCTGATCTGGTGATCGTCTTGGCCTGGACGAACCCTGACGCCGGCCCGGCGCAGGGCATGAGCACGTTCATCGTTCGCCGGGACACGCCGGGGTTCAGTGCTGGCCCACCCCTGGAGAAGCTAGGCGTGCGCGGTTCCCCAACGTCTGAGCTCTTCTTCTCCGACTGCTGGGTGCCGGACGACATGGTCTTGGCCCCCGTGGGCCAAGGCTTTCGGGTGGTGATGGAGACGCTGGCGTGGGGCAGGGTGAACATGGCCGCCTGGTCGGTAGGTGTGGCCCAAGCGTGCTTGGACGAAGCCGTGCGCTACGTCCGCGAGCGCCAGGCCTTTGGCCGGCCCATTGCCGACTTCCAGGCGGTGCGCTTTAAGCTGGCCGACATGCGCACGGCTGTGGACACAGCTCGCCTGTTGACCGTGCGCGCGGCGTGGCTCAAAGATCAGGGACGTCCCTTTGGCGAGGCCGCTGCCGTGGCCAAGCTCTACGCTTCACGGGCTGCCACGCGGTGCGCTCACGAGGCCGTGCAGGTCTTCGGCGGGCACGGGTACATCCGTGGCCAAGCGGTCGAACGCCTCTACCGTGACGCTCGCTTGGCCGAAATTGGCGAAGGGACCAGCGAAATCCAGCTCAACATCATTGCCGAGACACTCTTCAAGCAGCAGAGGAGCACGTAAGCATATCTCCGTGTTCGACCAAGGAGTGCACCCATGCGCCCTGAGCCCGTGCTGTACGCCGTCCGAGACGGAGTCGCCACTGTCACGCTCAACCGGCCCGAGGCGCGCAACGCCCTGAACGCCGAGCTGGTGGCAGCGTTGGACAAGGCCCTGGCACGCGCCGCCGCCGACCAAGCTGTCCGCGTTATTGTGCTCACGGGGGCCGGAGAGCAGGCGTTCTGTGCCGGCGGTGATCTCTCAGATTTCGCCGAGATCACCGGCGTTGTGGCCCGGCAGGAGGCCACATCCGGCTTCGCCCGCCTGCTGCGCCGCTTTGCTGACCTGCCCAAACCTGTCGTGGCGGCGGTTAACGGCCACGCGCTCGGCGGGGGCTTTGGCCTGGTGCTCGCGTGTGACCTAGCGGTGGCTGTGGAGCACGCCCGGTTGGGCACGCCCGAAGTCCGCGTGGGGCTGTTCCCCATGATGGTCATGGCCTTGCTGGCCCGCCATGTGGGCCCCAAGCGGGCTTTCGAGCTGATGTTCACAGGAACCCCCATTCCCGCACCCCATGCCGAACGCTTGGGTCTTATCAACCGAGCTGTGCCCGCAGAAGCGTTGTGGGAGGCGGTGGCCGAGCTCACGGGCCACGTGGCGGCCTTCAGCCCAACAGCGCTTCGGCTGGGGCGGCGTGCTTTCTACGCCGCGGCTGAGATGAGCCGCGAACACGCCCTGGAGTATCTCCACCAGATGCTCGTGGTATTGCTCTCCACAGAGGATGCCCAAGAAGGGATCCAGGCCTTCCTGGAGAAGCGGGAGCCCGTGTGGACGGGGCAGTAGTGATGGGGCCAGCATTGGCCTCGCTTGACCGTCCGGCTGAAGGTGGTAGACTGAAGGGACTCAGGCAGACCGCAGGCAGACAACGGAGGAACGGAGGGCACCTGCTGCTGATGATCCCGTTCCGCCCGTCCGGCTGTCGCCCCTGGACCCACAACAGAGGATAGGCATGAGCACGTGGCAAGAGAAACTGAACCGTCTCAGGGCCGAAAAGGGCCGGTTCCGCCAGATGGGTGGGCCCGAGCGTGTGGCGCGACAGCACGCCATGGGCAAACTGACGGCCCGCGAACGACTCGACCTCCTCCTCGACCCAGGGTCGTTCGTGGAGATCGGGCTGCTGGCCCACCACCAGTCCCATCACCCTGATTTGAAGGACAAGTTTGCCCCCGCTGACGGTGTGGTGACAGGATACGGCACTGTGGACGGCCGACGAGTCTGTGTGGCCGCCTACGACTTCACCGTACTGGGAGGCTCAATGGGCGAAGTGGGCGAGGGCAAAGTGGCCCGACTGCGCCAGATGGCCCTCCAGTGGGGGGTGCCCATGATCTGGCTCCTCGATTCGGCCGGAGCTCGCATTCAGGAGTTCACCGGTTCTCAGTTTGCCAAGGCGGGCGATCTCTTCCGGGAGCAGGTGATGATGTCGGGCGTGGTCCCCCAGGTGGCTGCCCTCATGGGCCACTGTGCGGCCGGCACGGCCTACATCCCCGCGTTGGCCGACTTCGTCCCCATGGTCAAGGGGCGCAGCAGCATGGCCCTGGGAGGACCTCACCTGGTCAAAGCCGCCGTGGGCGAGGACGTGGATGTGAACGAGTTGGGAGGCTCTCGCGTCCACTGCGAGATCAGCGGGTGCGCTGACGTGGAGGTGGAGGACGACGAGGCGTGTCTCCGCGCTGTTCGGGAGTTCCTCAGCTATTTGCCCTCCAACAACCGGGAGAAGCCCCCTGTCATCCCCTGTGACGATCCGTCTGACCGGTACATCGATGACATGGTCAACGTGGTGCCCACCAACCCACGACAGGTCTACGACATGCGCCACGTGATTCGCCGTATTGTGGACCACGGCCACTTCTTCGAGATCAAACCCCGCTGGGCGCGCAACATTGTGGTCGGCTTCGCCCGCCTGGAGGGACATCCGGTGGGCATCGTCGCCAACCAACCTCTCTACTTGGGCGGCGTGCTCGACGTGGATGCGGCGGACAAGGCAGCCCGCTTCATCATGCTCTGTGACGCCTTCAACGTGCCCCTCCTCTTTCTCCAAGATATTCCCGGCTTCCTAGTTGGCACCAAGGTGGAACGCCAAGGGATCATCCGGCACGGCGCCAAAATGCTCTACGCCGTGAGCGAGGCCACAGTCCCCAAAGTGACGGTCATCGTGCGCAAGGCGTATGGCGCCGGGTACTTCGTCATGTGTGGCCGCGGGTATGAGCCCGATCTCCTGGTGGCGTGGCCTACGGCCGAGATCAGTGTCATGGGGCCCGAAGGGGCCACAAACATCATCTACCGGAAGGAGATCACGGCCGCCGACGACCCTGACCGCGTGTGGGCTGAGCGCACAGCCGAGTTCCGCAAACTCATCGACCCCTACATTGCGGCCGGCTACGGGTACATTGACGACGTGATCGAGCCTGGTGAGACGCGCCGGGTGGTCATTCAGGGCTTCCGCATGGCAGCGACCAAACGTGTGCAGCGCCCGTGGAAGAAACACGGCGTCATGCCAGTCTGAGGAGGCAAGCGTGGGGCAGAAGACGATTATCACAGCAGCCCTCACGGGCGTGTTGGCCACGCGTGATCAGTGTCCGGCCATCCCCTACACGCCGGAGGAGATTGCCGAGGAGGCCCGCCGCTCGGCCGAGGCCGGGGCGGCCATCGTCCACATTCACGCCCGACACCCTGATGGCCGGCCAGCATACGACGTGGAGACGTACCGCCGCATTAAGGAGGAGGTGGAAGCCCGCTGTGACGTGATCATCAACTTCTCCACGGGCGCCATCGGGATTCCCATCGAAGACCGCGTGGCCCACGTGCGCGCCCTCAAGCCTGACATGGCTGCCCTCAACATGGGCTCCATGAACTACGCCATCTACAGCGCCAAGACGAAGCGCTTTTACCATGACCACGTGTTCGCTAACCCGTTTAAGGACATCATTTACGTGCTCAAGGCCATGAACGCGGCCGGCACTACGCCGGAATTGGAGTGCTTTGATACCGGTCATATTGGCAATACCGGCCCGCTGGTGGACATGGGATTGCTGCGCCCCCCGCTCCACTTCAGCCTCATCTTAGGGGTGCTGGGGGGGATCCCGGCCACAACGGAACATTTGGTGCACATGAAGCGTAGCCTGCCTGTGGGCAGCACGTGGCAGGTAATTGGGATCAGCCTGGCTCAGTGGCCCCTGGTAGCCGCGGCCATCACACTCGGAGGGCATGTGCGGGTGGGCCTGGAGGACAACTTCTACGTGCGGCCCGGAGAAATGGCCCGCAGCAACGCTGATCTGGTGGCCAAAGCGGCCCACTTGATCCGTGAGTTGGGCGGTGAGGTCGCCACTGTCGAGGAAGCTCGGACAATGTTGCATCTGAGGAGGTCGCCATCACCATGATCGAGGTGAAAGCCATGATGGTGGGCGTTGTGGTCCGCGTTGATGCTGGTCCCGGCACGCCCGTGGACGAGGACCAGCCCATTGTGACCCTCGAGTCCATGAAAATGGAGCTTCCAATCCCCTCTCCGCGCTCTGGCCTCGTGCGGGAAGTCCGCGTCCACGTGGGCGACGTGGTACAGGAGGGAGACGTGGTGGCCCTGTTGGAGGAGCGAGAAGGATGACCGTGCCCCCCGCTGGCGGCACGTTGCAACACCCCTTGGGAGGAATCCGGTGACCCAAGAGCATCCTGGCCGCGTGCCACTTCAGGCGTGGGAGGCGGCCAAGCCGAAAAACGTGTACGCCCACGACGAGAACCTGCAGCGTGTGTTGTGTGCCTATGTGGGCGAGGACCGAATGAGTGCTCTCGAACCGCGCTTTCACGCCTTCGGTGAAACAGTGGCCTCGATCATCGATCCCCTGTTACGCCCCGAATACCGCCCCGAGCACCAGCCGCGCCTGCGGCGGTTCACGCCCTTGGGCGAGCGTGTGGAGGCTGTCGAGTTCCACCCCAACCACGCCGAAGTGGGCCGGCACATCTGGTCATCGGGCATCATGGCACTTCAACGGGAACCAGGCCGCTTGCTCGAACAAGCCACCCTCTTCTACCTGCTCTGTTACGTGGGCGAAGGAGGCCACGCCTGCCCCATCGCCTGCACGGCGGGGTTGGCGCGGGCGTTGCAGTGGCACGGTTCCCCCGAGCTCCAGGGCCAGTATTTGCCTCCGCTGTTGGAGGAAGAGTATGATCGTGCCCACCGTGGTGCCCAATTCCTGACCGAAGTCCAGGGCGGCTCCGACGTGGGGGCCAACATCGTGCGGGCGGAGCCGGCGGACGACGCGGGCGACGTGTGGCGCATTGTGGGCGAGAAGTGGTTCTGCAGCGTCATCGACGCGGATCAGTTTTTGATGACAGCACGCCCTCGGGGCGCGCCGGAGGGGACCCGTGGGCTGGGGTGCTTCTTGGTCCCCCGGCGCTTGCCTGACGGGACACTCAACCACTTCTCCATCCGCCGCCTTAAGGAGAAGCTGGGGACCCGCCTGCTGGCCACGGCCGAAGTGGACTTCGATGGCGCCCTGGCGTGGCCCATAGGGCGCCTTGACGAGGGATACAAGATCGCCATTGGCGTGGTGCTGAACACCTCCCGTTGGCTCAACGCCGTGGCCTGTGCCGGGATCATGCGCCGTGCTCTCGTGGAGGCTTCCACGTTTGCCGTCCACCGCACAGCCTTCGGACATCCCATTGCCGCCTACCCGATGGTCCAAGAACATCTGGTCACCATCCGCGCTCTCACTGAGGCGGCAGTTGCCTCGACGTTCTACCTGACGGCTCTCTTCAACCGCCTGGAACTGGGCCTGGCCGACGGAGCGGAGCGGGCGTTCTGGCGCTTTCTGGTGAACGCCAACAAGTACGCCACCGCCGTGGACGCTGGCGAGGCCGTCCACAGGGCCATCGACGTACTAGGGGGCAACGGCACCATCGAGGATTTCTCCGTCCTGCCCCGCCTCTACCGGGATCAGCTCGTGCTGGAGACGTGGGAGGGCACGCCTAACGTGTTGGCCTTGCAGGTCATGCGCGACTTCGCCCGCCTGGAGATCGGGCACCATGTGTGGCGTCGGCTCGAGAGCATCCTGGCCGAGGTGAAGGAGCCCCGCCTCCGCGCTGAAGTGCGGGCCGTACAGGTGGCCTTGGACCGCCTTCGTCCTCTGGTGGGCGAGACCATAGGCTCTCCGGTGCACATGCACGCCCACGCCCGACGGCTGGTGGAGCGCCTCATGCGCGTGACCCAGGCGGCCTGTCTCCTGCGAGAGGCTGCCTGGGAGTGTCGCCATGTGTCCTCCTCGGAGAAGCCCGACGTGGTGGCGTTCTACGTGCGCCGCTTCCTCACACCTGGCTACGATCCTCTGCACGACAGCGCGTGGACGACAACACTCGGCCAACTCACATCCACCATGCTTCCCACATCCCGCCGCCAAGGAGACCCAACATGACCCTCGCACCTGGCAGCCCGGCCGTCCGGGCGTTATTCCCCGTCACCGAGCAGTACGCCTACTTGAACCACGCAGCCGTTGCTCCGCTCAACCGGCGAACAGCCGACGCCATGCGCCGGTGGGTGGCCGACTGGGAGGCCCACGGCACACGGGCGTATCCTCCTGCAGAAACCGTACAGGCGTACAGACAGCGTGCTGCGGCGCTCTTCAATGCCCAACCGGATGAGATCGCCTTCACCCGCAACACCACCGAGGGACTGCTGTTGGTGGCCAGGGGCCTCGACTGGCGTCCTGGGGACAACATCGTCACAGTGGAGACGGAGTTCACCGCCAACGTCTACCCGTGGAAGAACGTGGAAGCCGAGGGAGTCACCATTCGGCGCGTGCCGTCCCGGAGAGGGCGCATCGTGGTGGAGGACGTGGTGGCCGCCATGGATCACCGCACGCGGGTGTTGGCCGTGAGCTTTGTGGAGTTCTACACCGGGTACCGCAACGACCTTGTGCGCTTGGGCGCTGCCTGCCGGCAACGGGGCGTGTGCTTCTGCGTGGATGCCATCCAAGGCGCCGGTGTCTTGCCCATTGACGTGGAGGCCATGCACATCGACTTCCTCGCCACAGGTGGCCCCAAATGGCTTTTGGGACCAATGGGGGCTGGGCTGTTCTACTGCCGGCGAGACAACCTGAACGCCCTCGATCCCCGCCTCTACGGGTGGCTCAGCACGGCAGACCCAGATGACTACTTCGACTATGAGCAGCCCCTCAGCCCCACGGCCTCCCGCTTCGAGTGGGGCACGCTTTCTTGGCCGAGCTTAGTGGGCCTCATGGAGAGCATCGCCCTGCTCCTGGAAGTGGGGGTGGAACGCATTGCCGACTACGTGCTCGACTTGACCGGGGAGCTAATGGCCGCCCTGCAGGCCAAGGGCTACGAGCTGATTACCCCCGCCGGGCGCCGCGAGGAGCGCAGCGGCATTGTCACATTTCGTCCCTCGTCGGCCTCTCCTGAGGAGGTGGCGAGCCGGCTGGAAGCGGCCGGGGTTGTCGTCTCGCCCCGTGGGAAGGGCATCCGGGTGGCCCCTCACTTCTACAACACGTGGGAGGATATCGACCGGCTTCTTGAGGCCTTGCCGTGAATCGCTACCCACAGGTGCCACGCCCTGCCACACGCGGCGCGCTGTTCAATGTGCCCCCACAGGACGTTACTCGCGCGTGCCGGAGGCGTCATGATCGTGGCCAGGTGTTCGGGGGGCGCCGCGTTCAGCCTCCCAATCGGCCAAGAGATGGGCTGCCTCATCGGGCTCGAGGGGAGGAAGCTCGTCCAAGCTCTTGAGCCCAAAGTACTCCAGGAAGCGAAAGGTGGTGCCGTAAAGGATGGGATGGCCCACGGTGTCGAGCCGCCCCACCTCCTCGATCAGCTCGCGGGCCACGAGGGTGCGCAGCACGCCGCTGCTCTGCACGCCTCGAATGCGGTCAATTTCGGCGCGGGTGATGGGCTGTCGGTAGGCGATGATGGCCAGCGTCTCCAAGGCCGCCGGGGAGAGCTTGGCCGAGAGGTTCAATCCCAGAAAGCGCTCCACCACCGGCGCCACTTCCGGTGCCGTGACCATCTGGACCCGCTGGCGCAGGTGTTGTAGGCGCAATCCCCGTCCTTCGAGCTTCGCTTCAAGTGCCCGTAACCCGGCCTCAACCTGGGCCGTATCACATGACAGCACGTGGGCCAACGTGGCTATCTCGACCGGCCCGTCGGCCACGAAGAGGATTGCCTCCAAGTAGCGAGCCAATTTGTCTGGATTGTCACAGCACGAGCCTTGTTTATCAGAAAAGGAGGTGTCGGTGGTCATGCGTCGATTCTCGGCGTTCTTTGGTTTGATCGCGTTGTTCCTGCTCGCCTGTGGTCTCCCGGGGCTGTCCAGATCACCCCAACCCCCCACCCCCGAAGTGGAGACTGTGACCGTCTCCGAGGAGGCTGCCCAGCAATTCGAGGAGAAGGTGGGGCAACTGGGGCAGGATAAACCCCGGAAGTGGAGGTGTTTCTTTTCCACTCACCAGGGAGGAGATCCACCTCTCCATTCCGCCATCCAGCCTCTTGG